>NZ_JBMPIU010000004.1:0-430057 GCF_049341865.1 Curtobacterium phyllosphaerae | reverse complement strand
CTTGGTTACCCTGCTTTGGTCGCGCCGGCTGTCCCTCCCCCCCCCCCGCCGGGGGGGGGGGGGGGGCCCCGCGGCCCCCCCACCTCCCGTCCGTGTCGTCGGCAGTCGCTCCGCGCTACCGGTGCTTCTTCACGGTCTTGACCAGCTGCTTGCGGGCCGCGGCCCGACGCTTCGCGCGCTGCCGGTCGACCTTGGGGTCCCGGACGACCGGACGGGTCGCCCGGACGCCGAGCCAGTAGCCGACGGCCACGATCACGCCGATGAGGATGATGCGGTTGCGCATGGGGTTCCTTCCGAGTGGGCGGGTCGTCAGCCGACGATCCGCTGCGGGATGTCAGCGATGGTAGGCCGCAGGTCCGCGGCGCGGTCAGCCGACCCGACCGCCTCTGCGACCGGCGAGGGGCCGGTCACCACGACGGGTCGGTCACGGGCGACCGGGGGAGCGGCGGGTCGCGGCGGTCTCGGCGGTGGTGGCGGCGTCGGCGGCGGTCGCAGCCGCGGCCTCGGCAGTCGCGGCGGCCGACTCGGCGGCGGTGGCGGCGGCGTCGGCAGCGCTCGCCGCAGCGTCCGCCGATCGGACACGGAGGCCCTCGCCCGCGTCGCGCACCGTGGCTGCCGCCGTCGCGGTGGCCGTTCCGGCGGCGTCGACGGCACGTCCGGCGTGCTCGACGGCCTGGTCCGACATCGCGATCGCGGCCTCGGAGGTGCGCGCGGCAGCGGCCCTCGAGGCGTCCGCGACCCGTGCCCCCGTGTCCTGGGTGGCGTCGGCGGAACGTTCGGCGGCGTTCCGGGTGGCGTCGGCGGCTTGGCTGGCCGCGTTCGAGGTGGCGTCGGCGGCTTGGCTGGCCGCGTTCGAGGTGGCGTCCGCGGCCTGGCTGGCCGCGCTCCCCGCGCGAGCCACGGTGTCCTTCGTGGCGGCGGCGGTCCGTGCCGCGGTGTCCTGCACGGCCTCGGCGGCGGAGTTGACGAGGTCGGCGGGTTCGACGTCGCGGTCGAACGGTCCGTGCACGTCGACCACTCGGACGCGGACCTCGACCGGCGTCGTGGTGAGCTGCGCGACGGCGTGCTCGGCCTGGGTCCGGACGGCGTCGGCGACCTCGGTCACGGACCGGGGGTAGTCGACGACGATCGAGACGTCCACGACGAGCGAGACGCCGTCCTCCGCCGTGTCCGCCCGGACGCCCGGGGCGCCGGCGCTGCGACCGATCCGTTCGCGGAGCCGGTCGGCGGCGTTCGCGACGAGGCCACCGAGTCGGTGGACGCCGGACACGCCGGTCGCCGTCGCGGAGACGGCCCGCGCGACCCGCGTCGGGAGTGTCGCGTCGTCCGGGAGCGGTGTGGTGAGCTCGGTGGGGACGTCGTCCGTCACCACGCTGGTCCGCGCTGCTGTGGGGTGCTGATCGGTCATCGTCCGACCTCCTGGTTCTCGGGGTGGTACTGGTCGGGCCGGTCGCCCTGCTCCGGGGTGGAGCAGGGCGACCGGCCCGGTGGGGGAGTCATCGATCCGGTCGAGCCGGACCGGGTCACTGCACGCGCGTGCGTCTGGTGAGTGCTGCCCGCGTGCCGCCGGTCAGGTGGACGAGCGTCGGGATCTCTCGACCGAGGATCCGGTCGAGGGTGGCGATCGCCCGGTCCACGGCATCGAGCACGACGCCGGCGTCTCCGCCGCGACGGACGGCGACGCGGACCCGAGCGGCACGGGACCGTCGGACGCGGTAGAGGTCGACCCTGGTCCCGACGACGTCCCGCACGTCGGCGAGTTCGTGTTCCACGACGTCTCGGACCAGTCCGACGTTGATCGTGACCTGGTCGTCGTCGGAGCCCTCGCGGAGAGCGATGGACGTGCCGCCACGACCGCGCGTGAGGATCCAGGTCAGGGACAGGACGATCACCACGGCAGACACCGCGACGATGATCCAGAGCGTCCCGGTGTCGATCGTGACGCGGTCCGGGAGCGTGACGTACGGCGCGATGGCGTCGCGGACGGGCGGGAGGACCCCGGCACCGGCGACCACCGCCACGACGATCGCGACGAGCCCGAGCACGAACAGCAGGATGCGGTTCATCGTGCGGTTGCTGCTGGTCATGCGAGGACTCCCTTGTCAGCGACGTCGACCGTGACACGGCGGACGAGGTTCTCGTCGACCGAGCGGAGGCGGTCGTCGACGGCGGCCCGGACCGACTCGGTGTCGATCGGGATCCCGGATGTGGGCACGATGCGCACACCGACGCGGCGGCCCTTGGCCCAGGCGTCGACCTGGTCGGGCGAGAGCCCGGCGGCCGTGCTCGCCGCGGCCACGGCGGTCGAGGCGACGATCCGGTCGTCGATCACGACGACCGCGCGGTCACGGGCGACGGTCCGTCGGTGCTGACGCCCGGGGGCGACGGCGAGCACGACGAGCCAGATCCCGAGCACGAGCAGGACGACCGCCGAGGCGACCGCGATCGTGACGCCGAGCGTCGCTGGACGGAGTGCTGCGTCGGCTGCCGTCTGGGGGGCGACCAGCAGGGGTGCGGCCCCGATCGCGGCGAGCACGGACTCGGTGCCGATCCACGCCGCGACGAGCACGAGCACGATCAGCGCGATCGACACGGCCGTGGACCGACTGCGGTGCACGGACCGGTGCTGGAGACGGCGTTCCAGTGCGGTGGTTGCCATGGTGTTCGCCCTCTCAGCGGACCCGGCCCGTGCGCGCACGCACGATGCCGGTGAGTTCGAGCCGGGCCGCTCCGACACGGCGTCCGACGAGCGACGAGAGGCGCTCGCGGATCTCCGAGGCGGAGTCCCGGGCCGAGTCGACGATGCCGGTTGCAGCGTCGCCGATCGGGCTGGTGATGTCGAGCGCGATCGCGCCCTGGTGGTCGTCGAGGTCGACGTGGACCCGCCCGACGGGGACGGCCAGCCGCTCGGCGACGACGGCCCGGGCGCAGGAGATCAGCGCTCGGGAGCTGATCTCCACGTGGCCCGGGATGACCGGGCCGGTGCTCACTTGGAGCTCCGGCGCCCGGTCAGCACGTCACGCAGGGACGCGAAGTCGACGCGACCGCTGACGAGCGCGGCCACGAGGGCCCCGACCGCGCCGAACACGATCACGAGGACGAAGCCCCAGAACCCGAACTGCAGCGCGACGACGGCGAGGATGGCGCCGATCAGGGCGCCGACGAGTGGGGTGCTCATGCGACGCGCGATTCTTCGGTCTTGTTCTCGTCGTCGTCACCCGGGATGAAGACGTCCTGGATCGTGACGTTGATCTCGGCGACCTCCATGCCGATGATCTGCTCGATCGCGGTGCCGACGGCCTTGCGGACGCGCTCGGCGACGTCCTGGAGCGCGACCGGGTAGTCGGCGACGATGACGACGTCCGCCGCCACCTGACGCTCGCCGACCTCGACCTTGACGCCCTGACCGTGGTCCTGGCCGCCGATGGCGTTGCGGATCGCACCGATCGCACGGGCTGCTCCGCCGCCGAGGGCGTGGACTCCGCTGACCTCGCGAGCGGCGATGCCGGCGACCTTCGCGACGACGCTGTCGTCGATGACGGTCTTGCCGCCGTCGGTCGAGATGGTGGTGGGCGTCGTGGTGGCGACGGTCTTCGGGGTTGCGGTGGTGTCGGCCATGATTCCTCCTGGTTGCTCGGTACCCGAGGCTGTTCGCTCGGGTGGATCAACAGGAGGACGCAGCGACGTCGGCGATCGTCACACCGGATCGGCCGCTGTCAGTGAACTGCCAGGTTCAGGGCGATCGTCGCAGCGTCGCCGCGGGCGACTCGCCGAACCGCTCCTGGTAGGCACCGGCGAACCGGCCGAGGTTGCCGAACGCCGCGGCGCGCGCGATCGTGCCCACGCGCCCGGTCCGGGGATCGGCGGCGAGCAGCGCCCGCCGGACCCGCTCGAACCGGACGTCCGCGAGGTGGCCCATCGGCGACGTCGACAGGGTGCGCGCGAAGAGCTGCTGGAGGCCGCGCGCGCTCATGCCGGCCGCCTCGACGATGTCGGCGAGCTGGATCCGCTCGTCGGCGTGCTCCTCGATGAACGCCACAGCCGCGGTCAACCGGTCCGTCGATGCCGCACTCCCGGCCGTGAGACGCATCGGGAACGTCTCGAGGACCACCCCGACGATCTCCCGCTTCAGGGACTCGCGGACCGCCTCCGCCGTGACCGGGTCGACGAACTGCGGGCCGATGCGGCGCATGAGCGACCGGAGCGGGGCGAGCGCGACGATCCGGTCGTCCTGCTGGTCGAACAGCACCGGCCCCTGCGGCATCCGGATCCCGAGGTCGTGACCGACGGTACGGAGGAACGTGTCGCTGATGTGGAGGCCGTTGTAGTGGGTCTCCTCGGCGGCGAACCGGTACGCGACGCTCGCGGACACGATGGTCGGTGCGCCCGGGGTGATCACCCGGACGTCGCCGTCGATCTGCAGCTCGAGCGCCCCACCGCTCAGCCAGAACACCACGTGGTCGCGTCTCGGCCCGATCGTCCCCCCACGAGGGCCGCCGGCGGCGTGCATCGTCCGGAACGAGACGTCGTCGTCGCCGGCGACCGTGTACTCGTACGGGGCGTCCGGGTCCGCGGTCGAGGTCAGGTCGCTGCCGGCGTACTCGCCACGGAACACGGCGTCGTAGTCCACGCCGTCGTCGCTCGACATCCGCACGCGACGGAAACCGGTGCGGACTGCCTCGCTCACCGGATCATCGTCGCACCCCGCCCGGCAGCACCGGAAGCACCGGTTCGGGTGTCAGGCCCGACGGACGGTCGGCGACTCAGCCGAAGGAGTACCCCGAGGCGAGGTCCTCGAGCAACGACGGGTGCGTCGGCTCCCACCCGAGCAGCGCGCGCGTGGCGTCGTTCGGCATCACGATGTCCATCCCCATGAACGGGAACGGGGCGAAGTGCTCGGCGGCGTCCGCGGCGGGGATGCTCCGCGTCTCGATGCCGAGCCCCCGTCCGATCGCCGTCGCGATGTCCCGCACCGGGATCCCCGGTTCCGCCGCGCCGATGACCTGCGTGCCGGCCGGAGCCTGTTCGAGCGCGAGTCGGTACAACCGTGCGAGGTCGAGCGTGTGCACGGCCGGCCAGGTGTTCGCCCCGTCGTCGACGTAGCCGGAGACACCCCGTCGCCGCGCGATCCCGATGAGGATCGGCACGAACCCGTGTCGGTCCCGGTCGCTGTGGGTGACCGGGGGGACCCCGACGAGCATCGCACGGACGTCGCGGTCGGTCAGCGCCAGGAGCTCGCGAGCGACGAACGTGCGGGGGTTCGCCTCCATGGCGCGGTCGGCGTCCGGGTCGCCCGTCGTCGCGATGCCGATCCCGATGAACGCCTTGCCCGTCCCGGCGAGGGCGTCCCCGACGGTCCGGACGACCAGGCGGTCGGCGTCGGCGGCACGGCCGATCTCCCCGTTCGCGGCGGCGGCGTTGTCGAACGCCAGGTGCACGACGGCGTCCGCGTCCGACGCAGCCCGGCGCAGCAGGTCGAGGTCGTTGACGTCGCCATGGAGCGGGGTGCCGCCGTGCGATCCCACGACCGCTGCGGACCGGTCGGACCGGACGAGTCCGACGACGTCGTGGCCGGCGTGGACCAGTTCCTCGACGACCGCCGTCCCGATGTGGCCGGCGGCTCCGGTGATGAACACGCGCATGATGTCTCCGTTCGATGGTGATGTGACTTGGTACCGTCACTGTACACCTGATGTAACTGAGTCACATGACTAGGATGGACGCATGGCACGCTGGCAGCCCGATGCGCGCGGACGACTGCTCCGGGCCGCCATCGATCTGTTCGCCGAGCAGGGGTACGACGCGACGACGACCGCGCAGATCGCAGCGCGGGCGGGGCTCACCAAGACGACCTTCTTCCGGCACTTCCCGGACAAGCGCGAGGTCCTCTTCTTCGGGCAGCCGGTGCTCGTCGACCTGGCACGCACCGCGGCCCGGACGGCTCCGTCCGACGGCACGCCGATGGACGCGGTCCTGGCAGCGGTCGACGCGATGACGGCGACGGCCTTCGACGAGCAGCGGGAGTACGCACCGCGTCTCCAGGAGGTCGTCGCCGCGAACATCGAGCTCCGCGAACGCGCGGTGTTCAAGCAGGCGGTCATCGCGCGGGCGATCGCCGACGGCCTCGCGGAGCGGGGCGTCGCCGAGCCGACCGCGTCGCTCGCGGCCGACCTCGGCGCCCGGGCGTACCACGACGGGTTCGACCGGTGGATCGAGCCCGGGAACACCACGGGGCTGCCGGCCCTGGCGCGGGCAGCCCTCGACGAGCTCCGGGCGGCGGCCGCGCGCCTCGCCTGACCCAGCGGGCTAGCCCGTGCGGACCGGATGCCCGACGCGGTGCTCGACCACGCGGGTGCCCGTCGCCCATCGACGGACGTGCCGTCGGACCGGGTTCCCGACCCGGCCGGCGACGAGCATCGTGTGCACGGCCTTCCGGATGCGCCGGACGAGGCCGCTGGCGTCCCGGACCGGCACGCCGGACACCGACACGACGAGCAACCGGTCGAACCGGGTCCGCCACGCGGGGTCGAACTGCAGTGCGAGGTCGATGTCGTCGTGGACCTCGGGGTCGGTGCGGTGCACGCGCCCGCGGACCGCGAGCCACGCGTCGCGTCGGACCACCATGTTCGACCCGAAGAGCGGCGGACGGGCCAGGGATCCCCAGACCAGGACGAAGTAGGCGGTCATGTACGCGGACTGCCAGAACGCCCCCTCGACCGGTCCGAGCCCGCGGAGCCGCCCGGGGCCGGTCACCGCCGTCACGAGCGGGTCGGCGAACCACCCCGTCGCGCGGGCGAGCCAGTCGGTCGGCACGACGGTGTCGGAGTCGATCCGCGCGACGAGGTCCCCGGTCGCCGCGTCGTAGCCGCGGGCCGCCGCGGCACCGATCGCGCGGACCGGCTCGTGCAGGACCACCGCTCCGGCGCGGAGTGCGACGCGGACGCTCTCGTCCGAGCTGCCGTTGTCGACGACGATCACCTCGTCGGCGGGCCTGGTCTGCCGCGCGAGCGCCCCGAGGCACGCCCGGAGCTGGTCCGCGTCGTCGAGCACCGGGACGACGACGGTCACGCGCAGTGCTCGGGGCATGGGACCAGCCTGGCCATGGGCTCCTGCACGACGGTCCCGGCGCCCGACGGGTCAGCCGCGGACCGCACTCGACCGGCCGGCGCTCCTCACATCGGCTCCTTGACGCCGGTGCGGATGAGCGCCCAGTTCACCGGGTAGGCGGTCGCGAACCCGGCGAGCATCGCGAGTTGCATCACGAACCAGAACTCCGGACTCAGCACGTCCGCCCGGCCCCCGAACAACGCGGGCAACACGAGGAGCTGGGCGAGCGCCATCACGCCGTACATGCCGACCTGCCAGGACGAGATCGAGAGGGCGTCCGCTCGGAGAGCCGCGACGAGACCGGCCCGGAGTCCGAGCCCCCGCATCGGAGCGATCGAGAAGTACTGGAAGACGATGCCGAGGACGAACGCGAGCACGAAGTCGAGGATCCACCCGGCGATGATCTGGTCCTGGTAGAGCGTCCCGCGTCCGAGCACCACGCCGAGCGTCGGGACGGCGACGAGGGTGAACTCCCCGACGAGATCGCCGATCGCACAGCCCGCACCGCAGTGGCTCGTGCCGGTGGCGACGGAGACGACCATCGAGTGTTCCCCGCCCGCCGCAGGACGTCCGCGCGGTGCCGCACGACCCTGTCGTCGGTAGAAGACGAGCCACGCGAGGCCACCGAACAACATGGTGACGGGCCAGACGACGTTCATCACCCCCATCCCCTGCGGGCGGCGGACGACGTCGACGGCGACCCAGAGCGCGCAGAGGACCCCCACGGCGAGGAAGACCGTGGACAGGACGGTGAACCAGAGCGGGAAGTCGGCCGGGGAGAGTGACACGGCGGGCATGGGTCCAGCGAACACCCCCGAGACCACGGGTGGACGCGGCACCGTCGCGACACGCGAAGCCGGTACGGTTCGGCCATGCAGCGAACGAACACGATGCGGACCGATCGACGTGGACTGGTCGCCTGGGCCCTCTGGGACTGGGGGTCGGCGGCCTTCAACGCCGTCGTGACGACCTTCGTGTTCAGCACCTACCTGGCGAGCCGAGCCTTCGTGGACCCTGCCGTCGTCGCGCGTCAGGACACCCCCGCCGGGCGGGTCGCCCTCGACGCCGCGCTCGCGCACGACGCCGCCGTCGTCGCCGTCGCACTGACGATCGCGGGGGTCGTCGTCGCGCTCGTCGCGCCGGCGGTCGGACGGCTGTCGGACGCGAGCGGCCGGCGGAGGCGTTCCGTGCTCGTCGCGACGATCGGCACGGTGGCGTCCATCGCGCTCATGGTGTTCGTCGCGCCGTCGCAGCCGTTCCTGGTGTTCGGCGCGGCGCTCCTCGGCATCGGCACCGTCGCCTACGAGATCGCGAGCGTCGGCTACAACGCGATGCTCGGGCAGGTGGCCCCCGCGGGACGGACCGGCCGGGTCTCGGCGATCGGCTGGGCGGCGGGGTACTTCGGCGGCATCGTGCTGCTCGTGGTGCTGCTCGTGCTCTGCATCCAGGACTTCTCGGGCACCGGCGAGACGGGCGGTCTCCTGCAGCTCCCGTCGACGATCGCGGGCGGCTCGTGGGACGTGCGGGTGGCGATCGGCATCGCCGCGCTCTGGTTCGCACTGTCCGCCGTCCCGCTGTTCGTGGTCATCCCGGAGTCCGAACCGGCGCCGGTGCGCACCGGGAACCTCGTCACCGCCTACGCCGATCTCGGGCGGGACGTCGCGCGGCTCTGGCGAGAGCGTCGCACCGTGCTGGTGTTCCTCGTCGCGAGCGCGGTGTTCCGGGACGGCGTGACCGGCGTGTTCACGTTCGGTGGGATCCTCGCCGCGCAGGTGTTCGGGTTCTCGGCGTCCGAGGTGATCCTCTTCGCCATCGCGGCGAACGTCGTCGCCGGGATCGCCACCGTGCTGTCCGGCCGACTCGACGACCGCTTCGGCTCCCGGACGGTCATCGTCGGAGCGCTCGTCGGTCTCGTGCTCTGCGGGACCGGCGTGCTGGTGATCGGCACGGCGCAGGTCGGCTTCTGGGTGCTCGGCCTCGCGCTCTGCGTGTTCGTCGGCCCGGTGCAGTCCTCGAGCCGCTCCCACCTGGTCTCCCTCGCCGTGCCCGGGCGCGAGGGGGAGCTCTTCGGCCTGTACGCGACGACCGGCCGTGCCGCGTCCTTCCTCGCGCCGGCGGCGTTCGGCCTCGCCGTGACGATCGGCGGGCAGACCCGGTTCGGCATCCTCGGCATCGTGGCGGTGCTGCTCGTCGGCCTCGCGCTCATGGCGTTCGTCCGTGAGCGCGGGCGGTCCGGCGTCGCCGAGACCAGCGACGGACCGGGATCGGTCGCCGCGTGACCGCGGCCCCAGGGACGGACTGGAGGGACGGCGCCAGCTGGCACCGTCCCTCCAGTCCGTCATCCGGTCGCGGACGCAACCTGTCTACCCGCGGAGCGCGAGGTACTTCTCGATGAGCGCCTTCGTCGAGCTGTCCTGCGCGGCGAGCGCCTCGGTGTCGCCGCCGACCGCCGGGGTGACCTGCAGCGCGAGCTGCTTGCCGAGCTCGACGCCCCACTGGTCGAACGAGTCGATGCCCCAGATCGTGCCCTCGGTGAACACGATGTGCTCGTACAGGGCGATGAGCTGACCGACGACGCTCGGGGTGAGCGCCGGGGCGAGGATCGACGTCGTCGGGCGGTTGCCGGAGAACTCGCGGGCCGGGACGACCGACTCGTCGGTGCCCTCGGCGCGGACCTCGTCGGCGGTCTTGCCGAACGCGAGCGCCTTGGTCTGCGCGAAGAAGTTCGCCATGAAGAGCGCGTGCACGTCCTGGCCGGGGTGGACGCCCGCGCCGTCGCCGGTGGCGTCCACGAGCGGGTGCGCCGGGTTGGCGACGGCGATGAAGTCCGCCGGGATGATCCGCGTGCCCTGGTGGATGAGCTGGTAGAACGCGTGCTGCCCGTTCGTGCCGGGCTCGCCCCAGAAGACCTCACCCGTGTCGGTCGTGACCGGGCTGCCGTCCCATCGGACCATCTTGCCGTTCGACTCCATGGTGAGCTGCTGCAGGTACGCGGGGAAGCGCGAGAGGTACTGCGTGTACGGCAGGACCGCGTGGCTCTGCGCCCCGAGGAAGTTCGAGTACCAGACGTTCAGCAGGCCCATCAGGACCGGGACGTTCTCGGCGAGCGGCGCGGTGCGCATGTGCTCGTCGACGGCGTGGAACCCGGCGAGGAACTGCTCCCAGTTGTCCGGGCCGATCACGACGACGACCGACGTCCCGATCGCGGAGTCGACCGAGTAGCGACCGCCGACCCAGTCCCAGAAGCCGAACGCGTTCTCGGGGTCGATGCCGAACGCCTCGACCTTGTCGAGCGCGGTGGAGACGGCGACGAAGTGCCTGGCGACCGCAGCCGTGCGGGACTCGTCGGTGTCCTCGATCGCACCGGAGGCGCCGAGCCGCTCCCACAGCCACTGGCGGGCCAGGCGCGCGTTCGTCAGCGTCTCGAGCGTGCCGAAGGTCTTCGACGCGACGATGAAGAGCGTCGTCTCGGGGTCGAGGTCCTTCGTCTTCTCGAAGATGTCGGTCGGGTCGATGTTCGAGACGAAGCGCGCCTCGAGGCCCTCCTGCACGTAGGGCTTGAGCGCCTCGTGCACCATGACCGGGCCGAGGTCGGACCCGCCGATGCCGATGTTCACGACGGTCTCGATGCGCTTGCCGGTGACACCCGTCCACTCGCCGCTCCGGACCTTCGTGGCGAACGCGTACACCTTGTCGAGCGTGGCGTGCACGTCCGCGTCGACGTCCTGGCCGTCGACGGTGAGGGGTGCCGCGGGGACGAGGCCGTCGGTGTCCCGCGGGCGCCGGAGCGCGGTGTGCAGGACGGCACGGTCCTCGGTGACGTTGATGTGCTCGCCCGAGATCATCGCCTGGTAGCGGCCGGCCACGTCGGCACGCTCGGCGACCTGGAGGAGGAGGTCGAGGACCTCTTCCGTCACGAGGCCCTTCGACAGGTCGACGGTGAGGTCCGCGGCCTGGTGGGTGTACCGCTCGGCGCGGCCCGGGTCGGCGTCGAACCAGGCGCGGAGATCGGGGGTGAACCCGTCGGCGATGGCCTGCAGCTTCTGCCAGGCCTCGCCGGTCGTGGGGTCGACGGGAGCGGATGAGCTCATGGATCTGTCCTCCTGGACGCTTCTGGGATGCGTGGCCCGCGGCTCACGCAGCACTGCGAGGAGGGCCGCTGTCACTCTATTCCCGTGCGAGCAGGTCCCGTGCGGCAGGATGGGCACATGACCGACCCGCGGATCGCCGTCGTCGTCCTGGCCGCGGGCCAGGGGACGCGCATGAAGTCCACCACCCCGAAGGTCCTGCACCGGCTCGCCGGCCTGCCGCTGATCGCGCACGTGCTCCGGACCGCCGAGTCGCTGCAGCCGGAGCACGTCGCCGTCGTGGTGCGCCACGAACGGGACCGTGTCGCGGCCGAGGTCGCCGAGCGCACGCCGGACGCGATCGTCGTCGACCAGGACGAGGTCCCCGGGACGGGCCGGGCGGTCGAGGTCGCGGTCGATGCGCTCCCCGCGGACTTCGACGGCGTCGTCGTGGTCCTGAGTGCCGACGTCCCGCTGCTCGACCCGCCGTCGCTCATGTCGCTCGTCAGCGCGCACGCCGGCAACGCCGTGACCTTCGTGTCCGCGATCGCGCCGGACCCGACCGGACTCGGTCGGATCCTGCGGGACGGCGACGGCGCGTTCTCCGGCGTCGTCGAGCACAAGGACGCCACGGACGCCCAACGCATGATCACCGAGACGAACGCCGGCATCTACGCCTTCGACGTCACACACCTCCGGGCCGTCCTGCCCGGCATCGGCACGGACAACGCACAGCGCGAGAAGTACATCACCGACGCCCCGGCGCTCATCGCGGCCCGCGGCGGCCGGATCGACGTCCTGACCCTGACCGACCCGTGGCTCGTGGCGGGAGTGAACGACCGGTCCCAGCTGGCCGACGCCGGTCGCGAGCTCAACGCTCGCATCGTCCGGCGGCACCAGCTCGCCGGCGTCACGGTCCGTGACCCCGCGTCGACCTGGATCGACCTCGACGTCACCATCGAACCCGACGCCGAGATCCTGCCGGGCACGGCGCTCGAGGGTGCGACGGCCATCGCCGCGGGGGCGGTCGTCGGGCCGGACAGCACCCTCCGCGACACCGAGGTCGGCGTCGGAGCCCGCGTGAGCCGCACCGACGCGACGCTCGCCGTGATCGGTGACCGCGCGACCGTCGGCCCGTTCGCGTTCCTCCGGCCCGGCTCGTACCTCGGCGAGGACGGCAAGATCGGGACGTTCGTCGAGACGAAGAACGCCCGGATCGGTCGGGGCAGCAAGGTCCCGCACCTGTCCTACGTCGGGGACGCCGACATCGGCGAGGAGTCGAACATCGGCGCGAACACGATCTTCGCGAACTACGACGGTGTCGCCAAGCACCACACCGATGTCGGCTCGCACGTCCGGACCGGATCGCACAACGTGTTCGTCGCCCCGGTTAGGATTGGCGACGGGGCCTACACGGGAGCGGGTACGACAGTGCGCAAGGACGTGCCAGCTGGATCACTCGCGATCAGTTTCGCCCCGCAGCGCATCACCGAGGGCTGGGTCGAGGAACACCGGCCCGGGTCGGCCGCGGCGCAGGCCGCGACGGCGGCGCTCGAGGATGCGCACGGCGAATGACAGACGACGGAGGCGGCCCACGCCGCCTGTTCGGCCATGACGGCCAGGGAGCGAGCACACAGTTGTCCGGAATCAAGATCACCGGCCAGAAGCGACTCGTGCTCGTCTCCGGTCGGGCGCACCCTGCACTCGCCGAGGACATCGCCACCGAACTCGGGCTCGACCTCGTGCCGACCGACGCCCGCACCTTCGCGAACGGCGAGCTGTACGCCCGCTTCGACGAGTCGGTCCGGGGCTGCGACGCCTTCGTCATCCAGTCGCACACGGCGCCGATCAACGAGTGGCTCATGGAGCAGCTGATCATCGTCGACGCGCTGAAGCGTGCCTCCGCCAAGCGCATCACCGTCGTCGCGCCGTTCTACCCCTACGCACGCCAGGACAAGAAGGGCCGCGGCCGCGAGCCGATCTCGGCGCGGCTCGTCGCCGACCTGTTCAAGGCCGCCGGTGCACACCGGATCATGAGCGTCGACCTCCACGCCCCGCAGATCCAGGGGTTCTTCGACGGACCGGTCGACCACCTGTTCGCGATGCCGGTGCTCCTGAAGCACTTCCAGGAGCAGCTCGACCCGTCGAACCTCACCGTCGTGTCCCCGGACATGGGCCGCGTCCGCGTCGCCGACATCTGGAGCGAGAAGCTCGGCGCCCCGCTGGCGATCATCCACAAGCGCCGTGACCCGCTCATCCCGAACCAGGTCTCCGTGCACGAGATCGTCGGCGACGTCTCCGGGCGGGTGTGCCTGCTCGTCGACGACCTCATCGACACCGGGCGGACGATCGCGAAGGCGGCGGAGGCCCTCAAGGCGAACGGTGCCGTCGGCGTCGTGGTCGCGGCGACCCACGCGGTGTTCTCCGACCCGGCCACCGAGCTCCTGCAGAGCGAGTTCATCGACGAGGTCGTCGTCACCGACACGCTGCCGCTCGACCCGTCGAAGCACTGGGACCGCCTGACGATCCTGCCGATCGCCCCGCTGATCGCCCGCGCGATCCACGAGGTGTTCGACGACGGGTCCGTCACGAGCATGTTCGACGGTGCGGCATAGCCGATCACGCCGCGGGTCACGCCGCCCACGCCGCACTGACCGCTCGACTGCGAGCGTCCGGCAGCGTGTTCGCCGAGGACGAGGCCACGCTGATCCTGGGCGCCGCCGACGGTGATCCCGTCCGGCTCCGGACGCTGCTGTCCCGCCGGATCGCGGGGGAGCCGCTCGAGTACGTGCTCGGGTTCGTCGACTTCGCCGGGCTCCGACTCCGGGTCGCCGACGGGGTGTTCGTCCCCCGGCAGCGCACCACGTTCCTCGTGACGACCGCCGCCGACCTGCTGCACCCGGGTGCCGTCGTGGTCGACCTGTGCTGCGGAGTCGGTGCCGTCGGGGCCGCGCTGCTCCAGCGTGTCGGCGCGCTCGACCTCGTCGCGGCCGACATCGATCCCGACGCGGTGGACGTCGCCCGGGAGAACCTCGGGGACCACGCCAGCGTCGTCCTCGGCGACCTGTTCGACCCGCTCCCGCCGCGGCTCCTCGGCCGCGTCGACGTCATCGCCGTGAACGCGCCGTACGTCCCGACCGACGCGATCGCGCTCATGCCGCCGGAGGCCCGGTCGTACGAACACCGCATCGCGCTCGACGGGGGCGCGGACGGCCTCGACCTGCACCGGCGCATCGCGGCCTCCGCCGCGCGGTGGCTCCGTCCCGGAGGAGCCGTCGTCATCGAGGTCAGCGCGGCACAGTCCGCCGCGTCGGCCGCGGCCTTCACCGCCGCCGGCCTGGAGGCACGGATCACGTCCGACGACGAGGCGGACGCGACCTGCGTGGTCGCGGTGCGTGCGGGCCTCCCGGCTGCCCCTGCGTGAGCGGCAGGCCCCACCGGGCGCCCGGGCCCGCCGACGTCGGTCAGCGTCCGGTGACGGTGATCGAGTCCCAGCCCGTCGCGCCGTTCGGGGCGGGCGGCCGCTGGACGCTCGTCTGCACGGTGCCGTCGGCGCTCACGGCACGGACACTGATGGTGTGGTTCCCGGACGTCGCCGTCCAGCGGTACACCCACTGTCGCCAGGTGTCCGCGGAGACGGAGTCGGCGAGCTCGGCGTCGACCCAGGCGTCGTCGTCGATCCGCACCTGCACGCGCTCGACACCGGTGTGCGGCTGCCAGGCGACCCCGGCGATCGCGACACGGTCGCCCGTCTTGACGGTGCTTCCCTGCGCCGGGGTGTCGATGCGGGACTCGAGCTTGACGGGACCGCGCTCGCTCCAGCCGCGGGGGATCCAGTAGCCCTGGGCATCCGCGAAGCGGGTCACCCGCAGCTCGGTCACCCACTTGGTCGCCGAGACGTAGCCGAACAGCCCGGGGACGACCATCCGCACCGGGAACCCGTGCTGCTCCGGGAGCGGTTCGCCGTTCATGCCCACGGCGAGGAGTGCTGCGGTGCCCTCGTCCTGCAGCACGTCGAGCGGCGTCCCGGCGGTGAACCCGTCGACGCTCGTGGACAGGACCATGTCGGCGTCGGCGTGCGGCTGCACCCGGGCGAGGAGGTCCCGGATCGGGTACCCGAGCCACAGCGCGTTGCCGATGAGGTCGCCGCCGACCTCGTTCGACACGCAGCTCAGGGTGGCCATGTGCTCCTCGAGCGGCATCCCGAGCAGGTCCTCGAAGCTCAGTTCCAGCTCCCGGTCGACCATCCCGGTGATCCGGAGTCGCCACGTCGTCGGGTCGACCGACGGGACACTGAGCGCGGTGTCGATCCGGTAGAAGTCCGACGCGGGCGTGACGTACGGGGTGATCCCCGCGACGTCCAGCGACGCCCCGGCGGGGACTGCGGCCTCGGTGACGGCCGGCGCCGGCAGGCGGATCGCTCGACGTGCGGCGACGGCAGCGGCCCGGACGCCGTCCACCGTCCGGGCCGCGACACCGACGACGAGGCTCGCAGCACCCGCAGCGACCGCCCACGCGATGAACGCCCGGCGCTCGACGGACACGGCGCGGACGGCGGTCGTCTCGCTGACGGTCCGACCCGGCGCCTGCCGCTGGAGCTCCGCGGACCGCCACGCACCGAGCCGCGCGGACATCCGCCGGAGCACCATGATCGCGACGGCGACACCGACGACGGTCGGGGCACCGTCGAGGGTGCCGCTGCCCGTGCGGGTCATCACGGCGACGAGGGCGATCACCCCGCCGATGCCGAAGACGACGCTGCCGAACGGCGGTCGTCGGCGCTCGAGGATCCCGGCCGCTGCGGTGATGGCGGCGAGCAGGACCCCCATCAGCACGAAGAGCGCGAGCTTGTCGCCGGTGCCGAACAGCGACACCATGAGGTCCTTCACCCCGCGCGGAGCGAGGTCGATCGCAGCGCCGCCCACCGCGACGAGCGGGCTCCCGGCACCGTTCAGCAGCAGGGCGACGACCTCGGCGACCGCGAGGAACACGGCTGTGGCGACGACACCCGTCAACGCGGCGAGCCACGCGGTGCTCCGGCGCGAGGCCGACGGACCGTTCCCCGGACCGTCCGGACCGCCCAGACCGCCCTGGCCCCGGTGGTCGGGGTCGCGGTCGAGGGCGTCGTCGGTCGCACGGATGGTCACGGGCCGATCGTAGGTCGCCGTGCCTCGGGTTGGCTGGTCGTCTCGCGATCGGGACGGGCGTGGGATGATCGGCGAGTGCGATCCGGTCCTGGACGATCCCGCCGACTCGGCGCGAGCCGTCGCGCCGTCGATCGTCTGTCGGTGGTGCGCTGGGTCATCCTCGGCGTGTGGGCCGCGCTCCTCGTCGTCCGCGTCTCGCTCGGCACCTGGGATCCGCACACGAACCTCACCCTGCTCGGCAGCGTGCAGGTCGCCTCGGTCGTCGTCGGTGTGCTCGTCGTCGTCGCCGGACTCCGCCAGTCATGGGTGGCGCGTCGTCGTCGTGTCGACGAGGCACTCGGCGCTGCCGTCCGACGGTTCGACCCGACCGTGCGGCTCGTCCCCGCGGTCCCGACCGACGAGCTCCGTGCCTCGGTCGCGGCGGAGCACGCCGAGATCGTGCTGCCGACGAGCGTGATGTGGGGGTTCGGGGCGACCGAGGCGTCGCTGTGGCAGCTCGACGGGAACCGGGCGACCCGTGTGCTCGTGATCGGCTGGGACCGCGTCGTGCACGTCGCGCTCGAAGCCCCGGACGACACGGGCTCGCGCGGCGGCCGTGCGGCCGTCGTGGCGATCCACTACATCGGGCCGGACGACAACGGGGCCGTGGCCTCGTTCCTCGTCCGGCGGGGGCTCGGCTCGCCGCGCGTCCTCGGACGCGAGCGCCGGGTGGAGCAGCTCGTGCGGGACCTCACCGCCGAGCGCATCACGCTCTGAGGCGCTCGCGTCCGCCGGGGGCGGGGACCCGCGCCGGGCCGCCGCCGAGCCTCCAGGCCGGACGGCACGTGCCCGACGCCGCTAGTGCGTCGAGGGGTCCTGCTCGACCTCGCGGCGGTCGTCGTCGGACCACAGCGTGTGGAACGTGCCCTCCTTGTCGATGCGCTGGTAGGTGTGCGCCCCGAAGAAGTCGCGGAGACCCTGGATGAGCGCCGCCGGGAGACGCTCGGAGGACAGCGAGTCGAAGTACGCCAGGGCGGAGGAGAACCCGGGAGCCGGGATGCCCGACGCTGCCGCGAGTCCGACGATGCGGCGCCAGGCTGCCTCGCCCTCCTTGACCGCGTCCGCGAAGTACGGGTCGACGAGGAGCGACTCGAGCTCGGGGTTCTTGTCGTAGGCCTCGACGATGCGGTTCAGGAACTGCGCGCGGATGATGCAGCCACCACGCCAGATCTTCGCCATGTCGCCGAGGGCGATGTCCCAGTCGTACTCCTTCGCCCCCGCGATGATGAGGTCGAAGCCCTGCGCGTAGGCCACCACCTTGGACGCGTAGAGGGCGGCGCGGACGTCGTCCTCGAACCCCTCCGGCGCGGTGGGGATGTCCGGGCGGTCCGGGAACGCCTTCCGGACGGCCTCGCGCTGCTCCGGCTTGCTCGACACCGCACGGGCGAACACGGCCTCGCCGATGCCGGAGACCGGGATGCCGAGTCCGACCGCGTTCTGCACGGTCCAGACGCCGGTGCCCTTCGATCCGGCCTGGTCGAGGATGACGTCCACCAGGGCCTTCCCGCTGTCGGGGTCCTGCTGCTTGAGGACCTCGCCGGTGATCTCGATGAGGTACGACTCGAGGTCGCCGTCGTTCCACTCCTCGAACACCTTGACGAGCTCGTCGGTGGAGTGCCCGCCGACCCGGCGCAGCAGGTCGTACGACTCGGCGATTAGCTGCATGTCGGCGTACTCGATGCCGTTGTGCACCATCTTGACGAAGTGGCCAGCGCCGTCCGTGCCGACGTGGGTCACGCACGGCTCGCCCTCCGCGACGGCGGCGATGGACGTGAGGATCGGGCCGAGCGTCTCCCAGGCCTCGTCGGACCCGCCCGGCATGATCGACGGCCCCTCGAGCGCGCCGACCTCGCCGCCGGAGATGCCGGTGCCGACGAAGTTGATCTGCTTGTCCTTGAGGTCCTTCTCACGTCGGATGGTGTCGTGGAAGTTCGCGTTGCCGCCGTCGACGATGATGTCGCCCGGCTCGAACCGCTCGGCGAGCTGGCTGATGACGGCGTCGGTGCCCTTGCCGGCCTGCACCATGATGATGGCCGTCCGGGGCTTCGACAGCGACGCGACGAAGCCGTCGATGTCCTCGGACGCGATGAACCCCGCGTCGCCGTGCTCCTCCATGAGCTCCTGCG
Organism: Curtobacterium phyllosphaerae; assembly: GCF_049341865.1. Lineage (NCBI taxonomy): Bacteria > Bacillati > Actinomycetota > Actinomycetes > Micrococcales > Microbacteriaceae > Curtobacterium > Curtobacterium phyllosphaerae. The sequence continues at coordinate 411,571 of NZ_JBMPIU010000004.1, read as the reverse complement.
TCCGCGCGTACGTGCGGTTGTAGACGGCGACCGTGTTGCCCTCGCGGCTCGCGAGGTTCCGCGCGAGGTTCGACCCCATCACCGCGAGGCCGACGACCCCGATGTTCGCCTGCTGGTCCTGTTGTTCTCCGGCCACCGTGTTCTCCTTTGTCCTGACATGGAGGAAGATCCCGATCCGAGCCTATGAGGGCAGTCCGGATCGCGTCCAGGCGGTGTTCATCCTGGGACTCCCGACGGGCGCGGTTCGTACTGTTGAGGCATGACCGATCCGATCGTCGTGGTTGCCACGTTGCGTCCCGAACCCGAATCCGCCCAGGAACTCGAACGACTCGTCGAGGAGTACGTCCCGCACGGTCAGGAGGACGAGGGCAACCTGCGGTACGCGTTGCACGAAGCCGGGCAGGGCGTGCTCGTCATCATCGAGCAGTGGGCGTCGCAGGACGCGCTCGAGGCGCACGGCGCGAACCCCGCCTTCACGGCGTTCTCCACGGCGGCCGCCGAGCTGCTGGCGAGCCCGATCGAGGTCCGCGTGCTCCGTCCGCGACCCGTCGGCGACGGCGCCAAGGGCGCCCTGTGAGCAGCGTCGGCGCACCGGTGCTGGTGATGGGCGTGTCCGGGTCCGGCAAGTCCACGGTCGGCGCGGCGCTCGCCGAGCACTGGGGCGACGACGCCGAGTTCGTCGACGCCGACTCCCTGCACCCGGAGGCGAACAAGGACAAGATGGCCGCCGGCATCCCGCTGACCGACGAGGACCGGTGGCCCTGGTTGGACCTCTGCGCCCGGAGGATCCACGAGGTCCAGGCGACCGGCAAGCGCTGCGTGATGGCGAACTCCGCCCTGAAGCGCGTCTACCGCGACCGGCTCCGCAGTGTCGACGAGGACCTGTTCATCGTGAGCCTGTCGGGGCCGCACGAGCTCATCGCCGACCGGCAGCGGCATCGGCAGCACGAGTACATGCCGAACTCGTTGCTCGACTCGCAGTTCGCGACGCTCGAGCCGCTGCAGTCCGACGAGCCCGGTGTCGTGGTGCACATCGACGGGCCGGTCGACGAGACCGTCCGGGACATCGAGGCCGCGCTCCTGGTGCACGCCGACCGCTGAGTGTCCCGGACCATCGGTCACTTCCGGCTGAGCTCGGACAGCCGTGCGCGGTACTCCTCGGCATCCACCTCACCGCGGGCGAACCGGTCGGCGAGGACGCTCCGCGCATCCGAGCGAGCGCGCCACGAGCCGCGGCGGACGACGCCGAACACGAGGAACAGCGCGACGAGCACCACGAGGAAGAACAGCGGGAACAGGAACGGACCGGGACCGAACCCGGGTCCGCCGTGCCAGTGCTGCGCCGTGCCGGCGGCGGTGACGACGAGCGGTGATGCGGCGAGTGTCGTGAACATGGGGTCCTCCTGGGGACTGGTGGGCTGACGGACCGCGACGACGGTTCGCCGCGGTCCCTCAAGCGTCGCCGGGGAGCGTCCCGGACGCATCGTCCCGCGGTCCGCATCCTGGTCTGCTCCGAGCGTTGTACGCGGCCCTGCGGATCGACGCCGCCTACGACCGCGGGCGCAGGCCGGAACTCCGCCCACGTGCCGATGGGCACGGCGCCACGGGGAACCTAGGCTCGACCCGTGGACATCGACGAGCACGGGCGTACCGGGCAATCGGAGGGGCGCCGGCCCGGGCGTCGCGTCCTGCGCCGCGTCCCGCGTCGCGTCCCGCGCCGCGTCCCGCGCCGTGTCACGCGTCCGTCCGCCCGGCCGGGCACGGACCGCACACCGCTCTCCGCTCCCCGTCGGTTCGCCCGGACCGGTCGAGTCATCCCCGTCGCGGTCGTCCAGATCGGCGGGACGATCGTGTTCTCGCAGTTCGGCAGGGCCGCCGGCGAGCACGCGGGGCGAGTCGGACCGGGTCCGTTCGGCGACGGGGGCGGTCCGGGTCCGTTCGGTGCCGTCGATCCCGTCGTCCTGACACCGGTCGCGATCGTGCTGCTCATCGCCGGGGTGCTCGCGTTGCCGTTCCGGTACCGGGCGCCGGTCGTCGTGCTCGCGGTCACCCTCGCGACCACGATCGGGTACGCCGTCGTCGTCACCCCGCGTGGGCCCTTCGTCGCCGCGTTCACGATGGCGCTGGTGCACGCCGTGTTCGTCCTGCGACGACGCGAGGCGGTGGTCGCCGGGGCGGCGGCGGTGCTCGTCCTGCCGTGGACGGACGTCATGACGGGACGCAGCACGGTCCTGCCGTGGGGCACCACGGTGTTCGCGCTCGCCTGGGTGGTGGCGACGATCTCGATCGCCGAGCTCGCCCGCATCCGGATCCTCCGAGCGGTCGAGTCGAGACAGGCGCGCGTCGATGCCGAGGTGCGTCGAGCGAACGAGGAACGCGTCCGGATCGCGCGCGAACTGCACGACTCCGTGGCGCACAACATGTCGCTCATCAACCTGCAGGCGGGGGTGGCGCTGCACCTCGGCTCCTCGCTCCCGGAGTCGACGCGGGAGTCGCTGACGAACATCCGGGACGCCAGCCGGGACGCGCTCGTCGAGCTCCGGGCGGTGCTGGGCGTGTTGCGCGGCGTCGACGCCGTCCCCGTCACGGCGGAGCGTTCACCGACGCCGGGACTCGACCGGGTGCCGGAGCTCGTCGAGCGCGCTCGGGCGGCCGGACTGTCGGTGTCGCTCGAAGTGGTCGGCGATGTGACGTCCGTCGGCGGGATCGTCGACCGGAGCGCGTTCCGCATCGTCCAGGAATCGATCACGAACGTGATCAAGCACGCGCCGGGACACGCGGCCGCGATCCGGATCGACGTCGGCACCGACGTCGTCGAGCTCGAGGTCGTGGACACCCCGGACGGGATCGTCGGCGACCCGGCGGCGACGGCCCTCCCCACCGCTCCCGGCAACGGGCTGATCGGCATGCGGGAGCGTGCCGGGGCGGTCGGCGGGACGTGCTCGGCCGGACCGCTCCCGACCGGCGGGTGGGTGGTCCGTGCGCGCCTGCCCCGGGGTGGTGCCGAGGACCTGTTCGAGACACCGACGCACCGGACGACAGGAATGCAGCCCGGATGACCGACACCCAGGACACGGCCCGTCCCGACACGATCGGCATCGTCCTCGTCGACGACCAGATGCTCATCCGGGCCGGCCTCCGTGCGCTCCTCGGCGCCGAACCGGACATGGCGGTCCTCGGCGAGGCCGGCGACGGAGCCGCCGCGGTCGAGGTCGTCCGGGCGATGCGACCGGACGTCGTGCTCATGGACGTCCGGATGCCCGGCGTCGACGGCATCGAGGCCACACGGCGCATCTCGGCCGACCCCGCGCTCGGCAGCGTGCACGTCGTGATCCTGACGACGTTCGAGGAGGACGACTACGTGTTCGATGCGCTCCGCGGTGGTGCGAGCGGGTTCCTCGTCAAGGACACCGAGCCCGCGGAGCTGATCCGTGCGGTCCGGACCGTCGTCGCGGGGGAGTCCCTGCTCTCACCCGGTGCGACCCGGTCCCTCGTCGAGGCCTTCGCGACGCACTCCAAGCCGTCGGCGCTCGCCCCGGAGCTCGACGTCCTGACCGGCCGCGAGCGCGAGGTGATGCGCGCCGTCGCTGCCGGCCTGTCGAACGCGGAGATCGGTGCGAGGTTGTTCATCAGTCCGGCCACCACGAAGACGCACGTCAGCCGGGCGATGATCAAGCTCGGCGCGCGGGACCGGGCACAGCTCGTCGTGTTCGCCTACGAGACGGGACTCGTCCAGCCGGGCTGGCAGCCCTGACCCGCTCCGGGCGCCGGGCCTGCCGCGAGCGTGCACTTCGGCCCGGTCCGTACGGCGAGCACCGGGCGGAACTGCACGCTCGACGGCCCGAGCCCGAGCGCGGCAGTGCGAGTCCGTCCCGCGCGACGGGCCCCTCCCGAGCGTGCACTTCGGCCCGGTCCGTACGGCGAACTCCGGGCGGAACTGCACGCTCGATGGCCCGAGCCCCCGGCCCGCCCCGAGCCCCCCGCACCCGAGCCCCGCGCACCACCCCGGCCTACAGCTTGAACGTCGCGCGCGGGATGTCGGACACGATCCGCCGCGCGGTCCGGACGGCGTCCTCCTCGGAGATCTGGTGCGTCACGACGAGATCGGCCAGGTACGCCGCATCGACCCGCCGGGCCATGTCGTGCCGCGCCGGGATCGAGCAGAACGCGCGGGTGTCGTCGATGAACCCCGAGGTCTTCGTGAACGACACCGAGTCGGTCACGGCCTCGCGGTACCGGCGGATCGCGGCCGGGGTGTCGATGAACCACCAGGGCGCACCCGCGTACACGGCGGGGTAGAACCCGGCGAGGGGCGCGATCTCGCGGGAGAACACGGTCTCGTCGACGGTGAACAACACGAGGTGGAACCCGGCGGCGGTCCCGAAGGCCTCGAGCAGCGGGCGGAGCGGCGTCGTGAACGACCCGACAGCGGGCAGGTCGTGTCCGGCGTCCGGACCGAACCGCTCGAGTGAGGGCCGGTGGTGGTTCCGGATGACCCCGGCGTGCAACTGCATCACGAGACCGTCCTCCACGCTCATCTCCGCCCAGCGGTGGAGCATGTCGTGCCGGTACGCGACGGCGTCCGCCGCGGAGACCGAGGACGGGTCCCGGAGTGCGATCGCGTGGATCCGCTCCCGGTCACCGGCGGACAGCGGCGCAGAACCCGCGTCGATCACACCGGTGTCGGTGGCGGTCGCGCCGTGCTCGATGAAGAACTGCCGTCGCGCGCGGAGGGCTCTGAGCAGTCCGTCGGAGGTCCCCGTGTCGATCCCGGCGGCCTCCCCGATCGAGGCGACCGCGGGCCTCCAGGCCGGTGCCGACGGATCGAAGACGGCGTCCGCACGGAACGTCGGGACGACGCGGCCACGGAACGTCGGGTCCGCCGCGAGTGCCGCGTGCGCGGCGAGGTCGGACGACGGGTCGTCCGTGGTCGCGAGCACCTCGATGCCGAACCGGTCGAACAGCGCGCGAGGCCGCATGGCGGGGGTCGCGAGCGCGGCCGCGAGCTGGTCGTACTGGTCGTCGGCGTTCGCCGCCGACGGGACCTCGGTGAGCCCGAACACGTCGTGGAGTTCCGTCTCGAACCAGGACCGGACCGGGGTGCCGAGGAAGTCGTCCCAGTGTTCGGCGAGCCTCCGCCAGACGGATCGGCCGGGAGGCGCGGCTGACGGACCCGGGACCGGCGCACGGCCGAGCGCGTCCAGGGGCACGCCGTTGGCGTGCAGCAACCGCAGCACGTAGTGGTCCGGGGTGATGAGCAAGGCGGCCGGGTCGTCGAACGGTCTGTCGTCGGCGAGCATCGCGGCCGGGACGTGTCCGTGTGGGGAGATGATCGGCGCGTCGACGACCTCGCGGTGGATCGTGCGGGCGACGGCGCGTGCTGCCGGATCGGCCGGGAACAGGCGGTCCGGGTGCGGGGCGAGTGCGCGTGGGTGCGGGGTCGGGTCGGTCATCGTCGAGTCCGTTCAGTCGGCTGCAGGGGTGTGGACCGGTGCCGGGCCGGTCGAGTCACGCACGGTCAGGTGGGTGGGGAGCACCACGGCGTCCCGCATCGTCTCGCCGGGGATCCCCTCGGACGGCACCACGCCGAGCCGGCCGAGCAGCATCGACACGGCGACCCGTCCGGCGCGTTCGATCGGCGAGGTCATGGTGGTGAGCGGCGGGTTGCAGAAGTCCGCGCCGAAGATGTCGTCGCAGCCGACGACGCTCATCTCGGCGGGGACCCGGACCCCGCGCTCACGCAGTCGGCCGAGCATCCCGATCGCGATCAGGTCGTTGAAGCAGATGCAGGCGGTCGCGCCGGAGTGCACGGCCGCGTCGGCAGCGGCCGCGCCGGAGTCGACGAACGGTGCGAACGGCCCGATCCGGACGACCCGGATCCCGAGTCGCTTCGCGCCGGCCACGAGCGCTCGCCATCGCCGCTGGTTCGACCACGACGTGTCCGGTCCGGCGACGTAGAGGACGTCCCGGTGCCCGAGCGACACGAGGTGGTGCAGCGCTTGTTCGACGCCGCCGGGGGTGTCGATGAGCACCGACGGGACGCCGGCCGGACGGCGGTTCACGACGACGAGCGGGGTGCGTTCGGCGATCTTCGCGATCTGCGCGTCGGACAGGCGGGACGCGGTGAGGACGGCGCCGTCGGCCTTCGCAGCGAGCGCGGTGAGGGCACGCATCTCGGCGTCGGCGGATTCCTGCGTGTCGACCAGGAGCTGCGTCCACCCGGCCCCGGCGAGCTGGTGCTGCGTGCCGCGGATGACGTCGAAGTAGAAGGGGTTCGTGATGTCGGAGACGAGCACCGCGACGGCTCGGGTCCGCGCGGAGGTCAGCGCCCTGGCCGGGGAGTTCGGGACGTAGCCGAGTTCCCGTGCGGCCTCCTGGATGCGCTGCTGCGTCGCGGCGTTGACCCGGTCGGGCAGGGAGAGCGCGCGCGACACCGTCGAGGGCGCCACCCCGGTGGCCCGCGCGACGTCACGGATCGTGACCTTCGTCGTCGACATGATGTGCACGCTAGGCCGGTCTGGCAACAAACGGCAACCGATTGCCGTCGCGTTGCCACCGGTCCGAGACTGATGGTCATCCGGCAGTGTCGCCGGTCCCAGCGGGTCCCGGAGGAGGAGACGGCTCGATGAGGAGAACCAGCAAGCTCGCCGTGGGCGCGGCGATCGTCGCGGCTGCCGTCCTGGCGCTCCAGGGCTGCGCGGTCGTCGACGGCAGCGGGGACGACCCGGACACGCTCCGGGTGATGATCGGCGCGAACACCACCTACCCCGAGCAGTACGCGCAGTGGCAGCGCGACGTCGCCGCCGAGTTCCACCGCAAGACCGGTGCGGACGTCCAGTTCGAGACCTACGCCTCGGGACAGGAGGAGCTGACGGCGATCCAGACCTCGGTGATCTCCGGCCAGGGTCCGGACGTCTACTCGATCGGCACCACCTTCACCCCGACCGCCTACGCCACGGGGGCGTTCGTCCGGCTGACCGACGCCGACTGGGACGCCGTCGGCGGCAAGGACCGGTTCTCGGCGGCCACGCTCGGCATCTCCGGGCCGTCGTCGAGCAGGCAGATCGGGATCCCGCAGCACTCCCGTCCGTTCGTGATGGCGGTCAACAAGAGGATCCTCGCCGAGCACGGCATCACGGAGATGCCGACCACCTGGGACCAGCTCACCGCTGATGCGAGGGCGACGACGGGCGACGGCACGTACGGACTCGCGGTCGCCTACGCCGACGGGTTCGACCCGTGGAAGTACGTGTGGGGGATGTCCCAGAACGCCGGCAACCACATCGTCGACGGCTCGACGGCGACGATCGACCGACCCGCGGTCCAGAAGGCCTACCAGACGTACTTCGACTGGATGACGAAGGACGAGGTCGTCGACCCCGCGGCCGTCGGGTGGAACAACTCGCAGGCGCTCGCCGCGTTCGCCGACGGCAAGGCCGCGTTCTTCCCGATGACCACGACGACGGCGATCCCGAACCTCGACAAGTCCCCCGTCGCGAACGACTACGAGTTCGCCGTGCTGCCGACGGTCCCGCCGGGCGCGGACACCCGTCCGGCAGGCGGGGTCGCCGCCGCGAGCATCCTCTCCGGCGACAACCTCGTCGTCGCGAACTACTCCAGTGCCGAGAAACAGCAGCTCGCGTTCGAGTTCGTCAACGAGATCACCACCGCATCGGCGCAGAAGCACTACTACGAGCTGTTCGGCGACCTGCCGACGAACAAGACGGCCGCGGGCGAGCTCGCGGCCGAGAACCCGAAGCTCGCTCCGATCGTCCAGGCGGGCACGCTCTCCGAGCCGACGGCCTTCACCGGCGCGTGGGCCGACATCCAGCTCGCGCTGGTCAACGTCGTCACGCAGTCGATCCCCGGGCTCAAGGCCGGCGACGTCAGCGACGCAGCGCTCGGACAACGGCTCGCGGCGGCGCAGAAGGACGCCACCGGGTCGATCCAACGGCAGAAGAACGGAGGCCTCTGATGGCGCTGCACGCCCCGGACGCCGTGACGCGTCCGCTCGACCGGACGGGTCCGGCGCGCCCACCGCGGAACCACGCCCCGCACCGCACCCCGCTCTCACGGCGACAGCGTCCGCTCTGGATGCTCCTGCCCGGTGGCGTCCTCATGGTCGTCGTCATCGTGGTGCCGCTGCTCGTCGGCGTGTTCATCGCGCTGCTCGACCTCGACCAGTACACGCTCCGCGACTGGCTCCAGGCGCCGTTCGTCGGACTCGCGAACTTCGGCGAGGCGATCACGGACTCGCCCCTGCTGCACTCCGTGTGGGTGTCGTCGTCCCTCGCCGTGATCGTCACCGCGGTGTCGCTCCCCATCGGGGTGGCCGCCGCGATCGCCACCCAGAACGCGTTCCGGGGGCGGGGGCTCGTCCGCTCGGCGTTCCTCGTGCCGTACGTGCTGCCGCAGTTCGTCACGGCGACGGTCTTCCGCACGATGCTCCAGCCGGACGGGGTCGTGAACCACTCGCTCGGCACGGACGCCCTCTGGCTGAACGGCCCGGGGAGCTACTGGGCGCTGTGCGCGGTGATGATCTGGATGTCGTGGCCGTTCGTCTACCTGCTCGCCCTCGCCGGCCTCCAGTCGGTCGACACCGAGGTGCACGAGGCCGCCGCGATCGACGGAGCGCTCTGGTGGGCGAAGCTGCGGTACATCGTGTTCCCGTACCTGCGCGGCCCGATGGCGCTCGCGATCATCCTCGGCGTCCTGCACGCGGTGAACGACTTCACCCTGCCCTTCGTCCTGTTCGGCATCCCGACGCCGGCGAGCGTGGAGGTCATGCCGGTGCTCACCTACATCGCCAGCTTCCAGAGCTTCCGCTTCGGGCTGTCCGCCGCCATGGCCATCCTGTCGCTCGTGATCGTCGCCATCCCGCTGTTCGTGTACCTCAGGGTCGTCAAGCTGGACACGGGAGAGAACGCATGACCACTGCATCCGTGGACCCCGTCACGCTCACCGAGAGCGTCACCGTGCCACCGGGGCGGAAACCTCACGTCCGTCGGGAGACCGACGTCACCCGACTGCTGCCCCGCTGGCTGCTCGTCGTGGTGATCGCCCTGCTGCTGCTGTTCATCGCGGTGCCCGTGCTGTTCATCCTGTTCGGGTCGCTCAACTCGGACGTCGCGGTGGCGCGCGGCGACTTCTGGCCCTCCCAGTTCACCTGGGCGAACTACGCGGACATCTGGTCGACGGTCGCGCTCGGCCGAGGGCTCGTGAACAGCCTGCTGACGGCCGGGGCGGTCGCGATCGCGAGTGCGGGCCTCGCCGTGACCACCGCCTACGTGCTCGTCCGGTTCCAGTTCCTCGGGCGGGTCACGATCCTCCGCGGACTCCTGGCGCTGCAGTCGATCCCGGGCACGTTGCTCCTGCTCCCGGTGTTCGTGGTGTTCTCGAACATCGCGTCCGCGACCGGTCTGCACGTCATCGGATCGCGCTGGGGCCTGTTCGTGACGTACCTGACGTTCGCGTTGCCGTTCTCGACCTGGGTGATGGTCACCTACCTGCGCGGCCTGCCCCGCGAGCTCGAGGAGGCTGCCCGGATCGACGGCGCCTCGAACACGCGGATCCTCACCCGGATCGTGCTGCCGCTGTCCTGGCCCGGGATCGTCGTCTCGGCGATCTTCGCGTTCCTCCTCGGGTGGAACGACGTGCTGTTCGCGTCGATCATGACGACGCCGAACACCCGCACGATCGCCGTGGCGTTGCAGACGTTCGGCGCGACGCAGGAAGGCGGGGCGATCCCGGTGTACGGGCAGATGATGGCGGCGTCGATCATCTGCGCGCTGCCGGTCGTCGTGCTGTACCTCGTGTTCCAGCGGTACCTGGTGGGCGGGCTGACCGCCGGGTCCGTCAAGTGAGCGGCTCCTGCACAGCGCGCCGGTTCCGCCAGTTCTCCACAGACGGACGGGAGGCGCGGGTCGGGCCGGACTCGCCCCTCCAGACTGCATCCATCACCACCCGCAGGAAGGGACCCTCATGACGGACCAGCTCGAATGGACACTGTCCGGATTCGGCGACGAGATCGACGCCGACCCGGCGATCCAGACCGCGGTGCTGCAGGCGCTCGGCGCTTCGGCGATCGAGGTCAGGAGCGCCTGGGGCGTGAACGTCGTCGACCTCGACCAGGACCAGCTCGCCGGCCTGCACCGCATCCTCGACGAACGCGGCCAGAGCGTCTCGGCGATCGCGTCGCCGATCGGCAAGGTCGACGTCGCGCTGCCGGTGGACCACGAGGTGTCCCGGCTGTCGCGTGCCATCGCGGCCGCTCATGCCCTCGGCACCTCGAACATCCGCGTCTTCTCGTTCTTCCGGCAGGAGTCGCAGTCGCCGGAGGACGTCCGCGACGACGTCCTCGTGCGCATGCGGGCGCTCGCCGACCTGGCCGAGCGCGAGGGCGTGACCCTGCTCCACGAGAACGAGAAGGAGATCTACGGGGACGTCCCGTCGCGGGTGCTCGACATCGTGGAGTCGGTCGGGTCGTCCGCGTTGCGACTCGCCTGGGACAACGCGAACTACGTCCAGTGCGGGGTCAGACCGTTCACCGAGGCCTGGCCGCTCCTCGCCGGGTACACGGACTACCTGCAGGTCAAGGACGCCCGCTCCGCCGACTCGACCGTGGTCCCGGCGGGCGAGGGCGACGGCGAACTCCTCGAGACCGTCACCGCCTTCCGCGATGCCGGGTACACCGGGTACGCGTCCCTCGAACCGCACCTCGCGGACACGAGCACCCTCGGCGGGTTCAGTGGGCCCGCCGCGTTCGGACGTGCGGGCCGGGCGTTCCGGACCCTCACCGACCAGATCGGAGTCACCCTGCGATGAGCAGCACCGAACCCGTCCGACTCGCCATCGTCGGGACCGGCGTCATCGGGCGCCACCACGCGCGGGTCGCGGCCGCCTCGCCGGACCTCGTCGTCCTGGCGCTCGTCGACGTCGACCGGAGCGTCGCCGAGTCCGTCGCCGACGAGGTCGCGGCCACCGGTGCCGACCGTCCGGTGACCGCCACGACCATCGACGCCGCGATCGCCGCGACCGACGTCGACCTCGTCGCGATCTGCGCGCCGTCCGGGATGCACGTCGACCTCGCTGCGGTCGCGATAGCGGCAGGCAAGCACGTCGTCATCGAGAAGCCGCTCGACACGACGATGCCGAAGGGTCGACGCATCGCTGAACTCGCCGCCGCGGCGCGGGACGCCGGCCAGGTCGTCTCCGTGATCAGCCAGCACCGGTTCGATCCGGCGTCCGAGGTCGTCGCGGACGCCGCGCACGACGGTCGTTTCGGCACCGTGACGTCCGGGGTGGCGAGCGTCGCCTGGTACCGGTCGCAGGGGTACTACGACTCCGGCGACTGGCGTGGCACCTGGGCACTCGACGGCGGCGGCGCGGTGATGAACCAGGGCGTCCACACCGTCGACCTCCTGGTCTGGACCCTCGGTCGGCCCGTCGAGATCTCCGCGCAGACCGCACTGCTCGGGCACGAGCGCATCGAGGTCGAGGACGTCGCCGTCGCGACGGTCCGGTTCGAGTCCGGCGCCATCGCGGTGATCCACAGCACCACCGCCGCCTACCCGGGACTCTCCGCGCGGTACGCCGTGTACGGCACGCAGGGGTCCGCGGTCGTCGACGACGACCAGCTCGCGTACTTCCACGTCGCGCCGGACGCCGCGACCCTGGTGTCCGCGGCGACGACGAGCGGCACGCAGGCGGCGGTCGGCGCCGAGGACCAGAAGGCGTCGATGGTCTCCCCGGAACACGTCGTCGGCGGCGCGAGCGAGCCCGAGCACTTCCTCGCCGGTCACGGTCGTCAGTACGCGGACGTCGTGGACGCGATCCGCTCCGGTCGTCCGCCGCGGGTCACCGTCGACGACGCACTGCTCTCGCTCGCGACCGTCCGCGGGCTGTACGTGTCGGCGACGCTCGGTGGACCCGTTCGCATCGACGACGTCCTCGCGGGCGTGCACGACGACGTCGATCCCGTCGTCCGGTCCCGAGACGAGGTCGCTCGATGAGGTTCTCCGTCTTCACCGCCTCCACTCCGGACTGGACGCCCGAGCAGGCCGCGACGACGCTCGCCGCGCAGGGCTGGGACGGCATCGAGTGGCGGGTGACCGACCAGGAGCCCGCAGTCGACGGCTCGGCGGGGTTCTGGGCGGGCAACCGCGCGAACTGGGCGTTCACCGGGCTCATGGAGTCGCTCGGCGAGATCGCGAGGATCACCGACACCGCGGGGCTCGCCTACTCGGGCATCGGCGGCTACCGGTTCGCCGACGACCACGACGGCGTCCTGACGATGCTCCGTGCGACCGCTGAGCTCGGCGCCGGCCAGGTACGCGTCACCATGCCGCACACCCGGACCGGGGAGCCCTACCCTGTGCTCCTCGATCGCACCCGAGCCGACCTGTCCTGGATCGCCGAGCAGGCGGGACGCCTCGGCGTCAAGGCGCTCGTCGAGCTCCACCACACGACCATCACCCCGTCGGCGTCGGCCGCGCTCCGTCTCCTCGACGGACTCGACCCGGACCAGGTGGGCGTCATCCACGACCTCGGGAACCTCGTGATCGAGGGACAGGAGGACCACCTCGCGGCGTTCGAGATGCTCGGCCCGTACCTCGCCCACGTGCACGTCAAGAACGCACGGTGGGTCCCGACCGGTGACACGCGTCCGGACGGCAGTGCGATCTGGGTCCATGAGTGGGCGTCACTCCGCGCCGGGCAGGCGTCGGTCTCCGCGTACCTCGACGACCTCCGGACCGTCGGCTACGACGGCTGGGTGACGGTCGAGGACTTCTCCACCGACCTGCCACTCGAGGCCAGGACCGCCGACGACCTCGCGTACCTGCGGGCACTGACCGCCCCGGTGCCGACGTGAGCCGTCGACCGGGGGTCGTGCACCTCGGGATCGGGGCGTTCGCGCGGGCGCACCTCGCCGCGTACACCGCGCCGACGGACTGGGGGATCGTGGCCTTCACCGGACGGTCCTCCGCGGCATCGGATGCCCTCGTCGCGCAGGACTGCGCCTACACGCTGGTGGTCCGCGCCGCGGACGGTGACACCGCGGTCCCGATGGACGTCGTCGTCGCGGCACACCCAGGGGCCGACGACGCGGCCTGGAGGGACGCGGTCGCGTCCCCGACGACGGCCGTCGTCACGCTCACGGTCACCGAGAACGGCTACCGCGGCTCGTCCGACGTCCCGACCCGGGTCGTCGACGGGCTCCGCGCTCGCCGCGACGCCGGCGCCGGCCCGGTCACGCTGATGAGCCTCGACAACCTCACCGACAACGGCGCCGTCCTCCGCTCGGCGGTCCTGGACGCCGCGCGGCAGGAACCCGCCCTCGTCGCGTGGATCGGTGCGAACGTCGCGTTCCCGAGCTCGATGGTCGACCGGATCACCCCTGCGACGACGCCCGCCGACGTCGACGCGGTCGCGGCGCTCCCCGGGGCCGTTCCGGGCGACCGGATCCCCGTCGTGACCGAGCCCTTCACCGAGTGGGTGATCACCGACGACTTCGCGGCGGACCGGCCCGCGTGGCAGGACGCTGGGGCGCTCGTCGTGCCGGACGTCGAGCCCTACGAGCAACGGAAGCTCTGGCTCCTGAACGGCTCCCACTCGCTCCTCGCCTACCTCGGCCCGCTCCTCGGCCACGAGACCGTCGCCGAGGCCATGGCCGACCCGTTCTGCAGCAGCGCCGTCGAGTCGCTCTGGGACGAGGCCGCTGCCGAGCTCCCGCTGCCCGCGTCCGAGATCGCGGGTGCACGCGCCGCGCTCCGCGCCCGGTTCGCGAACCCGCGCATCCGGCACACCCTGCGGCAGATCGCGTCCGACGGTGCCACCAAGCTCCCGGTCCGGATCGGCGCACCGCTCGGGCGTCGCCTCGCCTCGGACCCGGCCGGCGGCATCGGGGACGGCGCCGCGACGGCCCTCGCTGCATGGTGGCTGCACCTGACGACCCAATCCGACCTCGTCAGCGACCCCGGCGCACCAGGACCGTCGGTCACGGTGTCGGACGTCATCGCCCTCGTCCTCCGGGACCCGCAGAACGGAACCGAGACCGACGTCGAGACGCTCGTCCCGTCCGTCACGGCCGCCGTCGACCGCATCCGGAACGCAGTACCCGCACTCTCCGAAGGAGCACACGCATGACCGACACCGACGCCCCCACCTCGTCCCGCCCGGACACCTGGGCCAGTTCCGACCGCGGGCAGCTCATCGACCGCGCCGAGGTCATCGTCACGAGCCCGGACCGGAACTTCGTGACGCTGAAGCTCACGACGGCCGACGGCGTGACGGGGCTCGGTGACGCGACCCTGAACGGCCGGGAACTCGCCGCCGCCGCCTACCTGTCCGAGCACGTCGTGCCGCTCATGGTCGGTCGGGACGCCGGCCGCATCGAGGACACCTGGCAGTTCCTCTACCGCTCGTCGTACTGGCGGCGCGGCCCGGTGACCATGGCCGCGATCGCCGCCGTCGACATGGCGCTCTGGGACATCAAGGCCAAACGCGCCGGACTGCCGCTCTACCAACTGCTCGGCGGGGCCTCCCGGACCGGTCTGATGGCGTACGGGCACGCATCCGGCAAGGAGCTGCCGGAGCTCTTCGACTCGATCCGCGCGCACCAGGAGGAGGGCTACCGCTCGATCCGCGTGCAGACCGGTGTGCCCGGGCTCGAGAGCATCTACGGCATCGCGTCGAACCGGACCACCGAGGGCAACACCGGAGTCCGGTACGACTTCGAACCCGCCCAGCGTGGTGCGTTCCCGGCGATGGAGGACTGGGACACCCGGGCGTACCTCCGGCACCTGCCCACCGTGTTCGAGGCCGTCCGCAACGAGTTCGGACCCGAAGTCCCGTTGCTGCACGACGGCCACCACCGGATGACCCCCCTCCAGGCCGCGAAGCTCGGGAAGAGCCTCGAGCCGTTCGACCTCTTCTGGCTCGAGGACTGCACACCGGCCGAGAACCAGGAGGCCCTCAAGCTCGTCCGGCAGCACACCACGACACCGCTCGCGATCGGTGAGGTGTTCAACACGATCTGGGACTTCAAGGACATCATCCGCGACCAGCTCATCGACTACGTCCGCGGCGCCGTGACCCACATGGGCGGGGTCACGCCGTTGCGGAAGACGATGGACTACGCCGCGATGTACCAGATCAAGTCGGGCTTCCACGGGCCCACCGACATCTCGCCGGTCGGCCTGGCGGCGCAGATGCACCTGGGCCTCGCGATCCACAACTTCGGGATCCAGGAGTACATGCAGCACGGGGCCCGCACGAACCAGGTGTTCCGGCAGACCTTCACGTTCACCGACGGCTACCTGCACCCGGGCGACGAGCCGGGCCTCGGGGTCAGCCTCGACGTCGACGAGGCCGGCAAGTACCCGTACGAGCAGGCGTACCTGCCGTTCAACCGGCTGGCGGACGGGACCGTCCACGACTGGTGACGCAGCCCGTAGGCCGGACGCGTCGCCGCGGACCGAGGTCGCCGCGCCGGTCGGCACCGGTGCGTGCACACTCGGAGGCATGGCGGACGAACTCGAGGCGGTCGTGCGACGGCTCCTCGCGGTGCGGCCCGGGGAGTTCGTCGCGGAGCGGACGGCCGCGAGCCGGGCGGCCCGACCGGAGGACCGTGCCCGCGCCACGGTGATCGGGTCGCTGCGGAAGCCGACGCCGGCCGCATGGGTGGTGAACCTCCTCGCCGGGCAGGGTGCCCTGGACGACGCCGTCGACCTCGGGCCGCGACTCCGCGACGCCCAGGCGAGTGCCGATCCACGAGCGATCCGACGACTCCGGGCCGAACGGCGCGCGCTCGTCGAGTCGCTCGTGCGGACCGGCGCGGAACTCGCCGAGGACACGGGTCATGCGGTGGCGGCGGCAGTCCTCGCGCAGGTCGGGGCGACGATCGAGGCGGGGATGGCGGATCCGTGGGCGGGGACGGCGATCAGGTCCGGGCTGCTCGTCCGTCCGCTCGAGTCCGTCGGCTTCGACCGTGTCGACCTCGCGGGGGCGATCGCCGTGCCTGGGGCGATCGACCTTCCCGAGCCGGACGACGACGCCCCCGACCCGTCCGCGCCGGACGCCCCTGACCCGTCCGCGCCGGATGCCCCCGACCGGTCGGCGCCGGAGCCGGCCCGAGGCGGACGCGGCCGGACGTCCGGGGTGAGCCGTGCCGGACGAGAGCGCGCCGCCGAGCGGGCCGAGCAGGAGCGGGCCGCGCAGGAGCGGGCCGCGCAGGAGCGGGCCGAGCAGGAGCGGGCCGAGCAGGAGCGGGCCGATCGCGCACGGCGGGAGCAGCTCGCCCAGGCCGAACGGGCCGAGGCGGAGGCCCGGTCGCGCGCCGAGGCCGCCGACGGGGTGGTCGCCGACCTCGAGCGGCAGCTCCGGGAGGCGACCCGGGCCGCGGACGCCGCCCACGGAGCGCTCGACGCCGCGATCACCGCAGCGGAGCAGCTCACGGGCGGGTGAGGCGACTCTCCATGCGGTAGTCCTTGGCCGGCCCCGTCGCCTGCCAGACGACGGACCATGCTGCGGGGGAGCCGTCCACGAACCCGCGGTAGGTGTCCGGCGCGCAGTCGTGCACGACCTCGGCCCCCGGGCGCCAAGGATGGAATGCGCGACCGTCGGCGAACCGCACCATCCACCCCGCCGTGCGCTCGCCCGTCCGCTCCGCGGTGACGAAGAGCGTCCGCGACACCGGCACGCTCCCGCCCGGCCAGGTCATGGTGCCGGACTCCTCCCACCGCACGCGGTCCGGGTCCACCAGCGTCAGGGTCGTCGTGCCCACGACCGACCGCGTCTCGCCGGCTGCGCGGTCCACCACGGTGCGGGCGAGCATCCACCGACCGAGCACGTCCGTCGGCAGGAACCGCGCGACGTCGGTGGAGGACCCGGTCATGCGTCCGCCGTGAGTTCGCCGAGGAGCGCCATGAGCGTCGCCCGCGCCTGTTCGTCGAGCGGCGCGAAGAGCCCGGGGAGCACGTCGGCGGTGACGACGTGACCCGCCTCGAGCACGGCGGCGCCCTCGTCGGTCAGTCGGTGCTCGATCCGACGCCCGCGCCCCGCCGACCGGATCACGAGCCCGCGGTCGACGAGCCGGTTCGCGAGGGTCCCGAACGCCTGGTCGCTCTGGAACGTCGCGAGCGCGAGGTCGTGCGCCGACGCCCCTGGCATCCGCTCGACGGCCCGGAGCGCGTCCCACTGCACGAGGGTGGTGCCGACCTCACGGAGCGCCGCATCCATCGTCCGGTGGTTGCGGTACTGCGCGCGTTTGACCGCCTGGCCGAGGGCTTCGAGATCGGTGGGCATGGTGCTACGGTATCAACAGACGTATATAAGCATGTTTAGTCAACACACCGAGGAGCAACCATGACCATCACCGTCCCCATCGTCGAGACCGGACCGACCCCGACCGGCTCGGTCAGCGCGAACGCCCCTCGACGCACTGCTCTCGTCCTGCACGGCGGCGGCGGACCCCGGACCGTCGCGACCATCGTCGAGCACCTCGCCGACGACATGCACGTCCTCGCACCGACGCACCCGGGGTGGGACGGCACCGTCCGGCCGGAGTCCATCGACTCGGTCGCCGCACTCGCGACCGCGTACCTCGAGCTCCTCGTCGACCGCGGCGAACGCGACGTCGTGCTCGTCGGGTCCTCGATCGGCGGGTGGCTCGCGCTCGAGATGGCACTGCAGGCGGCGGAGAGCCCACGGTTCGCGGGCGTCGTCGGGGCCGTCGTCGACATCGACGGGGTCGGGGCCGTCGTCGAGGGGGAGCCGCTCGCCGACTTCTTCGCACTCGACGCCCGGGGGCTCGCGGAGGCGGCGTGGCACGATCCGGAGCGCGGGTACGTCGATCCGGCCGGCTTGTCCGAGCATCAGCGCGCGATCCAGCAGGGGAACGGCCGCACCATGGCCGCGATCGCCAGTGACGACCCCGAGCTCCTCGGCAAGCTCGCACGGATCGACGTCCCCGTGCTGGTGCTGTGGGGTGCGAGTGACCGGATCGGCACCCCGGCGTACGGACGGGTCGTCGCGGCGGGGATCCCGGGCGCCCGGTTCGAGGTCGTCGAGCGGGCCGGGCACCTGCCGCACCTGGAGCGCCCCGACGTCACCTTCGAGCGCATCGACGCGTTCCTGTCCTGACGCCCCCGGGTCCCCGGGTCCCCGCCGAGGATGCAAAGAACCGGAGTCGTGCCGAGCCCGCACCCCGCATCGCCGGATTCTCGACCGGACGACCGACGACCGACGGCCGGCGACCGGACGACCGACGACCGACGGCCGCCCGCCGCAGTCGAGCCCGGCGGGCGGGACGGATGCGGTACAGTTGACGACTGGACTTCGGCGAGGGTCGTGCGCGAGCGCGGCCGTGATCGACGCGGTAGGGAGAACCGGCCCAGTACTGGGAGCTTTCCTCGCGCTGTCATGCGTTCGAGTTGACACACCACTGACCGATCGGCGACCTCCACGGGTCGTCCCCACGAGGAGGCACCACCATGGCCGACCACAACAAGCTCTCCGCGGAGCTCCGCACCACCTTCGGGAAGGGCGCCGCGCGCAAGATCCGCGCCGCCGACAAGATCCCCGCCGTCATCTACGGGCACGGCACCGAGCCGCAGCACGTCTCGCTGCCCGGGCACGAGACAATGCTGGTCGTCCGCAAGGCGAACGCGATCATCGACCTCGACATCGACGGCGCCGCGCAGCTCGCCCTCGTCAAGGACGTCCAGCGCGACCCGGTGCGCCAGATCATCGAGCACATCGACCTGGTCGTCGTCCGTCGTGGCGAGAAGGTCACCGTCGACGTCCCCGTGCACGTCGAGGGCGAGTCCTTCGCCGGCACCATCCACGTGCAGGAGGAGTCGACCCTGTCCCTCCTCGTCGACGCCACCGCCATCCCGGAGCGTCTCGTCGTCGACGTCGAAGGCCTCGAGGACGGCACGCAGATCCACGCCGGCGAGATCACCCTGCCGGACGGCGCCGAGCTCGAGACCGACGCCGAGGCGCTCGTCGTCTCCATCGTGACCCCGCGTGGCACCGCGGACGACGACGCCGCCGACGAAGCCTCGCTCGAGGCCGGCGCCGAAGCCGGTGCCGAGGGCGAAGCGAACGAGCCCGGCTCGGGCGACGCGACCGAGTAACCCGTTCCGACGAGACTGTCTGGCTGACGTTCGTGGCTGACCGCATGCTGCTCGTGGTCGGGCTCGGGAACCCCGGGCCCGGCTACGCCGGCAATCGCCACAACGTCGGCCAGATGGTCCTCGACGAACTCGCCCCCCGGCTGGGTGCGACGTTCAAGAAGCACAAGACCCCAGCGCTCGTCGCGGAGGGGCGGACCGCACCCGCACCCGGCGGCCCGAGGCTCGTCCTCGCGAAACCGTCGTCGTTCATGAACACCTCGGGCGGGCCCGTCGCCGCGCTGCTCCAGTTCTACAGCTTGACCCCTGCCGAGCTCGTCGTGGTCCATGACGAACTCGACCTGCCGTTCGACACGCTCCGGCTCAAGGGGAACGGCGGGCACGGCGGCCACAACGGTCTCCGCGACATCATCAAGGCGACCGGCACGAACGAGTTCGCCCGTGTGCGGGTCGGCATCGGCCGTCCCCCGGGCCGGCAGGATGCCGCGGACTTCGTGCTGCGGGACTTCACCCCGACCGAGAAGAAGAGCCTCCCGATCCTGCTCGCCGAGGCCGCGGATGCGGTGGAGGCCATCGCGACCGACGGCCTGACGGCCGCGCAGCAGCGCTTCCACGCCCCCGCCTGACCCCGCCCCCCCCCCCGCCCCGCAAAACACCACGTTGGCCGCTCGGCGCAGTGCGCACCTCTGCGCGAAGCGGCCAAGGTGGCGTTCAGCGGAACCCGCCTCCGCACCGGAGGGACGGCGCCAGCCCGCACCCCGCCTCCCGTCCGGCTGTCGGTCGGTCCCGGTACCATCGGAACAGTGACGATCTCGGGCATCATCTCTGCGCTCTCGCGCGCCTCCGCGTTCGATCGCGTGCTCCGTGCCGCGAACCGCGATGCCGACTTCTCGGTGGTCGACGGCCTGCGCGTCCCGCTCCTGGCGGCGCTGCTCGCGGAGCGGAACGGCCCGCAGTGCACCTTCGTCGTGACGGCGACCGGGCGTGAGGCCGAGGCCGTGCGGGACGCCGTGCACTGCTACGCGCCCGACGCCGACGTCCTCGAGTTCCCGGCGTGGGAGACCCTGCCGCACGAACGTCTCAGCCCGAGCGCGCAGACGGTCGGCACCCGGATCGCGACCCTCCGTCGGCTGGCGGACTTCCAGGCGGCACTCGACGCGGGCGAGACCCCGACCCCGATCGTCGTCGTGGCGAGCGTCCGCGCCGCCCTGCAGCCGATCGCCGACAACATCACGGCGCTCGCTCCGCTGGTGCTCCGCACGAACTCGCGTGGCAACGACCTCTCCGACCTCGCGTCGCAGCTCGTCGACCTCGCCTACGCGCGCGTCGACCTCGTGTCCCGGCGCGGTGAGTTCGCCGTTCGTGGCGGCATCCTGGACGTCTTCCCGCCGACGGCGGACCACCCGGTGCGCATCGACTTCTTCGGCGACGAGATCGACGGCATCAAGGCGTTCAGCGTCGCCGACCAGCGTTCCACGGACGACGACCTCGGCCAGGTGACACTCACTGCGAGTCGCGAGCTCCTGCTCTCCGAGGGTGTCCGCCAGCGTGCCCGGGAGATGCTCCACGAGTTCCCGAACCTCGGACCGATGCTCGCCAAGGTCGCCGAGGGCATCCCGGTCGAGGGCATGGAGTCCCTCGCTCCAGCGCTCGTCGACCGGCTCGTCCCGGTGACCACCTACCTGCCGACGAGCGCGACCGTGGCGGTGTTCTCACCGGAGCGGGTCACGGCGCGGGCGAAGAGCCTCGCCGACACGAACCAGGAGTTCCTCGAGGCGGCGTGGAGTGCCGCGGTCGCGGGCGCGCAGGCTCCGATCGACCTCGACGCCGGGAACTTCCTGTCGCTCGGTGCGCTGAAGGCGTCGAAGGGCGACCGGGTCTGGTGGACGGTCTCGCCGTTCGACAGTGGTGCGGACCTCGAGGTCGAGCCCAGTGCCGACGCCGCCGCGGTGGCCGCACAGGCGCAGCAGGCCATCGCCGACGCCGTGGCGGCCGCGGGCGACTACATCCGAGTCCCCGCGGAGAACGTCCCGAGCTTCGCCGGCAGTGCGGACGGCGCCGTCGACCACGTCGTCGACCTCGCCAAGGACGGCTGGGCGGTCGTCGTCACCGCGCAGGGCACCGGGCTCGTGGACCGCGCGGTCCAGGTCCTCGTCGATGCCGGTGCCGATGCCCGCGCCCAGGCCGTCGACGAGCCCCCGCAGCCGGGCGTCGTGCTCGTCACCACGGCGAGCGTCGAGCACGGGTTCATGGTCACCGACCCGCGACTCGTCGTCCTGTCCGAGGCCGAGTTCTACGGTCGCACCGCGCAGCAGGGCGCCCGTCAGGTCAAGAAGCTCGCGAGCCGGCGGAAGAACGTCGTCGACCCGCTGCAGCTCAAGGCCGGCGACGTCGTCGTGCACACCACGCACGGCATCGGCAAGTTCCTCGAGTTGACCTCCCGCGAGGTCTCGAGCGGAGGCCGCAACGCGCTGAAGACGAGCCGCGAGTACCTCGTGCTCGAGTACGCGCCGTCGAAGCGCGGGTACCCGGGCGACAAGCTGTACGTGCCGACCGACCAGCTCGACCAGCTCTCCCGCTACGTGGGCGGTGAGTCGCCGGCGCTGTCGAAGATGGGCGGGAGCGACTGGGCGGCGGCCAAGGGCAAGGCGCGGAAGGCCGTCCGCGACATCGCGGTCGAGCTCGTCAAGCTGTACTCCGCGCGCATGGCGAGCAAGGGGCACGCGTTCGGTCCGGACACACCGTGGCAGCGCGAGCTGGAGGAGGCGTTCCCGTTCGCCGAGACGCCCGACCAGCTGACGACGATCGACGAGATCAAGGCCGACATGGAGAGCCCGATCCCGATGGACCGTCTGCTCTCCGGCGACGTCGGTTACGGCAAGACCGAGGTCGCGGTCCGTGCGGCGTTCAAGGCCGTGCAGGACGGCAAGCAGGTCGCGATGCTCGTGCCGACGACACTGCTCGTCCGCCAGCACATGGAGACGTTCCAGGAGCGCTTCGCCGGGTTCCCGGTGCACCTGCGGGCGCTCAGCCGGTTCCAGTCCGAGAAGGAGTCGAAGGAGACCATCGCGGGCTTGCTCGACGGCACGGTCGACATCGTCATCGGCACGCACCGGATCCTGTCGCAGGGCGTCCAGTTCAAGGACGTCGGGCTCGTCATCATCGACGAGGAACAGCGGTTCGGCGTCGAGCACAAGGATCAGCTCAAGAAGCTCAGGACGAACGTCGACGTCCTCGCGATGAGTGCGACGCCGATCCCGCGGTCGCTCGAGATGGCGGTGACCGGCATCCGCGAGATGTCGACCCTCGCCACCCCGCCGGAGGACCGCCACCCGATCCTCACGTTCGTCGGTCCGCAGTCCGACATGCAGGTCGCGGCCGCGATCCGCCGCGAGCTGCTGCGCGAGGGCCAGGTGTTCTACGTGCACAACCGCGTCAAGGACATCCAGGGCACCGCCGCGCACCTCGCCGAGATCGTCCCGGAAGCCCGGATCGCCGTCGCCCACGGCCAGATGGCCGAGTCGACGCTCGAGCAGGTCATGGTCGACTTCTGGGAGCGGCGGTTCGACGTCCTCGTGTCGACGACGATCATCGAGACCGGGCTCGACATCGCGAACGCGAACACCCTCATCATCGACCGCGCCGACAAGTACGGCCTCTCGCAGCTGCACCAGCTCCGTGGCCGGGTCGGTCGCGGACGGGAACGCGGGTACGCGTACTTCCTCTACGACGCCGACAAGCCGCTCTCCGAGACCGCGCAGGACCGCCTCGAGACCATCGCCGCCAACAACGAGCTCGGCGCGGGCATGCAGGTCGCACTCAAGGACCTCGAGATCCGCGGCGCCGGGAACCTGCTCGGCGGCGAGCAGTCCGGGCACATCGCCGGCGTCGGGTTCGACCTGTACCTCCGGATGATCGGCGAGGCGGTCGGACAGTTCCGCGGCGACGTCGCCGAAGGCCAGACTGAACTGCGGCTCGAGCTCCCCGTCGACGCCCGCATCCCGGAGGAGTACGTCGAGAGCGAGCGGCTCCGGCTCGAGGCGTACCAGAAGCTCTCGGCGGCATCGTCGCCGTCCGCCCAGGACACCGCGATCACGATGGTCCTCGACGAGATGACCGACCGCTACGGAGCCCCGCCGCTGCCGGTGAGCACCCTCATCGAGGTCTCCAAGCTCCGTCGGATGGCACAGCAGGTGGGGCTGTCGGACGTCGTCGTGATGGGCTCGAACCTCCGTGTGGCGGGCAAGGAGCTCGCGGACTCGGCACAGGTCCGACTGCAGCGGATGTACCCGGGGGCCCGGTGGTTCGCGCAGCAGAACGCGACCGCGATCCCGATGCCGCGCACGAACGGCGAGCCCCTGCCGGACGAGGAGCTCATCGTCTGGACCGAGGGGATCCTCACCGCGATCTACGGCGCCTCGGTCGCGGCGGAGGCCTCCGCCGCGTAGGGCGCCGCGCGGCGCCCCGCCCTGCGCCGCGCGGCGCCCCGCCCTGCGCCGCGCCGCGCCGCGCTGCGCCGCGCCACCCCGCGACGCCGCCCGCCGGTCATCGGGATCGCAGGACACGCCGCGTGGGTCCGTCTGCAGACGGCGTGTCCTGCGATCTCGGCGTGGGTGCCGGGCGCGCCACCTGCCGGACTGGAGGGACGGTGCGGGGCCGACCCGTCCCTCCCGTCCGTCACGTGGTCGCGTCGGCGACCCGCCGGGTGTGGCGAGCCAACAGCGACACGACGATCGCGGAGCCGACCATCGCGATCCCCGAGCCGACGAGGACGGCGAGGGTGCCCTCGTCGACGATCTCCTCGTTCCGGGCGAACGCGAGCTCGTTCATGAGCAGCGACACCGTGAACCCGATCCCCCCGAGGACCCCGACCGCCGCGACGGACCCGAGCCCGAGCGTCGGACGATCCGGCGCGCGTCCGAGCCGGGACGCGATCCCGCCGAACAGCGTGATGCCGATCACCTTGCCGACCGGGAGCGCGAGCACGATCGCGAAGAACGTCGGGGACAGCTCGCCGATCCCGACGCTGGGGATCGTGACGGCCGCAGCGGCGAACGCGAACACCGGGAGCACGATCGCGTTCGAGAACGGTTCGATCCGGTCGTACGCCAGATGCCCCGGCCTCCGCGGGAGGAGGAGCCCGAGCGCGACCCCGGCGATGGTCGCGTGCACGCCGGAGTGGTACACGAGCCACCAGCTGACGAGTCCGACCACGACGAGGGCCGCGACGAGCACCGCCTGGCTCCTGCCCATGCGCTCCCGGCCCGTCCGGAGTCGGCGGGCGAGCGCCCAGAACACCCCGAGTGCGACGACGGCGCCGCCGAGCGCCCAGAAGTCGGTGTCGTGCGCGAACACCACGGCGATGATGACGATCGCGATGAGGTCGTCGAGGACCGCCAGGGCCAGGAGGAACACCCGGATCGTCGACGGCAGCCCGGTGCCGAAGATGGCAAGGATCCCGAGGGCGAACGCGATGTCCGTCGCCGTCGGGACCGGCCAGCCGTGCTCGAACCCGGAGCCCTGCGTCACGAGCAGGTAGATCCCGGCCGGGACCAGCACGCCGCCGACGGCCGCGATCGCCGGGATCGCCGCCGTTCGCGGGTTCGAGAGCTGACCGACGACGAGCTCGTGCTTCAGCTCGATCGCGACCGAGAAGAAGAAGACCGCGAGCAGACCGTCGCTGATCCAGTGCGCGATGGACAGGTCGAGTCCGATCATGCCCCACGGGGTGTGGAACGCGAGGCCCTCCTCGAGACCGGGGCCGAGCGGTGAGTTCGCGACCACGAGTCCGACGACGGCGGCGACGAGCAGTGCGATCGCACTGAACCGCTCGGAGCGGAGGAGAGCGGGCATGGGGCTCCGATGATCAGGTTCGACGAGGTCTGATGTCGACCAGACTTCCCGACGCGCCGGTGTGCACGATACCGGACGTGGCTCCGGATGCCGTGGGTGCGATGGGTGCGATGGGTGCGGCGGGTCCGGCGGGTCCGGCGGGACGGCGGGTCAGGTGGGTCCGGTGGGTCCGGTGGGTCCGGCGGGTCCGGCGGGTCCGGTGGGTCCGGTGCGACGATGGGGCATGACCGCCGCCCAGTCGTCGTCCGCCGTGCTCGCCCTCGTTGACGTCGTCGACCAGCTCCTCGATCCCGGAGGGTGCGTCTGGAACCGTGCGCAGACGCACGCCTCGCTCGCGACCTACGCCGTCGAGGAGTCCTACGAACTCGTCGACGCGATCGACGCCGACGACCCGGCGGACATCCTGGAGGAGCTCGGCGACGTCCTGTACCAGGTCGTCCTGCACGCCGGGATCGCAGAGCGTTCCGGAGCGTTCGACCTCGGCGACGTGGCCGAGCACGTCCGGGCGAAGATGGTCCATCGTCACCCGCACGTCTTCGGGGACGAACGCGCCGACACGTTCGAGGAGGTCGTCCGGGTGTGGCGCGCGGCGAAGGCGTCCGAGAAGGCGTCGCGGACGAGTGCGTTCGACGGGGTCCCGCACGCGATGCCGCCGCTCGAGCGTGCCGTGAAGCTGCTCGAACGGGCCGAGGAACACGGGCTCGGGGCGGGGCCGCTCGACCGGGTCACGTCCGAGCTCGCAGGTGCCGCCGTCAGGCCGGGAGTGACGGGCGGTGCGGACGGGCGCGGCGCGGTCGACCCGGGATGGGGTGCGGCGGAGCTCGCCCGGATCGCGGCGGCTCGTGCGGCGGGGATCGACCCGGTGGCGAGTCTCCGGGCGGCCGTGGCGGTGTACGAGGAGCAGGCGAGGGCGTCCGAGCGCAGCTGAGCCCGGATGGTCGCCCGGGTTGCGAGTGGCGTGGGCCGCGCGATCCGGCGGGTGAGCCGCGCGAATGTGCGGGTGGGCCGCGCGACCCGGCGGGTGAGCCGCGCGCGACTGTGCGGGTGGGCCGCGCGACCCGGCGGGTGAGCCGCGCGCGACTGTGCGGGTGGGCCGCGCGACTCTGCGGGTGGGCCACGCGCAGAGCCGCGCGCGACTGTGCGGGTGGGCCGCGCGACTCTGCGGGTGGGCCACGCGACCCGGCGGGTGGGCAGCCGGGTCGCGCGAGACGGGACCCCTGGCCCGGTGGAGGGGAGCGGGCCGAGCGGGGAGTGCAGGACGAGAGTCCCCACGGCCCGGCGCAGGGATGCAAGCCGGACCGTGGGGAGGTGGGTGCCCTGCTAACCCGAAAAAGCAGGGCACCCGTTGAACGGACCACGGCGTCCAGGGGAGGTACGCCGTGTTGATGTCCGCTCGAACCGCGGGGACGAACTGCAGCATGCCGTTCCCGCGATCGGTTCGAGGACGGATCAGGCGTCCCGCGAACCGAAGTTGTTGTTGTGTGTTCAATGTATCAATGGATCGGACGGGACGCAACCCCACGTTCTGTCAGGATGGGGACATGGCGACGCTCGTGACGGCCCCCCGCGGGATGCGGGACTTCCTCCCTGCCGAGAAGGCACGCCGCGAGCACACGCTCGGGGTCATCCGGGACGTCTACGCACACCACGGCTTCGACGAGATCGAGACCCCGGTGGTCGAGGACTCGTCGCGGCTGCACGCCGGCCTCGGCGGCGACAACGAGAAGCTCGCGTTCGCCGTCATGCGCCGTGGGCTGACGACCGCGGACCTGCATGGCGCGGAGACCGCGCTCGAACTCGCCGACCTCGGACTCAGGTTCGACCTCACCGTCCCCCTCGCTCGCTTCTACGCGAGCCACCGCGCGGAGCTGCCGGCGGTGTTCCGAGCCGTCCAGATCGCGCCGGTGTGGCGGGCCGAGCGACCCCAGCGAGGCCGCTACCGCCAGTTCGTGCAGTGCGACATCGACATCCTCGGGGAGCCCGGGCAGCTCGCCGAGATCGAGCTCCTGCAGGCGACCGCGGACGCCCTCGCCGCGCTCGGCGTGCGCGGGACCTTCGTCCGCATCAACGACCGGCGGATCCTCGCCGGGATGCTCGCGTCGTGGGGGGTCGCGGACGACGACGCCGGACGGGCTCTCGTCGAGATCGACAAGCTCGACAAGATCGGCGCGTCCGGTGTCGCCGAGCAGCTCGTCGGTCTGCCGAGCCTCACCGGGCGGGACGCGGCAGAGCTCCGCGGGACGCTCGAGACCCTGGCGACCGCCGACTGGGACGCCGTCGCGGGAGCGCCGTGGCTCGACGCCGACGCGTTCGGGGCGCTCGAGTCGCTCCGGGCGGCCGTGCCCGACATGGACCTCCGGTTCGACCCGACGCTCGTGCGGGGGATGGGGTACTACACGGGCACGATCTTCGAGGTCGCGCACCCTGACTTCGCCTACAGCCTGGGCGGCGGTGGGCGCTACGACGGGATGATCGGCCGGTTCCTCGGGCAGGACGTCCCCGCGGTCGGGTTCTCGCTCGGGTTCGAACGGCTCGTCGACCTCGTGTCGGTCGCCGACGCGGACACCACCGACGCCGTCGCGCTCGTGTACGACCGCGACGTCGAACCGGCACGTCTGGCGGCAGTCAAGCGGTCCGTGATGGCAGCGCACGGTCGCGTCCGGCTCGAGCGACGGACCAAGAACATGAAGAACTTGCTCGCCGGCCTCGCGGCGGATGGCTACGGTGCCTTCGCCACGGTCACCGCCACGGACACGGACGAGCTCGAGTTCCGTCCGTTGTCCTGACCGCGCCGGCAGCGATCGCGTGGTCGGCAGTTCTCCCCAGTGGTCGTCATCGGGAGGCCCGGCCATCCGGCGCTCGCTAGGATCGATCCCGGATTGGTCCGATCCACAACAACCTTCGTTAGGAGTACCCAGTGGCACTGATCGACGCCGTAGGAGCCCGTGAAGTCCTCGATTCCCGAGGCAACCCGACCGTCGAGGTCGAGGTGCTCCTCGACGACGGCGTGGTGTCGCGAGCGCTCGTCCCGTCCGGCGCGTCGACCGGTGCGTTCGAGGCCTACGAGCTGCGCGACGGTGACGCCAAGCGCTACGGCGGCAAGGGCGTGCTCAAGGCCGTCGACGCCGTGCTCGACGAGATCGGTCCGGCACTCGAAGGCTTCGACCCGACCGACCAGCGCCTCGTGGACGCTGCGCTCATCGAGCTCGACGGCACCGAGAACAAGTCGCGCCTCGGGGCGAACGCCATCCTCGGCGCCTCGCTCGCGACCGCCCGCGCTGCGGCGGACTCGGCCGACCTGCCGCTCTTCCGCTACCTCGGCGGCCCGAACGCGCACACCCTCCCGGTGCCGCTCATGAACGTCGTGAACGGCGGCGCGCACGCCGACACGAACGTCGACATCCAGGAGTTCTTCCTGGTGCCCTACGGTGCGGCCTCCTTCTCCGAAGCACTTCGCTGGGGTGTCGAGACGTACCACGCCCTGAAGGGCGAGCTGAAGAAGCAGGGTCTCGCGACCGGCCTCGGCGACGAAGGCGGGTTCGCCCCGGAGCTCGCATCGAACCGTGCCGCGCTCGAGTTCCTCGTCGCCGCGATCGAGAAGGCCGGCTTCAAGCCCGGCACCGACATCGCTCTCGGCCTCGACGTCGCATCCTCGGAGTTCTTCTCGGACGGCAAGTACTCGTTCGAAGGCAAGCAGCTCTCCAGCGAGGAGTTCACCGAGTACTTCGTCGGCATCGCGAACGACTTCCCGCTCGTCACGATCGAGGACCCCCTCGACGAGGACGACTGGGCCGGGTGGTCGCACCTGACCGCACAGCTCGGCGACAAGCTGCAGATCGTCGGTGACGACCTCTTCGTCACGAACCCCACGCGCCTCGCCAAGGGCATCGAGCTGAAGGCCGCCAACTCGATCCTGGTCAAGGTGAACCAGATCGGGACGCTCACCGAGACGCTCGATGCCGTGTCGCTCGCGCAGCGCAACGGCATGACCGCGATCCTGTCCCACCGGTCCGGCGAGACCGAGGACACGACGATCGCCGACCTCGCGGTCGCGGTCGACGGCGGACAGATCAAGACGGGTGCTCCGGCGCGGTCGGATCGGGTCGCCAAGTACAACCAGCTGCTCCGCATCGAGGAAGAACTGGGCGACGCAGCGGTCTACGCCGGTCGTTCGGCCTTCCCGCGGAGCGCGCACCTGTAGTCCGGGGCACAGGCGCGGCCACCCGCGCCCGCCCGCGGCCACCCGGGCCCACCCGCGGCCACCCGGGCCCACCCGCGGCCACCCGCGCCCCCGCGTCGAGAATGCACAGAGTTGCAGTCGGCATGCTGCCGGACAGCAGGTTCGTGCGTTCTCGATCGGGGAGCCGGGGAGCCGGGGGGCCGGGGGGTCAGGGCGCCGGGGACGGGGACCGGTGCCGCCCTGGGCGTCGTCGCCGCCGATCGGCTGCCCGGCCGCGCCGCTGCGCCGACTCCGAGTCGGCCCGGGTTATCGTCGTTGCATGTCGTCCCCGAAGCCCCGCGTCCGCCGTGTGCCCGTGTCGCTCCCCGCGACCGGCACGGCCCAGTCCGGCTGGCTCCGCAACATGCGCTTCTCCGGGTTCAGCGTCGTCATGCTCGGCATCATCGTGCTGTTCGTCGTGGTCCTCGCTCCGAGCCTCCGGACCCTCATCCAGCAGCAGCAGGAGATCGCCGTGGCCAGAGCCCAGGTCGCCGCTGCGCGCCAGGACGTCACCACGAAGAAGAAGGACGTCGCCCGCTGGGACGACCCGGCCTACATCGAGGCGCAGGCCCGCGACCGCCTGCTGTACGTCTACCCGGGGGAGACGAGCTACCTCGTGATGGGCGCCACGGCGGGCGGCGACAGAGCAGCAACGGGTGACGGCACCGGCGGGGCCGTGACGACCGACGCCGGGACCCCCGTCAGCACCACGCTGCAGACGCCCAAGGTGGACTGGGTCTCCGGCATGCTGTCGTCGGTCCTCAGGTCCGGGCTGTCGGACCAGACCGCGTCGAAGCTCATCGCGCCCGAGGTCACCGGGACCGGCACCGGCAAGTAGCCGACGGCCACGAGTGCTGCGGCAGCCGCCCGTCCGGTAGGCTGGTCGTCCCGTGGCCACTCCTCCGTTCGACCCGCCCTCCGAGCGCGACGTGATGATCGTCTCCGCGCAGCTCGGTCGTCCGGCGCGCGACGTCATCGGGATCCCCGCGCGATGCGTCTGCGGCGCGCCGACGGTCGTCGCCACGAAGCCCCGTCTCGGCAACGGAACGCCGTTCCCGACGCTCTACTACCTGACGCACCCGGCCGCGACCGCCGCGGTGAGCACCCTCGAGGCGACGCAGGTCATGCCCGAGCTCGCCGCCCTCCTCCTCGACGCCGACGCCGACGCCGGCGACGACATCGGCGACGACGCCGGCGTGGCCGCGGCCTACCGACATGCACACGAGGCGTACCTCGCCGACCGCGAGTCGATCGAGCACGTCGCGGAGATCGACGGCGTGAGCGCCGGTGGCATGCCCACACGGGTCAAGTGCCTGCACGCGCTCGTCGGACACAGCCTCGCCGCCGGCCCCGGAGTGAACCCGATCGGCGACCTCGCCCTCGAGCGCTGCTCATGGAGCCCCGCCCGCTGCGACTGCCCGACGTACGACGTCCTCGATGACGCCGGAATCGGGCGGAGCGCCGCGGAGGGGTAAGTTGATTCGCGGCAAACCCCCACTCAAGGAGATCAACCACGTGCCCAAGATCCTCATCGTCGGCGGCGGATACGCCGGTTTCTACACCGCATGGAAGCTCGAGAAGTGGCTCCGTGCGGGCGAAGCCGAGGTCACGGTGGTCGATCCACTGCCGTACATGACCTATCAGCCGTTCCTGCCAGAGGTCGCCGCCGGGTCGATCGAGCCGCGTCACGCGGTCGTCGCGCTCCGCCGCCACCTCACGAAGACCAAGGTCGTCACGGCCAAGGTCACGAAGGTCGACCACGCGACGAAGACCGCCACGATCACGCCGTCGGTGGGCGAACCGTGGGAGGAGACCTACGACACCGTCGTCATGACGGCGGGCGCGGTCTCGCGGACCTTCCCGATCCCGGGCGTCGCGGACGAGGCGATCGGCCTCAAGACCATCGAGGAGGCCGCGGCGATCCGTGACAAGCTCCTCACGAACTTCGCGAAGGCGGCGAACCTCCCGGCCGGCCCGGAACGGGACCGTCTCCTCACCGTGGTGGTCGTCGGTGGCGGGTTCGCGGGCATCGAGATCTTCGCCGAGCTCCGCTCCTTCGCGACCGCGCTCCTCAAGAACTACCCGCAGATCTCGTTCGACGACACGCACTTCCACCTGGTCGAGGCGATGGGTCGCATCATGCCCGAGGTCTCCCTCGAGACCAGCCACTGGGTGCTGAAGAACCTCGCGCAGCGCGGAGCGGACGTCCACCTCGACACGCAGCTCGCGTCGGCCGTCGGCGGCGTCTGCGAGATGGCGCCGAAGGAGGGCGACAAGATCACGGTCGAGTCCGACCTCATCATCTGGACCGCTGGTGTCATGGCGAACCCGATGGTCAAGGGCACCGACTTCCCGCTCGAGCCCCGCGGCCGCATCCGCGTCCAGCCCGACCTCCGCGTCGTCGACGACGACGGCGTGGTCGAGGGTGCGTGGGCCTGCGGCGACGTCGCGGCCGTGCCGGACCTCACCGGTGGCGGCGTCGGCGGGATGTGCGTCCCGAACGCGCAGCACGCGGTCCGACAGGGCAAGCAGCTCGCGAAGAACGTCGTGGCGACCCTCCGCGGCGAGACCCCGCAGGACTACAAGCACGAGAACCTGGGCGCCGTCGCGGGCCTCGGTGTCGGCATCGGTGTGTTCCAGTCGGGCAAGTTCGCGATGAAGGGCTTCCTCGCCTGGGGCGCGCACCGCGGGTACCACGGCCTGGCGATGCCGTCGTGGGAACGCAAGTGGCGCGTGGTCGGCGACTGGGTCGGTGGCATGTTCCTCGGTCGCGACATCGTCTCGCTCGACGACCGCGAGACCCCGCGCGCGGCGTTCGAGGCGTTCGCGTCCCGCCCGAAGCCCGCTCAGCCCGAGTCCGGTTCGCCGTCGGACGCCTCGACGACGGGGCCCGCCTACGCCACCCCGGCCGACAAGTCCGCCGAGGACAAGGCCACCGACAAGGCGAAGGCCGAGGCTGCGACCCCGGCCAAGGGGAAGGCCGCGACGCCTGCCACCGGCGACACCCCGGTCAAGAAAGCGCCGGCCCGCAAGCCGGCCGCGAAGAAGGCCGCGCCGGCAGCGGACCCGGCCGCGGAGAGCGTCACGGCCGAGTGACCCAGGCCTGCGCGGTCGAGTGACCCAGGCCCGCACGGCCGAGTGAGCAGCAATCGTTGAGTCCGACGCACGGACCCGACGATTGCTGCTCACTCGCGCTGCGACACAGGACGGGAGGCGCAGGGTGCGTCCGCCCCGGAGGCCCGGCTCAGTAGGCTGGTGGCGTCCGCCCCCGTGGCCCAACTGGCAGAGGCGTGCGACTTAAAATCGCTGAGTTGCGGGTTCGAGTCCCGCCGGGGGTACACGCCCGCACGAGCACGAGCACGAGCACGAGCACGAGCACGAGCACGAGCACGCGCCGCGGGGGCACTCCCGCACGACGGGGCATCGAAGCCCCACATGCGGAGCGGAGCGCCGGGGCGGACGGGACCCAGTGCCTCCAGACCGACGCGTGACTACGGGGCGATGAGCCGGCCCGCCGCCTGGTCCGCCGCCGCGGTCTCCGTCGCGATGTAGTGCACCTTCTTGCCGGTCGCGTTGTACGGCAGCTCCGTGACGAACCGGTAGCGCCGCGGACGCTTGTACCGGGCGAGCCCGAGGTGCGACCCCATGAACTGCTCGAGGACGGCGGCGGCGTCCTGGTCGTCCGCGGGCAGTCCGGACCCGCGACGGACCACGTACGCCGTGACGACCTGACCCCAGCGCTCGTCCGGGACGCCGACGACGACCGAGTCCGCGACCCCAGGGTGTTCCTGGAGCACGGCTTCGACCTGGACCGGGTGGACGTTCTCGCCGCCGGAGATGATCATGTCGTCCTTGCGGCCGACGATGGTGACGCGTTCGTGCTCGTCCCACGTCGCGAGGTCCCCGGGGTAGAACCAGCCCTTGGCGAACTTCTCCCGCTCGAGCGTCGGGTTCCGGTACGAGTACCCCGACTTCACGGTGCGGACTGCGAACTCGCCGATCTCGGTGCCGTCCTTGGCGACGGTGTCGGACGGGCTGGCGAGCCGGTCCTGGTACACCTGCACGACCGCGACGTCGTCGTCCGTCGACGCCCTGCCGGTCGACCCGGCGCCGTCCGGGAAGTCCTCGGGCCGCAGGAACGTGTTCCAGAAGGTCTCCGTCGTGCCGTACCCGTTGAAGATCCGGGGCGTGAGGAGCGTCTGGAACCGGAGCGCAGCGGCGCGGTCCAGTGGCGCACCCATCGTGACGATCCCGTGCAGCGAGCTGAGATCCCGCGGTGCCCGTTCCTGCGCGTCGGCGAGCTGGACGAGGTTCGTCGGCGCACCGATGAGGAACGTCAGCTGCTCGGACGCGACGAGGTCGAGCACGGTGTCGGCGTCGAAGTGCCGCAGGGTGGTGAGTTCCGCGCCGACGTAGAACACGGGGTTCGGGCCGCCGGAGTACAGGCCACCGCGGTGGAACAGCGGCGACATGTTGAGGGTCTTGTCGAACGGGGTGAGCGGGAAGTGCATGATGACGTCGTGCGCGCTGAGCACCTCCACGAGGCTCGGCAGCGGGACGGCCTTCGGACGCCCGGTGGTGCCGGAGGTGTAGAGGCGGGTCGTCTCGTCGTAGGTGCTCCGGGGCGATCGTTCCTCGGCCTCGGTGAGTTCCAGGTGGGTGACCGGGTCGGCCGCGAGCAGGTCGTCGAAGCCGACGGCGCCGGGGACCGTCGTCGCGGCGTCGGCGGGGTCGCCCACCGTCACGAGGTGGTCCGGGGTGTGTCGGGCGAGGCCGAGCGCCTCGGCGGTCTCGGTGGCGCGCGCGACGTCGGACACGAACACGACGGGGGCGGAGTCGTCGACGATGTGTGCGACCTCGGCCGGGGCGAGCCGGAAGTTCGTCGGCGAGAACACCGCGCCGACCCGGTGGCACGCCAGGTACAGCATCGCGAACTCCGGGCCGTTGAAGAGCTCGACCATCACGACCGACCCACGGGCCGCGCCGTGCCGGAGCAGCCAGCCGCCGATCCGGTCGACCGCGTCGCCGAGCTCCGCGTAGGTCCACGAACGGTCCGTCGACGGGTCCCGGAGCGCCGGACGTCCGGCGAACCGGTGCACGTTCCGGGCGAAGCCGTTCGCGTACGTGTAGCTGCCCTCGAACACGGTGCGGAACCGGGTGGCGTCGTAGGGCACGGCGGTGGTTGCGGGGATCTCGGTGGTCATGCGCGCTCCAGCGGGTCAGCGGGTCTGCAGGGTCTCAGGTCTGCGGTTCGGCGATGCAGCGGCGTGCTCCGGCGCACCGATCGCAGCGTATCGCGCGGCTCCGGCGGTGGTGCGGCGGGTGGGGCCGGACGGGAGGCACGGTGCGGGCCCGGCGGTGGTCGTCACGTCCGGCGGCCGTCGCGGCGTCTGGCGACCGGGTCTGGCGACCGGGTCGGGCGACCGCGTCCGGCGGCCGTCGCGGCGTGTCGCGACCGGGTCGGGCGACCGCGTCGGGCGGTCAGTCGCCGAGCACCGGCTCGACGACGCGGACCCACGTCCAGGTCATGACGCCGACGACCGCGCAACCGACGACGGCCACCGCGACGCTGAGCGCCGACAGGTGTGTGCCGGCGGTCCCGGAGTACACCGCGACGGCGAGGGCGACGGCCACGGACGCCAGTGCCGCGTACCGCGTCCGCGAGGTCGACCAGAGTGCAGCACCGTCCGTCCGTGCGATCGGCAGCATCGTCGTGACGACCGAGCCGAGGCCGCCGACGCACAGGGTGATCGCGAACTCGCTCGTCAGCTCGCCCCAGAACCCGTGTGCCCCGGTCTCGATGCTGAGCGCGCTGTGCAGGCCCCACCCGATGGCCGCGAGCGCCAGGAGCACCACGGTGCGACCTGTCGCGCTCCGGCTCCGGAGCGTCGCGTCGAGCCGTGTGGGGTCGGCGGGTCGACGTCGCACGGACGGTACGACGAGCACACCGAGCAGCAGGGCGGGGGAGAGGTCCGCGCTCCGGGTGACGACCGCGGCGACGACCGCCGCGGCGAGCAGCACGGGCGAGATCCGGTGGTGCAACTCGGTCCGGGCCGAGCCGACAGCCCAGCGGGTCGCGAGCACGACACCGGTCGCCAGCGCCGACGTGCCGAGGACGACGGCGATGCTCAGCCGGGCGTACCGGGCCTGCGGCTCGATGCCGGTGCCGAGCAGCATGAGCACGCTCGCGATCCCGACGGCCAGTGCCACGGTGGCCCACGTCGGCATCCCGTCGTCGTCCCCGGCGGCCTGTTCCGCGACGCTCCGGTTCCGGCCGGTGAACCGTGCCGCACGCCAGGCGATCCGCCCGCGGACGGACCGTGCGACGAGCTTGATCGGCACGGCCACGAGGACCAGGAAGCTCGCGATGCCGACGAGCACGAGGAGCAGGGTCCGGACGGAGATCGATCCCTGGATCGTCGGGACGCCGCCGTCGTACGCGGTCGCGACCGCCCATCCGGTCGGGGTGTCGTTACCCGGTGCGCGGCCGGGGTCGCCGCCCGACCCGCCCGGCCCACCGGGACCCGTCGATCCCGATCCCGACCCGCCGGCGCCGGAACCGGGCGCCGACGGTGCGCCCGGACTCGGCGAGGTGCCCGGTGCCGGTGCCCCGGAGGAGCGCGTCGGCGACGAGGGCGCAGCGGACGGTGCGCCGTCCACCGGGGCTCCGGAGACGGCCAGGGAGATCGGGGCCGTCACGGGCGAGAAGTTCCCCGCAGCGTCCCGCTGTCCTGCCACCAGGGAGCGGGTGCCGTCCGGGATGCTCTCTCCGGCCGTGGTGCAGCGCCACGACCCGGCGGAGACCGTCGCCTGGCAGACCGGCTCCGCGTCGATGTACACCGTCGCGACGGCCCCGTCCTCGCCGGTGCCGACGACGGTGATCGGCTGCGTCCGGACCCGGGCGCCCGGAGCCGGTGCGGTGATGACGGGCGCGGCGGGTGCCGTCCGGTCGATCGTGATCGTGCGCGGCACGGAGGCGGTGCTCCTGAGGTCCGACCGGTAGCCGAGTGCGGTCCCCACCGTCTGGGTCGCGCTCATCGTCCAGGTGCCGGTCGCCAGCGCACCCTCGCCCGACCCGAACGAGAGGACCCAGCGTCCGTCCGGGCCGACCGTCGTCGTGCGCGCGACCGAGCCGACCGACGGCGCGACCGTGACGGTCGCGCCTGCGGTGCCCGTCCCCGAGACGCTGCCGGTCGTCGGACCGCTCGCGGCGATGGTCGGTGGGACGATGACGTCGACGGCGGGGCTGTCGGCGGGCACGAGCGAGCCGTTCGTCGTGTCGAAGACGGTGAAGACCTGTCCGGGGCCGGACCGCACCGCGGCGAGGCACGACCACGAGCCATCGGCACCGACCGTCGACGTGCAGACCGAGGCGGACGGGACCGCCGGGTCGCCGACCCGGACGCCGTCCCCCGGGGTGCCGGTGCCCCGGAACCGCGCCGTCGCGCTCGTGACGTCGCCGGGGTCGTCGATCGTCGGAGCGACCGGGGACGCACCGGTGGGCGGCGGGGACGGGGTGAGGCCGCTCTGGTCGTTCGGGTCCGGCGTCGGCGAGGCGGTGCGCTCGGCCCCCGGGAGGAACGCGGTGTGCGGCGTGGAGGCCGACGGTGCGGACGCGGATGCTGCGAACGCCGGGGCCGCGAGCACGCCGACGACGACGAGCGACGCCGCGAGCGCGCTCACCGCGCCGAGGGCACGTCCGACACGGGGGCCACCTCGAG
This sequence comes from Curtobacterium phyllosphaerae, assembly GCF_049341865.1. Lineage (NCBI taxonomy): Bacteria > Bacillati > Actinomycetota > Actinomycetes > Micrococcales > Microbacteriaceae > Curtobacterium > Curtobacterium phyllosphaerae. The sequence continues at coordinate 374,645 of NZ_JBMPIU010000004.1, read as the reverse complement.
CGGCCCCCCGGCCGGTGCGATTCCCTGATGCAGTCACTGCACCCATTCACCGTCACCGGCGCGCGGTCGTCAATCCGCCGCGCGGATGACGTTCCGGATCCGGTGCCGGGAGCGCGGTGAGCGGAATGCGGGAATTCGCCGTGAGACGACGCGGCGGGCCCAGGGCCGCCGTCGGCCGCGGATACAGTGGACGCGGACACATGCGCCCTCGTGTCCGCACCTGTCGCGGTGTCCCGTGCCGATCATCCGATCCGCCCACACCGACCCGGCACAGCGACGCGAGGCGACCCGACGCCGAAGGAGTACCCGCTGATGCACACCGGTCTGATCACGATGCTCGTCGTCGTCGGGGTGATCGTGCTCGTGCTGGTCGCAGTCGGCGTCTACCTCTGGGCGACCTACAACGCCCTCGTCACGCTCAAGGGCCGTGTCGACGCGGCATGGGGCGACATCGCCGTGCAGCTGCAGCGGCGCGGGGAGCTCATCCCGACCATCGTCGACACCGTCCGGGGCTACGCCACCCACGAGCGACAGGTCTTCGACACCGTGACGAAGGCCCGGGCCGAGACCCTGAGCGCGGGTGACGCCACCGCCGCGTCGAGTGCCGAGGGTCACATGCAGAAGGCCCTCCGGAGCGTGTTCTCCGTCGCCGAGGGCTACCCACAGCTCCAGTCGAGCCAGGACTTCCTGCAGCTCCAGTCCGAACTCGTCGCGACGGAGGACAAGATCCAGTCGGCCCGGCGGTCCTACAACGGCGGCGTGCGGGAGCTGAACAGCAAGATCAAGGTGTTCCCGAACTCCAGCTTCGCGAAGAGCCGCGGGTTCTCCGAGGCGGCGTTCTTCGAGACGAACGAACCCGCCGCGATCGCCGAGCCGCCGCGCGTCCAGTTCTGACGATCGGCGCCGTCCGCGCCCGCGGCGCGGATCAGTGCTCGGTCGTGAGCGACGACCGAGCCGCGCGGATCTCGTCGACCGCCGCAACCCCCTCCTGGTCGTCCGCGGACTCGTGCGGGACCAACGGGACGCCGAGTGCGTCGGCCAGGGCGGCCGCGGCCGTCCCTCGGTCCGTGACCTCGATCCCGTCGAGTCCCTGCCACGCGGCGGCTCGCAGCAGCGTGGCGCCGAGGCGTCCCGGGTCCATCCGCCGTCCCGCTTCCTCCCACGCGGTCCGCACCCGGAGCACGCCGCGCTGGCGGTCGCTCTTGAGGTCGACGCGTCCGACCAACCCGTCGTCCTGCAGGACCGGGAGCACGTAGTAGCCATGGACGCGACGGGCGGCGGGTGTGTAGATCTCGATGCGGTACCGGAAGTCGAACATCCGCTCCGCACGCGGACGGAACCACACGACGGGGTCGAAGGGGCTGACCACCGCGTCGGCCTCGATCCGTCGGGGGACCCGCGCCGCGGCGTGCATCCAGGCCGGACGCCCCCACCCCTCGACGGACACCGGGACGAGCGCACCGGTGTCGACGAGGTCGGCGACGGCCGACCGGGTGTCGTCGGTCCGGAGCCGGAAGTAGTCCGCGAGGTCCGCGACTGTGCCGACGCCGGACGCCCGCGCGGCGTGCTCGACGAGCGTCCGGACGGCGTCCTCGCGGGACGGCGGGTCCGCCAGGAGCGCAGCGGGCAGCACCTGCGACGGCAGGCCGTAGACGCGCTCGAAGCCCCGTCGTCCGGCTGACACGACGTCCCCCCAACGGAACAGGTACTCCAGGCCCCGTTTGACGTCGCTCCAGCCCCACCACGGACCGCGGCGGACGTTGTCGTCGCGGTCGACAGCGCTCGCGGGCATCGGGCCGTGGACCCGCAGGACCTCGAGCAGCTCGGCGAAGAGCGGACCGTTGGCGCGCGCGAAGTCGCTCCGGTCGAGGTCCCGGCGTCGGCGTGCCTCCTTCGCCCAGGAGAACAGGGGCAGCGTGTCTCGGGGGACGAACGCGGCCTCGTGCGCCCAGTACTCGACGTACGACGCACCGCGCACCTGGGTGATGCGGTCCAGTGCGGCCTTGTCGTAGGCGCCGAGCCGGGCGTGGAGCGGGAGGTAGTGGCTCCGCTCGAACACGTTCACCGAGTCGATCTGCAGGAGTCCGAGACGATCGATGGTGGCGGCGAGCGTCCGGGTGGCGACCTGCTCGGACGGTGGGCGACCGAAGCCCTGGGCACCGAGCGCCACCCGGCGGGCCTCGGCGGCGGAGAGGGTGGCACGGGGCATGCCGGAACCCTACCGAGCGCCTCCGACGCGACCGTGACCGGACCGTGACGGGACGTATGCCACATCCGGAACATTCCGCCGGTGCCCCGCATACACTTGCCGAATGGCCTGGGGCAAGAAGAAGACCACGGACGCCCTCGAGCGTTCCGCATCCGCACGCCGCGGACAACGACACCCCGACCCGGTGGTCGAGGAATCCGTGCCCGTCGGCATGCGGATCGCCGGCGCCTTCAGCTGGCGGATCCTGGTGGTGGTCGGTGTCATCGCGCTGTTCATCTGGCTGATGACGATCTTCAGCCAGATCCTCATCCCGTTCCTCGTCGGCATCGTCATCTCGGCGCTCCTCGTGCCCATCTCGAACTGGATGCAGCGGCACCACGTGCCCAAGTGGGCTGCGGTGGTGATCAGCCTCGTCGGCGGGATCGCGGCGGTCGCCGGACTCCTCTGGCTCGTCGTGGACCAGATCATCTCCTCGTTCCCGTCGCTCCGGGACCGCGCCGTCTCGCAGTACGCCAACATCAAGGACCTCGTCCTGAACTCCGGACTGGGGATCACCCAGAAGGACGTCAACAACCTCCTGAACGACGCGACCAAGTGGGTCCAGGAGAACTCGGGTTCGATCGTGTCCGGCGTCGCGAGCGGTGCGTCGAGTGCGACCCATGCGTTCGAAGCGCTGTTCATCATCCTGTTCACCACGATCTTCCTGCTGATCGACGGCAAGAACGTCTGGCGCTGGACGGTCCGCCTGTTCCCGAAGAAAGCGCGCGCCGCGGTCGACGGTGCGGGCGTCTCGGGCTGGATCACGCTGACGAGCTTCATCCGCGTGCAGATCTTCGTGGCCTTCGTCGACGCGGTCGGCATCGGCGGCGGCGCGTACATCGTCGGCCTGTTCTTCGGTGGACTCCCGCTCGTCGTCCCGATCGCCGTGTTCGTGTTCCTCGGGGCGTTCATCCCCGTCGTCGGGGCGATCGTCACCGGGTTCCTGGCCGTCTTCATCGCCCTGATCTTCAACGGTCCGCTCGCGGCGGTGCTGGTGCTCGGCGTGATCCTGCTCGTCCAGCAGATCGAAGGCCACATCCTCCAGCCGCTCGTCATGGGCAACGCGGTCAAGGTGCACCCGCTCGCGGTCGTCCTCGGCGTCACGGCGGCCTCGGGGCTCGCGGGCATCGCCGGAGCGTTCTTCGCCGTGCCGCTCATCGCGACCCTGAACTCGATGGTGACCACGATCTCGAGCGGTCGGTGGCGGGGGCTCGACTCCGACCACGTGCTCGAAGCCACCCCGAAGCGCGGACAGCACGGCCGGATCAACCTGTCGCGCGGCCGTCGGCACAAGGCCGGCGACGACGTCCCGGCGCCCGGTGCGGACAAGCAGCCCGCGGCCGAGAAGGGAACGGCGTCGGCGGAGCAGGGACCGGCCGCATGAGCGACGACGCCGACCGCACTCCGGAACCGGCGACGTCGCACTCGGTGGACACGTACACGGAGCCGTCGAGGACCACGCCGCCCCCGCCGCGCCCGACGCTCGCGGACATCGAGTCCGCGCGTGACGTCGTCGCCGGCGTCGTCCGGGTCACGCCGATGGAGACCTCGCAGTTCCTCGCCGAGGTGCTCGGCGCCCCGGTGCACCTCAAGTGCGAGAACCTGCAGCGCACCGGGGCCTACAAGCTCCGCGGTGCGTACAACCGCCTGTCGTCATTGACCCCGGACGAGCGCGCGCGGGGTGTCGTCGCCGCGAGTGCCGGCAACCACGCGCAGGGGGTCGCCCTCGCAGCCCGCGAGCTCGGTGTCCACGCGACGATCTTCATGCCGGTCGGTGTCGCGCTCCCGAAGCTGCAGGCCACCCGCGGCTACGGCGCCGACACCGTCCTGCACGGGCACTCGGTCGAGGCAGCGCTCGCGGCCGCGAAGGAGTTCGCGGCGACGACCGGTGCGGTGTTCATCCCGCCGTTCGACCACCCCGACATCATCGCGGGGCAGGGCACCCTGGGCCTCGAGATCCTCGAACAGGTCCCCGACCTCGACACGGTGGTGATCCCGATCGGCGGCGGCGGTCTCATCTCCGGCATGGCCATCGCGCTCAAGGGCATGGCCGAGCGCACCGGGCGATCCATCCGGGTCGTCGGCGTCCAGTCCGAGCACGCCGCGTCCTACACCGGCTCGATCGCGGCCGGGACGCCGACGACGATCACGACGACCCCGACGATCGCGGACGGCATCGCGGTCGCCCGTCCCGGCGACACGAACTTCCCGATCGTCCGCGACCTCGTCGACGAGATCGTCGCGGTCTCCGACGACGACGTCGCCCGAGCGCTCGTGCTGTTGCTCGAGCGCGCGAAGCTCGTGGTCGAGGCGGCAGGCGCGGTCGGCGTCGCGGCGATCATGGCCGGGGCCGTCACCGGCACGGGGCGGACCGTCGTGATGCTCTCCGGCGGCAACATCGATCCGCTCATGATGGAGCGGGTGATCACCCGCGGTCTCGTCGCGGCGCAGCGCTACGTCGGCATCCGGGTGATGCTCCCGGACCGCCCCGGGCAGCTCGCGCGGGTCGCGCAGGTCATCTCCGACGCCGGTGCCAACGTGGTCGAGGTCCTGCACACGCGGCACGGGTCCGGACTCGAGATCAGCGAGGTCGCGCTCGACCTGTCGATCGAGGCCCGCGGTCCGGAGCACGCGGCCGCGGTCCAGGAGCGGCTGCACGAGGCCGGGTTCCGGCCCCAGGTACAGCAGTAGCGCGCTCCAGCGGGAGCACCCTCCAGCGGGAGCACGCGGCAGCGGGAACGACCCTGCTCCGGACGGGAGGCGCGGATCCGGCCCGGCCCGTGCCTCCCGTCCGATCGCCGCACACCCCGCGCACCACGGCACCAACGGTGCACCACAGCACGAACGCCCCCGTCCGGATCTCCGGACGGGGGCGTTCGACGCGAGGTTACGGCTGGTACCGCTTGACGTCCTGCACCTGGACGGCGATCTCCTTGCCGTTCGGTGCTTCGTACGTCGCCGAGTCGCCGGCGCGGAGGCCCATGATGGCCGCGCCGATCGGGCTGATCGGGCTGTAGACCTGGAGGTCGGTGCCCTCGGCGACGATCTCGCGGTTGCCGACGAGGAACGTCGAGGCGTCGCCCGCGATGGTCGCCGTGACGACGGTGCCTGGCTCGACGGTGCCGTCGTCCGAGGCTTCGCCGACGGTCGAGGTGCGGAGGAGCTCGGTGAGCTGTCGGATGCGGGCCTCGATCTTGCCCTGTTCGTCCTTGGCGGCGTGGTAGCCGCCGTTCTCCTTGAGGTCGCCTTCTTCTCGCGCGGCCTCGATGCGGTGCGCGATCTCGGTACGACCTTCGCCGCTCAGGGTGTCGAGCTCGGCCTGCAGACGGTCGTGCGCCTCCTGCGTCAGCCACGTGGTCTGGATGTCGTTGCTCATGTGGTTCTCCTTCAGCCGAGCTGCTCGGATCTGTCGGCCCGGAAGACCGAGACCGGTCAGCAGGACCGACCTCGCGTGCGAATCACAGCAGCTTAAGGGATCCAGCACTTGTTGATCAAGCCGGTGACGCCCCGCGAGCTGGTCCGCACGTCGGTGCTGATCGTCCGGGTCTGCTGCGCGGACGGCGGCAGCGTGACGACCTTCCAGCCGACGATCGTGAACGACTTGTCGAGCACCTGGATGGCGCACCGTGCCGTCGTCCCCGGGTCGACCGACACCTGCGAGCGGACGTTCGTCAGCTCGGCGGACCGGACGGTGTACCCGATGTCGTCGGAGTCCAGGCCCTTGGTCGTCTCGCCCGGTCCGGCCCAGATGGCCCACACCGAGAACACGACCGCGATGAACACGGCGACCGCCCCGGCGAGCACGAGGTTCCGTCGTCGCCGCGCCGGGGAACGTCCGTAGCGAGCGTCGAGCGCGGCCCGGGTGTCGGGGGTCGTCGGTCCGCCGGGGGCGGCGGGGGGCTGGGAAGCGGACAGTTCGGGAACTCCTGGTCGATTACGCTGGGACGAGCGTAGTTCACGGTGTCGCCCGCTGCCTGTACGGAGACGGCCACCGGGGTGTGCGCCGAACCGAGAGGAACGCCCGTGCCACTGCGACTCATCGCAGTCCATGCCCATCCGGACGACGAGTCCAGCAAGGGTGCCGCGACGGCGGCCAAGTACGTCGCCGAGGGTGCCCAGGTGCTCGTCGTGTCGTGCACGGGCGGCGAGGCCGGCGACGTGCTCAACGAGCAGCTGCCGTTCCCGGCACGGGCCCGCGCCGACCGCGACATGGCCGGCTACCGGCGGACCGAGATGGCCGCCGCACAGGCCGCGATGGGCATCGACCACGTCTGGCTGGGGTACCACGACTCCGGACTGCCGGACGCCGAGGAGGGCGAGACCGTCCGCCCGGGCACGTTCGCGACCGTGCCGATCGCGACGAGCGCCGAGAACCTGGTGCGGATCGTCCGGCGGTTCCGTCCGCACGTGATGGTCACGTACGACGAGAACGGCGGGTACCCGCACCCGGACCACATCCGCACGCACGAGATCTCGATGGCGGCATGGCGCGACGCCGGCGACCCGGACCGCTACCCGGACGCCGGTGCACCGTGGGTGATGAGCAAGTTGTACTACGAGCGGACGATGAACCCGGCGCGGTTCCGGACCGTGTACGCGGCGCTGTCCGAGCGGACCCCGGATGACCCCGGCGTCCAGCAGCTCGGCGAGTTCATGGAGCGGTTCGCCGACCGCCCGGACCTCGCGACGACCCACGTCGACGTCAGCGCGTACTTCGACGCCCGGGACGCCGCGCTCCGGGCCCACGCGAGCCAGGTCCCGACCGACAGTGCGTTCTTCTTCTGGCCGAACGACCTGCTCGCGAGCATCTGGCCGACCGAGGACTTCCAGCTGGTGGCGAGCCGGGTGCCGGCGACCGTGCCGGAGACGGACCTGTTCACGGGTGTGCGCGAGGACGTCGAGCCGGGGCGGGCCGAGGTGCCGATCGAGGGCGACCTGCCGACGGCGGGCCCCGTGACCGGGCCGGGGGACCCGATCGCCGGAACGGCGGACCCCGTCGCCGGGGCGGAGGCCGACCAGGCTGCGCTCGAGGCCGAGCAGGAGGTGCAGCGGTCGTGAGCATGTCCGTCCTGGCTGGAGTCGTGCTCGCGGCGACCACGCCGACCACACCCGCGTCGACCGTGCCCGACGTCGACGTCACCCCCGGGGTCGCGGGGTTCGTCGCGATCGCGGCGATCGCAGTCGTCACGATCCTGCTCGTCGTCGACATGACACGACGCATCCGCCGGACTCGCTACCGCGCGGAGATCCGGGAGCGCCTCGAGGCCGAGGAGCGCGGCGAGGAGCTCGACGACGGCCTTGGCGGTGGTGCGCCCGCGCCCCAGTCCCCGATGGAGCCGTCCGGTCGCTGAGCCGGACGGTTCAGCGCACCGGGTCGATCGCGATGAGCAGCACGCCCACCCACTGCGCCAGGAACGCCAGCACGGTGAGGGCGTGGAAGACCTCGTGGAACCCGAACAGCGTCGGCGACGGGTTCGGCCGCTTGAAGCCGTAGACGACCGCTCCGAGCACGTACGCCGCCCCACCGGCGAGCTCGAGCGTCATCATCGCCGCGTTCGCCGCGAACAGCTGGGGGAGGAACGCCAGCGCCGCACAGCCGAGGAGCACGTACAGCGGGACGTACAGCCACCGCGGTGCGCCGACCCAGAACACCCGGAACGCGATGCCGAGGAGTGCTCCAGCCCACATCGTCACGAGCAGCACCGTGGCCGACGTCGTCGGGAGGGCACAGACCGCCACCGGTGTGTACGTGCCGGCGATGAGCAGGAAGATGTTCGTGTGGTCGATGCGCTGCAGCACGCCCTTGGTCCGAGGCCCCCACGGGAACCGGTGGTAGGTCGCCGAGACGCCGAAGAGCACCAGCGACGTCGCCATGAACACCGCGCTCGACGCCGTGGCCGCCGGGGTCGCGGCGAGACAGACGAGGACGATCCCGAGGGCGATCGCCGCGGGGAACGTCCCGAGGTGGATCCACCCGCGCCACACCGGCCGGAGGTCCGGGACGACGACCTGCGGGCGCGTCGCCGGCTGCTGCTGAACGTCCATCCCCGCACTGTACGGCCACGGGGTGCGGGGACGATGTGCGGGGGCGGCGTGCGTCGCACCCAGGGGAACAGCGCTAGCGTTGTCGGGTGCAGAGCGGTGTCGGCGGGACGGGACGAGGCCTCCTCTACCGTGCCTACCAGCGGCGCATCCGCAGACAGCTCGCGGGCGCGCAGGTGCCGAAGCACGTCGCGATGATCGTGGACGGCAACCGACGGTGGGCCAAGCAGCTCGGCCTCGAGACCGCCGCCCACGGGCACCGCGCCGGCGCTCGGAAGATCCCGGAGTTCCTGTCCTGGTGCGACGACCTCGGGGTCGAGGTCGTCACGCTGTACCTGCTCTCGGCCGACAACCTGACCGGTCGGCACTCCGAGGAGCTCGAGCAGCTGACCGCGATCATCGCGGAGCTCGCGGCGGCGCTCGGGCAGCACCGGACGTGGCGCGTGCAGCACGTCGGGGCGAACGACGGCCTGCCGGAACCACTCGTCGACGCCCTCGAGACCGCCGAGCAGTCCACGGCGGACCACGGCGGGCTGCACGTCAACCTCGCGGTGGGGTACGGCGGCCGGCGTGAGATCGCCGACGCCATGCGGAGCATCGTCCGCGCACACGGCGAGGGCGGCGGCACGCTCGACGACCTCGCCGAGGTGCTCACGCCGGAGCTCATCGGCGACCACCTCTACACGCAGGGGCAGCCGGACCCCGACCTCGTGATCCGCACCTCGGGGGAGCAACGGCTGAGCGACTTCATGCTCTGGCAGAGCGCACACAGCGAGTTCTACTTCGTCGAGGCGTTCTACCCGGACCTCCGCGAGGTCGACTTCCTCCGCGCGGTCCGTGACTACGGCCTGCGCTCGCGTCGCTTCGGCGGCTGACGGCGGCTGACGGCGGCAGACGGCCGCGACCATCCGCCGGCCTGGAGGCACGGCACCCGCCCGGCCCGCGCCTCCCGTCCGGATCGGGGCCCGTCCGACGCCCGTCGGTGCGCCCGTCCGACGCCCGTCGGTGCGCCCGTCCGACGCCCGTCGGTGCGCTCGTCGGCCTCGCGTCCGCACGGACGTGCGCTCCTCGGTAAGCTCTTCTGGCCCACGTCTCCATGTGGGCGCATGGACCACCGGCTCGAGGGTCGACCGCTGAGGCATGCAGGACGACGAAAGGCCCACCCACCGTGACGACCATCGACGACTACGCCGCCGGGTTCGCCGAGGAGCCCGGGTACCTCGACCATGCCGCGTTCGGCCCCGTGCAGACCGCCGTGCTCGAGGAACAGCGCGTCCTCGGGACCATCCAGCAGCACGTGCGGTTCGGCGCGATGGAGGTCCTCGACGAGCAGGACGTCCGCCTCCGGACCGTCGTCGCGCGGCTCACCGGACGCCGTCCGGACCAGGTCGTCTCCCAGACCGCGACGACCCCGGGCCTGCTCCACACCGCGTTCGGGCTGACCGGCGGCGTCCTCGTCGCCGCGGACGAGTACCCGTCGCTGCCGCTCGCGCTCGCCAGCGCGTCGGCGGCCACCGGGCGCATGCAGCCCGTGGTGATCGAGTCCGGAGCCGGGTGGCTGACGCCCGACCTCATCGCGTCGCGGCTCACCGACGACGTCACCGCCGTCGCCCTCAGCCTCGTCGACTGGCGCACCGGCTACCGCGCCGACATCGCGGCGATCCGCGACGTCATCGGCGACCGGCTGCTGATCCTCGATGCGATCCAGGGGTTCGGCGCGATCGACGTCCCCTACGAGCTCGCCGACGTGGTGGCCTCCGGCGGACAGAAGTGGTTGCACGCCGGCTGGGGGACCGGGTTCGTGGCGTTCAGCGACCGTGCCCTGAACCGTCTGCACCCGGCGTTGTCCGGACCGCAGGGGACCTCCGGGGCGCCCGGCGAGGTGCCGTCGGTCCTGCCCGGCGCCGCCGGGTACCAGATGAGCCGGGTCGACCCGGTGTCGCAGGCGCGGCTCGCGGTCGCCCTCGAATCGCTCGCCGGCGTCGGGGTGGCCGCGGTCGAGGAACGCATCGCGGAGCGGGTGGAGCGGGTCGTCGACCTCGCCGACGAGTTCGGGGTGCCGGTGGAGTCCTCACGCGACCGTGCCGAGCGCGCCGGCATCGTGGTGCTCCGACCGGCACCGGAGCAGCTGACGTGGCTGACGGCGTCGATGCACAACCACGGTGTCACCGTCACGACGCGGACCGGCACCGTCCGGGTGTCGGTGTTCGCCTCGACCACGGACGAGACGCTCGGCATGCTCCGCGACGCGCTCGTGTCGTTCGCCACGATGGGCCTCTGACATCGGTCTCGATCGCTCGTACGACCGTTCACCGGTGGTGTGATGCGCCGCGCATGGTGGGATGCGCCGGTCGTGCTGGGATGCGCCGGTCGTGCTGGGACGGGCCCTGGGACGAACCCGGGGATGCACCCGGGCACTCAGCATCCGTTCACACGAACGTCATCGAGGTCGTGGCGTGTCGATCCCCTGCGTGTCGGTGGGCAGTCGTAGCTTTGCCGCATCGAGCACGGTGCTCGGTCGAGGCGGCCACAGACGGAGCTTCGCGACCCAGGTGATCTGCTCACGCGGATCTTGCTCAGTGGCCGTTCCGTAGGACATGGACCGGGCCGAGCGCGGCCCGGGGATGGAGTGGTCGTGACCTCTCAGAACGTCTCCCGTGGAACGTCCGCAGCGAGTGCCGCCGGTGCGGTGTCGGCTGGTTCGGTGTCGGCTGGTTCGATGCCGGATAGCTCGACGCCGACTGGGTCGACGCCGGCTGGCTCGACGTCGGCTGGCTCGATGCCGGCTGCTTCGATGCCGGCTGCTTCGACGCCGGCTGGCTCGACGCCGGCTGGCTCGGCGTCCGCTCGACGGGTCACGGACACGTCCGCCGGGGCCGGGGCTCCTGTCCCGACCGCGGAGCGCACCTACGTGCTCGACACGTCCGTCCTGCTGAGCGATCCGCGGGCGATGTTCCGGTTCGCCGAGCACGCGGTCGTCCTGCCGATCGTCGTCGTCAGCGAGCTCGAGTCGAAGCGCAACGACCCCGAGATCGGGTACTTCGCGCGTCAGGCCCTGCGGATCCTCGACGGTCTGCGGGTCGAGCACGAACGACTCGACTTCCCCGTCCCCGTCGGTGACGGGGGGTCCCTGCGTGTCGAGCTGAACCACTCGAACATGGCGGTCCTGCCGAGCGGCCTGCAGCTCGGCGACAACGACTCGCGGATCCTCGCGGTCGCGTCGAACCTGTCGAACGACGGGCTCGACGTCGTCGTGGTCTCGAAGGACATGCCCCTCCGCGTGAAGGCGTCGTCGATCGGCTTGGCAGCGGAGGAGTACCGCGCCGAGCTCGCCGTCGACTCCGGCTACACCGGGATCGCGACCCTCGAGATCTCCGGCGACCAGATGGCGACCCTCTACGAGCACGAGGAGGTCCGCTCCGCCGAGCTCGACGACGTCCCCGTGAACACCGGCGTCGTCATCCACTCGGAGCGCGGCTCGGCACTCGGCCGTGTCCACACGAAGGGTGCGGTCGCACTCGTCCGGGGCGACCGCGAGGTCTTCGGTCTCCGCGGCCGGTCCGCCGAGCAGCGACTCGCGATCGACGCGCTCATGGACCCGGAGATCGGCATCGTCTCGCTCGGTGGCAGCGCCGGGACGGGCAAGTCGGCCCTCGCGCTCTGCGCCGGCCTCGAGGCGGTCCTCGAACGTCAGCAGCACAAGAAGATCATGGTGTTCCGGCCGCTCTACGCGGTGGGCGGTCAGGAGCTCGGGTTCCTGCCGGGAGACGCGAACGAGAAGATGAACCCGTGGGCGCAGGCGGTGTTCGACACGCTCGGTGCGCTCGTCTCCGACAACGTGCTCGAGGAGGTCGTCGAGCGCGGCATGCTCGAGGTCCTGCCCCTGACGCACATCCGCGGACGGTCCTTGCACGACGCGTTCGTGATCGTCGACGAGGCGCAGTCCCTCGAACGGAACGTCCTGCTCACGATGCTCTCCCGGATCGGGCAGAACTCCAGGGTGGTGCTCACGCACGACGTCGCCCAGCGGGACAACCTGCGGGTCGGACGGCACGACGGGGTCGCCTCGGTCATCGAGCGGCTGAAGGGGCACCCGCTGTTCGCACACGTCACGCTGACGCGGTCCGAGCGTTCGGCGATCGCGGCGCTGGTGACCGACCTGCTGGACTCGCCCGACTTGGTGTAGTCCGCGTCAGTCGCGGTGGGTTAGTGGGCGAGTCCTGCACAGATCCGTCCAGTCGGCCAGTTGTCCACATGATCGGGAGGCGTGACCTCCGACCGCCGCGCCGGGAACCATCCTTGATCCATGCGCACCGCACGGCCGGATCCGGCTCTGGGGACGGCCAACGGTCCGGCACCGCGGTGCGCATGCCCGGGCGGCCCGTATGCGGTGGGGCCATTGGGCCGCCCGGGTCTCCTCGCGGTGTCGGCTCCGTCGATATGTCGAGCCCATGCACGCTCCACGCGCCCGCGCCGTCCGGGCCACCCGCCCGCGCCACCCGCCCGTGACGCCGAGCGTGCAGTTCTGCCGCGTCCTCTCGCCGGGGACCGGGCGCAACTGCGCGCTCGCGCGCCCACTTCCTCGACGACTCGCGCGGCCACTTCCGTCGGGGCCGCCCCGCGCCTCCTGCCCGGGAGGGCGACGCCGAGCATGCAATTCTGCCGCGTCCTCGCTCCGGAGACCGGGCGCAACTGCACGCTCGTGCGCCCGCTTCCTTGAGGCCGGCCCCCGCGCCTCCTGCTCACGACGGCACGGACTCGAGCGGCCACTTCCGTCGGGGCCGCCCCGCGCCTCCTGCCCGGGAGGGCGACGCCGAGCGTGCAGTTCTGCCGCGTCCTCGCTCCGGAGACCGGGCGGAGCTGCACGCTCGCGCGCCCGCTTCCTCGAGGACTCGAGCGGTCCCTCCCGTCGGGGCCGCCCCGCGCCTCCTGCCCGCGATCGCGACGCCGAGCGTGCAGTTGTGCCGCGTCCTCGCGCCGGGGACCGGGCGCAACTGCACGCTCGCGCGCCCACTTCCTCGGGCCGGCCACGCGTGTCCTGCCCGGGGAGGCGATGCCGAGCGTGCAGTTGTGCCGCGTCCTCGCGCCGGGGACCGGGCGGAACTGCACGCTCGGCGGGCTCGGCGGGCTCAGCGGCGGGCCGGCGGCCCCGGCGGCCCGCGCGCGCGACGTCGGTGCCGGTCAGCCCGGGTGGGTCATGCTGAGCACGTCAAGGGCACGGTCGAGCTGCTCCTCGGTGACCTCGCCCCGTTCGACGAACCCGAGCGCGACGACCGCCTCGCGGACCGTCATTGACTCGGCGACGGCGTACTTCGCGACCTTCGCGGCTGCCTCGTACCCGATGACGCGGTTCAGCGGTGTGACGATGGACGGCGACGACTCGGCGAAGGCCCGAGCCCGCTCGAGGTTCGCCTCGAGCCCGTCGACCGTCTTGTCGGCGAGCGCCCGGGTGCTGTTCGCGAGCAGCCGGATCGACTCGAGGAGCGCCGTGCCCATCACCGGGATCGCCACGTTGAGCTCGAAGGCCCCGGAGGCACCGGCCCAGGCCACGGTCGCGTCGTTCCCGATGACCCGCGCCGAGACCATGAGCACGGCCTCCGGGATCACGGGGTTGACCTTGCCGGGCATGATGGACGACCCGGGCTGCAGGTCGGGGATGTGCAGCTCGCCGAGTCCGGTGTTGGGGCCGGAGCCCATCCAACGGAGGTCGTTGTTGATCTTCGTCAGGCTCACCGCGATGACACGGAGTGCGCCGGACGCCTCGACGAGGGCATCACGGGCACCCTGCGCCTCGAAGTGGTCGAGCGCCTCGGTGATCGGCAGCCCGGTGTCGTCGGCGAGCTGGGCGATCACCTGCTGCGGGAACCCGGCGGGGGTGTTGATGCCGGTGCCGACCGCGGTCCCGCCGAGGGGAACCTCGGCCACGCGGCCGATCGTCGCCTGGACGCGCTCGATGCCGAGTCGGACCTGTCGTGCGTAGCCGCCGAACTCCTGCCCGAGCGTGACCGGCGTGGCGTCCATCAGGTGCGTCCGCCCGGACTTCACGGCGTCCGCCCAGAGCGACGACTTGGCCTCGAGCGCGGTGGCCAGGTGGTCGAGCGCCGGCACGAGGTCGTGCAGCAGGGCGGCGGTGACGGCGACGTGCACCGACGTCGGGAACACGTCGTTCGAGGACTGCGAGGCGTTCACGTGGTCGTTCGGGTGCACGAGGAGCGAGTCCGTCGACGCGAGTGTGGCGAGCACCTCGTTCATGTTCATGTTCGATGAGGTCCCGCTGCCGGTCTGGTAGACGTCGACCGGGAACTGGTCGTGGTGCGCCCCGCCGATGATCGTGTCCGCCGCTCCGACGATCGCGTCCGCCGTGGCCTGCTCGAGGATCCCGAGCTGCCCGTTCACGATGGCCGCCGCACGCTTGATCCGCGCGAGCGCGACGATCTGCGCTGGCTCGAGCCCACTGCCGGAGATCGGGAAGTTCTCCACCGCCCGCTGCGTCTGCGCCCGGTACAGCGCGGACGCCGGAACGCGGACCTCGCCCATCGTGTCGTGCTCGATGCGGTACTCGCCGGCGGTGTCGCCCGCAGATCCGGTGTCGATGTCCTGGGTGGTGTCGGTCACGTCGTCGTGGTCCTTCCTGGTCGGGGTGGTTCCTGGTCAGACGCTCCCGACGACCGTGTCGACGTGCACCACGCCGGTCTCGAGGTCGTACGTCGCGCCGACCACCGCCAATCTACCCTCGGCGACGGCGTCGGACACCGCGCCCGAGCGTTCCAGGATGGTCCGCATCGTCGCTTCGAGGTGCGCGGCGCCGACGGACTCCTGCGCGAGTCCCGGGTCGGTCGCGCGGACCCGCTCGACGCTCGGGGCGATCGCATCCACGAGCACCTGCAGGTGCGGTGCGGGCACGGGTTCGTCGGACCGCGCGGCGTTCACGGCACCGCAGAGGGTGTGGCGGAGGACGACGACGAGCGGCGTCCCGAGGGCGACGACGGCGAACTCGATCGAGCCGAGCACGACGTCGTCCGCGATCTGCCCGGCGTTCCGGATCGCGAACAGGTCGCCGATCCCGGCGTCGAACACGTGCTCGAACGGCACGCGGCTGTCGGAGCAGCCGAGGATCGTGGCGAACGGTGCCTGCGACGCGGTGAGCTCGGACCGGCGCTCCGGGTCCGTGCGGCCGACACGGCGGCGGTCCGCGGCGAACCGGACGTTCCCCTCGGTGAGGAGGCGGAGTGCCTCGGCTGGCGTGGAAGCGGCGCGGTCGGTCATCGGTCTCCTGCTGCTCGGGTCTCGGGTCGTTCAGGTCTCGACGCTTCGGTGCGCCGGACCGTCATCGTGGTGCGTGGTGCGTGGTGCGTGGTGCGCGGTGCGTGGTGCGTGGTGCAACGTGCGCGGTGCGCCGCAGTGGTTCGGTTCCTCGGGAGGCGTGGTCCAGGGGTGTCGTGATGCGAGCGTCCGGTGTCCGGCTGGTCAGCGGTCCTGCTGCGCGGCGACGCCGGTCGCGAGGGTCCGGAACGAGCGGTCGTCCGCGGTGCCGGCGAGGACGATGGTGCTCTTGCCGAACGTCCCCACGAGGGAGTACGCGAGGTTGCCGGCGTCCGAGCCCTCGCTGCGGCGGTCGACCACGGTCCACTTGGTGCCGTCGATCGTGCGGCTGCCGGTGGCGGCGTGTTCCTGCAGGACGTTCGAGACCCAGGTCTTGTTGGCTCCGATGCCCTGGTGCAGACCGATGTACTGCTCGTCGGGCGTGATGAACCCGACCGTCCACACGGGGACCCCGTCCGACGGTGCGTCCTGGTAGTCCGCCCGGTTCGACGTGAACCCGGACGGCAGCTCCGGTGCGGCGATCGTCACGCCGGGGACCTGCGCCTGGGCCGCGACCTGGCGGTAGTCGACGGCGGCTCTGGTGGACTGGTCGGGGCGGACCACGACCGCCACGAGGAACAGCACGATGGCGAGCGAGGCGGCCAGCGACAGCACGAGGTTGAGCGTGGTCTGGTTGGCGCGGTGGGCCCGGCGGTTCGCGTCCTTGCGGATCCGGGTCTCCTCCGGGGTCTCCGGTCGGCCCAGCTCGGCGACGATCGGGCGTCCGTCAGCGTCGGTCACGCGGCACCGCCAGCGTGGTCGGATCGGGCATCGGACGCACCGCGGGCCGCATCGAGCCGAGCACGGGCGCCGACGAGCCATTCTTCACAACGCGCGGCGAGGGACTCGCCACGCTCCCACAGCGACAGGGAGCGCTCGAGCGTCGCCGACCCCTGCTCGAGCTCCGCGACGACGCGCACGAGTTCGTCGCGCGCGGCCTCGTAGCTGAGGGTCGCGACGTCGGACTGCTGCGCGCCGTGAGGAAGCGGCTTGTCGTTGTCAGGCACGCGCCGATCTTACCGAGCCGACACCGACGCTCGCCGAACCGACCGACGGCGCTGTGGAGGGCGACCGCGCCCCGGCGACGCGCCCCGCCCGCGCTCACACCTCGCCCGGACCCGGGCCGTCGTCGGTGAGCGTGCCGACCGCGGTGCCTCGTCCGAGGACCACCCGCACGTCGGACGGCCCGTCGAGGTCGGACGAGCTCCGGACGACGTCGCCGTCCGCGGTCTGCACGATGGCGTAGCCGCGCCGCAGGGTGTCCCGGGGCGACAGCGCGCGGAGCCGGCCGGTCAGGTGACCGACCTCGGCGTGGCCCCGTTCGATCCGCCGGTCGAGGAGCTCCCGACTCCGCGACAGGTCCCGTGCGAGCTCCTCGGCCCTGGTGTCGACGAGCCATGCCGTGGACGCGAGCGCGGGCCGGGAGCGGAGTGCCGCGATCCGGTCGGCCTCGACCGCCACCGTGTGCGACAGCCGGAGTCCGATCCGGGCGCGCGCCTGCCGGACGTTCGCGAGCTCCTCGGCCACGTCGGGCACGACGCGCTTGGCGGCGTCGGTGGGGGTCGACGCACGGAGGTCCGCGACGTCGTCGAGCAGTGGCCGGTCGGCCTCGTGACCGATGGCCGACACGATCGGCGTCGTCGCCGCGGCCGCGGCACGGACCAGGGTCTCGTCGCTGAACCCGAGCAGGTTCTGGAAGTCCCCACCGCCGCGCGCGACGATGATGACGTCGACGTCGGGGTCGGCGTCGAGCTCCTGGATCGCGGCCGTGACCTCCGGCACCATCCGTTCGCCCTGCACCGCGGCGTGCACGGTCCGGAACTCGACCTGGGGCCAGCGGAGCTGCGCGTTCCGGAGGACGTCCTTCTCGGCATCGGAGTCCTTGCCGGTGACCAGACCGATCCGATGCGGCAGGAACGGCAGGGGACGCTTCCGCGCCGGGTCGAACAGGCCCTCGGACGCCAGGGTGGCGCGGAGTCGTTCGAGCCGTTCGAGCAGCTCGCCGAGGCCGACGTGCTTCATCTCGACGACCTGCATGGTCAGGGTGCCGCCCTTGACCCAGTAGATCGGCTTGACGGCCGCGACGACCCGGGCCCCCTGCCGCAGGTCGGCGGGGATGCGGGAGCGGACGCTCGACCAGATCGAGAACGACACCGTCGCGTCGACCTCGGTGTCCTTGAGCTTGCCGTAGACGTTGCCGCCCGCGACGTTCCACTGCGTGATCTCGCCCTCGACCCAGGCGGTGCCGAGACGGTCGATCCAGTCCCGCATCTTCGCGCCGAGCAGTGCGACGGGCCACGGGTTGTCCGCGGTCGGTGGGCCCTGGTCGATCGCCATGCGTGCTCCTGTCGTCGGTCCGGAACCCCCGATCCTGCCGCACACGGGCGACGACCGCACCCGCACACGGGCGATGACCGCACCCGAACACGGGCGACGACCGCACCCGCACACGGGTGACGACCGCACCCGGCGGACGCTCGAACGACGCTCAGGGGACCTCCGTCCAGCTCCCCTAGAATCCCGAAGGTGACGATCACCAACGGCCGGACCGTGCAGCTCGCGGCACCCCGCGTGCCCGCTGCGCGCGACCGGCTCCGCGACGAACCGGTCCAGGGCAGCAAGCGCGTCCTGCTCGCCGCCCCCCGCGGGTACTGCGCCGGTGTCGACCGGGCTGTCGTCGCGGTCGAGAAGGCCCTCGAGCAGTACGGCCAGCCGGTGTACGTCCGCAAGCAGATCGTCCACAACGTGCACGTCGTGTCGACGCTCGAGCGGCAAGGCGCCGTCTTCGTGGACGAGGTCGACGAGATCCCCGAGGGCTCGCACGTCGTGTTCAGCGCGCACGGGGTGTCGCCCGCGGTCGTGCAGGGTGCCGCCGACCGCGAGCTCCACGCCATCGACGCCACCTGTCCGCTCGTGACCAAGGTGCACCGCGAGGCCGTCCGGTTCGCGCGCGCCGAGCGCACCATCATCCTCATCGGCCACGCGGGCCACGAAGAGGTCGAGGGCACCATGGGACACGCGCCCGACCGGACCATCCTGGTGAACGGCCCGGACGACGTCGACGCCCTGCAGGTGCCCGACCCGGAGAACCTCGTGTGGTTGTCCCAGACCACCCTGAGCGTCGACGAGACGATGGAGACCGTCCGACGCCTCCGCGAGCGGTTCCCGTCGATCCAGGACCCGCCGTCCGACGACATCTGCTACGCCACCCAGAACCGGCAGGTCTCGATCAAGAAGGTCGCGCAGGACGCCGACCTCGTGATCGTGGTCGGGTCGGCGAACTCGTCGAACAGCGTCCGTCTCGTCGAGGTCGCGCTCGAGCACGGCGCATCGGCTGCACACCGCATCGACTACGCGTCCGAGATCGAGCAGGCGTGGCTCGACGGTGTCGCGACCGTCGGTGTCACCTCGGGCGCGTCGGTCCCGGAGGTCCTCGTGCGCGAGGTCCTCGAGCAGCTCGCCGACGCCGGCTACGGGCAGGTCGACGAGATCACCACGGCGCACGAGGACCTGATGTTCTCGCTCCCGAAGGAGCTCCGCACCGACGCCGCCGGCACGCCGACCCGCCCGCTCGGCGGTCGGGTCCGATGACGGACCACCACGACGGACGGGAGGCCCGACCCGGCTCCGTCCCGGAGGTCCCGCTCCCGCAGTTCCCGCCGCCCACACCGGTGCAGCGGGCGCCGCCGCAGCAGCGACCGGACACGCTCTCGGCCGACGGTCGGCCGATCGGCCGGCCGGCGCCCCAGTACGGCGAGTACGCCCCGGAAGGCTGGGTGAACCCCGTCATCGCCGACCGCGAGCGTCGCGAGCGGGACGCCGCCGCACGCCGACGAGAACTGGCCGCACTGGAGGCCGCACGTGCGCAGCAGGGGCGATCCGGGCCTCCCGTCCGGAACCCGGCCGGCCCCACGACCGGACCCGGTGCGCCGGACGGACGCGGTGGCCGACCCGGCGCGGCACGCATGGGGTTCGGCGCCTCGCCGGGCGACCTGATGGCGACCGTCCTGTTGCTCGTGCTCGGGACGACGACGGTGCTGCAGCAGGCGGTCGGGGTGCGCCAGCTCGCCGCAGAGGTCGCGCAGCAGCTCGCCCGCCGCTCCATCGCGCTCTCGGACCCCGGCGCACTCGTCGGGGCGGCCTCGTGGTCGGCCGTGATCGGGGTCGTGCTCCTCGTCGGCGCGCTGGTGTGGTCGGTCCTCCGCCTGCGGCGCGGCCGGGTGACGTTCTGGGTCCCGCTGGCCGCCGGTGCGCTCGCCAGCGTGGTCTCGGCGCTGATCTACGTCGTCGTCGCCATGCACGACCCGGCGTTCGTCGCCTCCGTCGCGCAGAACGGCGGCGCGGGCTGACCGACGACCGACCGGTGCTCGTCCGGGTCAGCCCCGCAGGAACGCCGCCGCCGCGGCACCGAGCGCAGCGACGTCGTCGACGTGGACGAGCTCCCGGACCGAGTGCATCGACAGGAGACCCACACCGATGTCGACCGTCGGGATGCCGAGCCGGGTCGCCGCGATCGGGCCGATGGTGGAGCCACCGGGGATCGAGTTCGGGTTGACGTAGGGCTGGTACGGGACGCCGGCGCGGGCGCAGACGTCGGCCCACATCACCATGCCGCGCGCATCGGTCGCGTACCGCTGGTTCGCGTTGATCTTGAGGAGCGGTCCGCCGCCCGGACGAGGTCGGTTCGTCGGGTCGTGCTTGTCCGGGTGGTTCGGGTGCACGAGGTGTCCGGCGTCGCTCGAGAGCAACCACGACGCCCGGAACGCGCGCGCCGCTTCGGACGGCGTCGCGCCGAGACCGTCGTGGATGCGGCGCAGGACGTCCTCGAGGAACGGCCCACCGGCACCGGACGGCGTGGACGACCCGACCTCCTCGTGGTCGAACGCCGCGAGCACCGGGAGGTGGTCGGCGTCGGCCGGGGCGGCGACGAGTGCGCGGACGCCGGCGTGCACGCTCGTGAGGTTGTCCATCCGGCCGGCGGCGAGGAAGTCCCGTTCCAGACCGATCCGGCTCGGTGCCTGCGTGTCCGCGAGCGTGAGGTCCCATCCGACGATCGGGTCGTCGGGTGCGTCGTGGCCGGCGTCGCGGGCGATCCGGGACAGCACGTCCGTCACGACGTCCGTGCCGACGATCGGGATCGTGTGCCGCTGTCGATCGATCGCGTTCCCCTCGTTCACCCCGCGGTCCAGGTGGATCGCGAGGTTCGGGATGCGGCAGACGGCGTCGGTCCGGACGAGCCCGGAGCTGCCGTCGGCGCGGACGTACCGGCCGGCGATCGCCAGGTCGCGGTCGAACCAGCTCGAGAGGATCGGCCCGCCGTACACCTCGACGTTCAACTGGCTCCACCCGCCGCCGACCATCTCGGGATTCGGCTTGATCCGGAAAGTGGGGGAGTCGGTGTGCGCGCCCACGATGCGGAACGGGGTCGTCGCCGTGGCCTCCTCCGGCTGCCGCCACGCGATCACGGCGCCGTCGCGGACGACGAAGAACGCGCCGGGGCCGTTCGGCCACGCGGCGTGTTCGTCGAGCTCGGCGAAGTCGGCCTCGCGCAGACGGATCGCCACCTGCGCCACGGCGTGGAACGGTGTCGGAGCCCCGTCGATGAACGCGCCGAGGTCGGCGACGTACGCAGCGGTGGAGTCGGTCATCAGCCCTCGGACTGGCCGGCGCTGCCCAGGACCTTCGCGGCCTCGCCGACACGGGCGGCCATGGCGGTCTCGGCCTTCTTGCCCCAGGCGCGCGGGTCGTACTGCTTCTTGTTGCCGACCTCGCCGTCGATCTTCAGGACCCCCGCGTAGTTCGTGAACATCGAGTCGGCGATGTCACGGGTGAACGCGTACTGCGTGTCGGTGTCGATGTTCATCTTGATGACGCCGTTGCGGACGGCGGCGTGGATCTCGTCGTCGGTCGAGCCGGACCCGCCGTGGAACACGAGGTCGAGCGGGTTCTCGCCGGTGCCGTACGCCGCCGCGATGCCGGCCTGGATCTCGCCGAGGAGTTCGGGACGCAGCTTGACGTTGCCCGGCTTGTACACGCCGTGCACGTTGCCGAACGTCAGCGCCGAGATCCAACGGCCGTCCTTGCCGAGCCCGAGTGCCTCGACCGCCTTCTCGACGTCACCCAGGGTGGTGTAGAGCGCCTCGTTCGAGCCCTCGTGCTGGACGCCGTCCTCCTCGCCGCCGACGACGCCGATCTCGACCTCGAGGATCGCGTTGATGTTGCGGGTCTTGGCGAGCATCGTCGTCGCGATCTCGATGTTCTCGTCGAGCGGGACCGCCGAGCCGTCCCACATGTGCGACTGGAAGATCGGGTCGCGGCCGGCACGGACCTCGTCCTCGGACGCCTGGATGAGCGGCAGGACGAAGCCGTCGAGCGCGTCCTTCGGGCAGTGGTCGGTGTGCAGCGCGACCGTGATCGGGTAGTTCTTCGCGACCTCGTGCGCGAACTTCGCCATCGCGAGCGCTCCGGCTGCGCGGTTCTTGACGGTGTGGCCGGCGAAGTAGTCCGCGCCGCCGGTGGTGACCTGGAGGATGCCGTCCGAGCCGGCCTCGGTGAGTCCCTGCAGCACGGCGTTGATGGTCTGCGACGACGAGACGTTCACCGCGGGGTAGGCGAACTTGCCGGCCTTCGCGCGGTCGAGCATGGCGGCGTACTGGTCCGGCGTGGCGATGGGCATCCGTGATCTCCTTCGACGATCGGCCGGCGCTCTGGTGCCGACCGCTGGTGGTGTCCGATCCGATCGTAGTCAGTCGCGGCCGTCGAGCGCCTCGACCGACGCCGCCCGGTCTCCGGCCGGTCGCTACGCTGGGGCGCGTGACCTCCTCGACGGAAACCGGCGCCCTGTTCCTCCAGCCCGATCGCAACCTCGCGATGGAGCTGGTCCGAGCGACGGAGGCGGCGGCGATCCGCGCGCAGCCGTGGATCGGACGGGGCGAGAAGAACCTCGCCGACGGCGCCGCGGTGGACGCGATGCGGAAGTTCCTCGGCACGGTGAACTTCGACGGCGTCGTCGTCATCGGCGAGGGCGAGAAGGACAACGCCCCGATGCTCTACAACGGTGAGCACGTCGGCAACGGCCACGGGCCGGCCTGCGACATCGCGGTCGACCCGATCGACGGGACTTCCCTCACCGCCGCCGGACGGCAGAACGCCATCTCGGTGATGGCCGTCTCCGACCGCGGGTCGATGTACGACCCGTCCGCGGTCTTCTACATGAACAAGATCGCCGCCGGTGCCGAGGGCCGGGGCGTCCTCGACCTGCACGCCCCGATCGGCGACAACATCCGGGCGCTCGCGACGGCGAAGCACAAGGACATCGAGGACATGCAGATCGCCGTCCTCGACCGGCCGCGCCACAAGGAGCTCATCCGCGAGATCCGGGCATCCGGTGCCGGGACGCGCCTGCTGCTCGACGGCGACGTCGCCGGCGGCATCTCGGCCGCGATGCCCGGCTCGAAGATCGACATGTGCGTCGGCGTCGGCGGGACCCCGGAGGGCATCATCACGGCGTGCGCGATCAAGGCGCTCGGCGGTGTGCTGCTCGGACAGCTCCGGCCGAAGGACGACGACGAGCGGCAGCGGGCGATCGACGCCGGGCACGACCTCGACACGGTGCTCGACCAGGACGACCTCGTCACGGGCGACAACACCTTCTTCGTCGCGACCGGCGTCACCGACGGCGTGCTCGCGAACGGTGTCAGTCGGTCGCGCGGCGTGATCCACACCGACTCGATCGTGCTCCGCTCGCACTCGGGCACGATCCGACGCGTCCAGGCCGACCACCGCGCCGACAAGTGGTTCTGAGCGGTCCCGTCGAGCTGTTCGTCGAGTGAGCAGCAATCGTCGCCTCCCCGTCCGGCGGGCGACGATTGCTGCTCACTCGCGAGTCGGGCCCGTGGGCGTCCGGGCTGCGGGCGTCCGGGCTGTGGGCGTCCGGGCTGCGGGCGTCAGCGGTTCTCGTCGAGGGCGCTGACCAGCTCCGGCGCCGTGACGACCCGGGGCTCGTCCTCGATGCCCGTCGGGTCCGCGATCATCCTGGACTCGTCGAGCAGGCTCAATCGCCGGGCGCTCGGCAGCACCTGCCGTTCGAGGGACCCGACGAAGCGGTTGTAGTCCACGACGGTGCCGCGGATGGACCGCCCGAGCTTGTCGACGTGGCCGGCCATCGTCGCGAGTCGTCCATGGAGCTCCCGCGCGGTGCGGAACAGGTCCTTCGCCTCCTCGGTCACGACGTCCTGCTGCCAGCTGAACGCCACGGTCTTCAGCACCGACCACAGCGTCACGGGCGAGGCGAGCGCGACCCGTCTGCGGAACGCGTGGTCGAGCAGCCCCGGGTCGGCGGCGAGGGCGCTCGAGACCAGCGACTCCGACGGGATGAAGGCGATGGTGAGCTCGGGGGAGCCGTCGTACGCGCTCCAGTACTCCCGTGCGGCGAGGGCGTCGACGTGCGCCCGGAGCGCCCTGACGTGCTGGTCCACGAGCTGTGCACGCCGGGCGCCGTCCGCACCGGTCGCGGACGACGGGATCGACGACGCCTCGAGGTATGCGCTGAACGGCACCTTCGCGTCCACGGCGATCGTCTTGCCGCCGGGCAGGTGGACGATCATGTCCGGGCGCGCCGCCCCGACGCTCGTGGTCGTCGCGGTCTGCACGTCGAAGTCGACGCGTTCGAGCAAGCCCGCCGCCTCGACCACGTTCCGGAGCTGCGTCTCGCCCCACACCCCGCGGGTGCTGTTCGCGGCGAGGGCGCTCGCCAGCGTCTCCGCGGTGGTGCGCAACCGTTCCTCCGACTCGGCTGCGCTCCGGAGCTGGGCGGACAACGCGCCGTACTGCTCGCCGCGGGAGCGTTCCAGCTCGGCGACCGCGGCCCGCATGACGTCGAGGCTCTGTGCGACCGGACTGAGCGCCGAGAGGACCTTCGACTCGTTGTCCGCCCTGGCCGACTCGGCACCGTGCATGCGCGTGACGATGTGCTCGAGCTCGGCTGCCCGGCGTTCGAGCGACTCCACCTGACGCCGGTACTGCGCGTCCTGCGCCTGCAGCCGTTCGGCATGGTCCTGTGACCGTTCGGCGTCGTGCGCGGCGGCGTCCGCTACGGTCCGCTCGAGCTGCCCCCGCAGCGCTTCCGCCGTCGCGTCGGCCGCGGCGGACCGGCCGCGGGCGAGTGACCACGCCACGACGGCGCCGATCGCGACGCCCGCGACGAGTCCGACGAACAGCATGAGGATCTCCATCTCCGAAGCGTCGCAGCGACCGCCGACAGCGCTGGGAGGCGAGCGGCGCGCCGCGTCGGGGCCACGCCAGGACTTTGTCATGACATGGAGGCATCCTCGGTGTACGCTCGGCCCAGTTCGAAACGCGGCACCGACGCCACCACCCGGCGACGGTCCGTCCCGCCTCGCACAGAAGGTCCGCCACGCAAGCGATGTCGATCGAGACCACCATCCCTCCCGCGTACGACGTCATCACCATGGGCCGCGTGGGCGTCGACATCTACCCGCAGCAGGCGGGCGTCGGGCTGGAGGACGTCACGACCTTCTCCAAGTCGGTCGGCGGCAGCGCCACGAACGTCGCGATCGCCGCCGCCCGGCACGAGCACCGGACCGCCGTCGTCACCCGGACCGGCGAGGACCCGTTCGGTCGGTACATCGCCCGCGAGCTCGGGCGGCTCGGTGTCGCGACGGAGTTCCTCGCCACCGTCCCCGGGCTGAACACCCCGGTCACGTTCTGCGAGATCCTGCCCCCGGACGACTTCCCGCTCTACTTCTACCGGCAGCCCACGGCCCCGGACCTCATGATCACGGCGGAGTCGCTCGACCTGTCCGCGATCGAACGGGCCCGCATCTTCTGGACGACCGTCACCGGACTCAGCGAGGAGCCGAGTCGACACGCGCACCACGCGGCGTACCAGGCTCGCGGCCGCGTCGAGCACACCGTGCTCGACCTCGACTACCGCCCGATGTTCTGGTCGTCGCCGGAGTCCGCGACGCGCGAGGTCGCCGTGGCCCTCGAGCACGCCACCGTCGCCGTCGGCAACCGCGAGGAGTGCCAGATCGCGGTCGGCGAGACGGATCCGGCCCGCGCCGCGGACGCTCTGCTCGAACGCGGCGTCGAGCTCGCGATCGTCAAGCAGGGTCCGCGGGGCGTCCTCGCGAAGACCCGTGACGACGTCGTCGAGCTCCGTCCGCACGCGGTCGACGTCGTGAACGGCCTCGGCTCGGGGGACGGCTTCGGCGGAGCGCTCTGCCACGGGCTGCTCGGAGGGTGGGACCTCGGGCGCACCCTCGCGTTCGCGAACGCCGCCGGTGCGATCGTCGCCACCCGGTTCGAGTGCTCGACCGCCATGCCGACGAGCGCCGAGATCGAGGAGTTCCTCGGGGGTGTCGACCATGGCTGACCGGTCCACGACCGACCGCGCGGACGCACTCCGCGACGCCTTCGCCCGTGTCCGTGACGTCCGGGCGACCGCGCCGGGGACGATCGCCGAGACGCTCCGGACCCGGATCCGACGCCCGCTCCTGCGAGGGGACCACCGGTTGTTCATCGTCGCCGCGGACCACCCGGCGCGCGGCGCGCTCGCCGTCCGCGACGACGAGTCCGCGATGGCGGACCGCTACGACCTGCTCGCCCGACTCGTCACGGCGCTCGGGCGACCCGGCGTCGACGGGGTCCTCGGCACGCCGGACATCCTCGAGGACCTCGCGCTCCTCGGCGCCCTCGACGACAAGGTCGTGGTCGGGTCGATGAACCGTGGCGGACTCCGCGGCGCCCGGTTCGAGATGGACGACCGGTACACGGCCTACTCGGCGCAGGCGATCGCCGACGCCGGGTTCGACTTCGCCAAGCTGCTCCTCCGGGTGGCCCTCGACGACGCCGGCACCGCGTCGACGCTCACGAGCACGGCGCAGGCGGTGTCCGAGGCCGCTCGCCTCGGCCTCCCGATCATGCTCGAGCCGTTCATGAGCACGTGGCGGGACGGCCGGGTCGGCAACGACCTGCGCGCCGACGCGGTGGTCCTCTCGATGGCGATCGCGGCCGGGCTCGGGACGTCGAGCGCGTACTCCTGGCTGAAGCTCCCCGTCGTCGACGAGATGGAGCGGGTGATGGCGGCGACGACCCTGCCCACGCTCCTGCTCGGCGGCGACCCGTCCGCCGACCCCGACGAGACGTACGGCAGGTGGGCGGACGCACTCGCGCTCCCCGGCGTCCGGGGACTCGTCGTCGGTCGCACCCTGCTCTACCCGCCGGACGGGGACGTCGCCGCGGCCGTCGACGTCGCTGCCGGCCTCGTGCACACCATCACCACCGTTGCCCAGTGAAGGATCCCGAATGACCACCAGCACCGCGCCCGCCACGACCACCACCGGGGCGCTCCCCGTCGTGGGCCACTGGATCGACGGAGCCGTCGTGCCGTCGACCTCGGGCCGGACGCAGCCCGTCTTCGACCCGGCACTCGGCGTCGCGACGAAGGAGGTCGCCCTCGCCAGCCAGGACGAGATCGACGCCGCGATCGCGTCCGCCAAGGCCGCGTTCCCCGCCTGGCGCGACCTGTCGATGGCGAAGAAGCAGCAGATCATGTTCGCGTTCCGGGAGATCCTCAACCGGGACAAGGCCGAGCTCGCCGAGATCATCACGAGCGAGCACGGCAAGGTCGTCGCGGACGCACTCGGCGAGATCGCCCGCGGGCAGGAGGTCGTCGAGCTCGCGACGAGCATGCCGAGCCTCGTCAAGGGCGAGTTCTCGGAGAACGTCAGCACCGGCGTCGACGTGTTCTCGATCCGCCAGCCGCTCGGGGTCGTCGGGATCATCAGCCCGTTCAACTTCCCGGTCATGGTGCCGCTGTGGTTCCTGCCGCTCGCGATCGCGGCCGGCAACACCGTGGTGCTGAAGCCGTCCGAGAAGGACCCGAGCGCGGCGATCTGGATGGCCGGGAAGCTCCAGGAGGCCGGCCTGCCGGACGGTGTCCTGACCGTGCTGAACGGCGACAAGACCGCCGTCGACGGACTCCTCACGAGCCCCGACGTCGAGTCGATCTCCTTCGTCGGCTCCACCCCGATCGCCCAGTACGTCTACGAGACCGGCACGAAGCACGGCAAGCGCGTGCAGGCCCTCGGCGGCGCGAAGAACCACATGCTCGTGCTCCCGGACGCCGACCTCGACCTGGTCGCGGACAACGCCGTGAACGCGGGCTTCGGCTCGGCGGGCGAACGCTGCATGGCGATCTCGGTCGTGGTCGCGGTCGAGCCGGTGGCCGACGCGCTCATCGACAAGATCGTCGCGCGGGCGGCCGAGCTCCGGGTCGGCGACGGTCGTCGCGGCTGCGACATGGGACCGCTCGTCACCCGGCAGCACCGAGACAAGGTCGCCTCGTACATCGAGGTCGCCGAGCAGGACGGTGCCGAGGTCGTCGTCGACGGCCGCACGGTCCGGCCCGACGGCGACGAGAACGGCTTCTGGCTCGGCCCGACGCTCATCGACAAGGTGCCGACGTCGAGCCGCGTGTACACCGAGGAGATCTTCGGTCCGGTGCTCAGCATCGTCCGGGTGCAGACCTACGACGAGGGCGTCGAGCTCATCAACGCGGGCGCCTTCGGCAACGGGACCGCGATCTTCACGAACGACGGAGGAGCCGCACGGCGGTTCCAGCGCGACGTGCAGGTCGGCATGATCGGCATCAACGTGCCGATCCCGGTCCCGGTCGCCTACTACTCGTTCGGCGGCTGGAAGAAGTCGCTGTTCGGCGACAGCAAGGCCTACGGACAGGACGGCGTCAACTTCTTCACCCGTCAGAAGGCGATCACCTCGCGGTGGCTCGACCCCGCGGACCGCAGCGGATCGACGCACGGCGGCGTCGACCTCGGCTTCCCGTCGAACGCCTGACCGCGATGCACGACGAGAACGGCGGCACCTGGTTCGTCCCGAGCGGTTCGCGTCCGGAGGACGGCTGGACGGACGTCGTCGACGGCCGTCTCGACGGATGGGCGCACACCGGCATCCGCGTGGGCACCCTCGTCGGGAGCCCGGACGCGAGCCGGAGCGCACCCGCGAGCCGGAACGCACCCGGGCACGAGACGGACGTGCAGCCGACCGGTGCGGCCGAGCTCCGCCTCCCGTCCGACGCGGTGGAGCGCATCGTCGTGCCGCTCAGCGGCACCTTCACCGTCACCCACGACGGCGCGTCCAGTTCCGGGACGGTCGTCCTGGAGGGCCGGAGGAGCGTGTTCGACGGACCCACCGACACGCTCTACCTCGGTGCGCACACCGGGGCGAGCATCATCGGGACCGGACGGGTCGCCGTCGCCGAGGCCCCGACGGACACCGTCAAGCCGGCCACGTACGTCCCCGCCGCCGCGGTCCCGGTCGAACTCCGCGGCGCCGGGCAGTCGAGCCGCCAGGTGCACAACTTCGGCACCCCGGCGGCACTCGACGCGGCGAAGCTCATCGTGTGCGAGGTGATCACCCCCGCGGGCAACTGGTCCTCGTACCCACCGCACAAGCACGACAGGCTGGTCCCCGGCGCCGAGTCGGACCTCGAGGAGATCTACTACTACGAGGCGGCGGTCACCCGTGGCGCGGTCGGCGAGGTCCCGGCGGACGCGGACCCCTTCGCGCTGCACCGCGCGTACGCGTCCGACGACCGACCGATCGACGAGTTCCGCGAGGTGCGGACGGGCGACATCGCCCTCGTGCCGTACGGCTGGCACGGCCCGGCGGTCGCGGCGCCCGGCTACGACATGTACTACCTCAACGTGATGGCCGGCCCCGACCCGGAGCGGGTCTGGAACATCACGGACGACCCGGCGCACGGCTGGGTCCGCCGCCAGTGGGTGTCCGAGGCGATCGACCCCCGGCTGCCCTACCAGAAGGAGACCGCGTCATGAGCGCCACCCGTCGCATGACCGTCGGCCAGGCCCTGGTCGAGTTCCTCGCGAACCAGTGGACCGTCGACGGCGACGTCCGTGAGCGGACGATCCCCGGCATCCTCGGGATCTTCGGGCACGGCAACGTCGCCGGCGTCGGGCAGGCGATCAAGCAGCTGCACGTCGAGCAGCCGGGCCTGCTGCCCTACCACCAGGCGCGGAACGAGCAGGCGATGGTGCACGAGGCCGTCGGGTTCGCGCGGATGCGCCGCCGTCGCGCCACGTTCGCCTGCACCGCGTCGGTCGGCCCCGGCGCCGCGAACATGCTGACGGGCGCCGCGCTCGCGACGACGAACCGGATGCCCGCGCTGCTCCTGCCGAGCGACACGTTCTCGACCCGCGTCGCCGACCCGGTGCTGCAGCAGATCGAGTTGCCGCACGACACGTCCGTCCAGGTGACCGACGCGTTCCGGCCGTTGTCGCGCTTCTTCGACCGCGTCGACCGACCCGAGAAGCTCTTCTCGATCGCCCTGAGCGCCCTCCGCGTGCTCACCGACCCGGCGGAGACCGGCGCCGTGACGATCGCGCTCCCGGAGGACGTGCAGGCCGAGGAGCTCGACGTCCCGCTCGCGTTCCTCGAACCCCGGGAGTGGCACGTCCGTCGCCCGCTGCCGGAGTCCGGGCCGCTCGAACGGGCCGTCGCGGCGATCCGTGCCGGACGGGCCCCGATCGTCGTCGCCGGCGGTGGCGTCCTCCACTCGGGCGCCGAGTCGGCACTCGCCGCGTTCGCCGAGGCCACCGGCATCCCGGTCGCGACCTCGCAGGCCGGAGGCGGCTCGCTCGTCTGGGACCACCCGCAGTACCTCGGCGGCGTGGGTGCGACCGGCACCACGGCGGCGAACGCGATCGCCGCCGACGCCGACGTCGTGATCGGGATCGGGACGCGGTACAGCGACTTCACCACCGCCTCCCGCACCGCGTTCCAGAACGCGGACGTCAGGTTCGTGAACGTCAACGTCGCGTCCTTCGACGCCTACAAGCACGGCACCCAGCTGCCGCTGATCGCGGACGCACGGGAGGCCCTGGTCGCCCTGACCGCGGCCCTCGCGCCCGCCTCGGGCGGGGGCACGTACCGCGTGTCGGCCGCGTACGCCGACCGGATCAGCAGCCTGAAGGCGGCGTGGGACGCGGTCGTCGACGCGGCGT
The DNA here is from genome assembly GCF_049341865.1 of Curtobacterium phyllosphaerae. NCBI lineage: Bacteria > Bacillati > Actinomycetota > Actinomycetes > Micrococcales > Microbacteriaceae > Curtobacterium > Curtobacterium phyllosphaerae. Next base: position 343,928 of record NZ_JBMPIU010000004.1, on the reverse strand, counting down.
TCGCACCCTCCGGTCGCGCGGTCCTCGGCCAGTCGGAGATCATCGGTGCGGTGCAGTCCGCGACCGACCCACGCGACGTCGTCGTCCAGGCGGCGGGTTCGCTCCCCGGCGACCTGCACAAGCTCTGGCGTGTCCGGGACGCGCTCGGCTACCACGTCGAGTACGCGTTCTCGTGCATGGGCTACGAGATCGCGGGCGGGATCGGCGTCCGGCGTGCGGCACCGGACCGCGACGTCGTGGTCATGGTCGGGGACGGCTCGTACCTGATGCTCCACACCGAGCTCGTCACCGCCGTCGCCGAGGGCATCAAGATCATCGTCGTGCTCGTCCAGAACCACGGGTACGCATCGATCGGGCACCTGTCCGAGACCGTCGGCTCCGAGCGGTTCGGCACGAAGTACCGGTCACTCGACGACACCGGCTCGTTCGAGGACGGCGGGCCGCTGCCGGTGGACCTCGCCGCGAACGCCCGGTCGTACGGCGTCGACGTGATCGAGGTGCAGCCGGGCCCGTCCGCGATCGACGACCTCCGGGCCGCCATGGCCGTGGCGAAGGCGAGCGACACCACGACGCTCATCCACGTCGACGCCGACCCGCTCGACTACGCCCCGGACGGCAACGGGTGGTGGGACGTGCCCGTCGCGGCGACCTCGACGCTCACGTCCACGCAGCAGGCCCGCGCCGTGTACGTCGAGCAGCGCGCGGCACAGCGGCCGCTGCTCGGCTGACGAGCGCGCCCCGGAACCGACATCGCCACGACCACCAGGCAGAGAGAAGACACCGTCGTCATGACCGACACCGCCCCCGCGCCCGCCTCCATCCGCATCGGCACCGCTCCCGACTCCTGGGGCGTGTGGTTCCCGGACGACCCCGGACAGGTCCCGTGGCAGCGGTTCCTCGACGAGGCCGCCGCCGCCGGGTACGAGTGGATCGAGCTCGGCCCGTACGGGTACCTGCCGACCGACCCGTCCCAGCTGTCGGACGAGCTCGCGTCCCGCGGGCTGCGGCTCTCCGCCGGCACCGTCTTCACCGGGTTGCACAAGGGCGAGGACCAGTTCCAGCGCGCATGGGACCAGGCGGTGGCGGTCGCGGGCCTCGCCTCGGCGCTCGGTGCCGAACACCTCGTCACCATCCCGGACCTCTGGCGCTCGGACGCGACCGAGGAGGTGCTCGAGTCGCGCACCCTGACGGACGAGCAGTGGGAGCGACTCGGGAAGGGGCACGACCAGCTCGGCAAGGCCCTGCTCGAGGAGTACGGCGTCCACCAGCAGTTCCACACCCACGCGGACAGCCACGTCGGCACGCACGACGAGACGGTACGGTTCCTCGAGGTGACGGACCCGGAGTACACGAACCTCTGCCTCGACACCGGGCACTTCGCGTACTACGGCGGTGACAGCCTGCAGCTCATCGCCGAGCACCCGGACCGCATCGGGTACCTGCACCTCAAGCAGGTCGACCCCGAGGTCCTGCGCAGGACGCACGAGCACGACACCCCGTTCGCGACCGCCGTCGCCGAGGGTGTGATGACCGAGCCGCCGCACGGCGAGCCCGCACTCGCGCCGATCATCGAGGCCGTCGCACAGATCGATCCGCAGATCTTTGGGATCGTCGAGCAGGACATGTACGGCTGCTCGGTCGACGCACCCGGACCGATCGCCGAGCGCACCTTCCAGCACATCCTCGGCGCCACGGACGCCGCACGCGTCCGCTGAGCCACGGCACGTCCTACTTGTCGACGAGCCTACTTGTCGACGAGCGTCACCTCGAAGGAGTACCGGTCCGGGCGGTAGCAGTGGTAGCCGACCTCGACCGCCCGGCCCGATGCGTCGTACGCCGTCCGGCTCATCGTCAGGACCGGCCCGTGGTCGTCGATCTCGAGCAGTCGTGACTCCTCGCTCGTCGCCGACCGTGCGCCGATCCGCTGCTTCGCCACGCGCATCGTCACGCCCCGACCCCGCAGCAGCTGGTACAGCCCGGACGTGGTGAGGTCGTCGTCGGTGATGCCGAGGAACTCCGGGGGGAGGTAGTTCTCGAGCACCGCCATCGGGACGTCCTCGGCGAAGCGGACCCGCCGGATGTGCGCGACCGTCGTGCCGACCGGGATCCCGAGCGCCGTCGCGACGCGGTCGTCGGCCGGGACGTCCTCCCGGGACAGGAGGGTCGTCGCCGGTACCTGCGCACCGGCGGCGAGGTCGTCGTGGAGACTCGTCAGCTCGACCTTCCGCGTCACCGGGCCGTGGACGACCTGGGTGCCGATGCCGCGGCGCCGGACGAGCAGACCCTTGTCGACGAGGTCCTGGATCGCACGACGGATCGTGGGACGGGACAGGCCGAGGCGCTCGCCGAGGGCGACCTCGTTCTCCAGACGCGACCCCGGCGGGATGGTGCCGGACCGGATCGCCTCCTCGAGGCGGGAGGCGACCTGGAAGTAGAGCGGCATCGGGCCCGACCGGTCGAGGTCCGCGAACAGATCGGACGGCAGAGGGCCTTCGTCGGTCATCGGGCGCCGCGTCAGTCGGCGAAGACCATGGAGCGGTGGTCCTGCGGGCGCGACCGCGGCACGCGCTGCTGCTCCCGCTCCCGCTGGGCGACCTGGGAGAACGGCACGCGTGTCGCACGGCCGAGGTCCTCGAGGGAGTCGACCCCGTGCCGGCGGGCGGCGTGGACGATGATCGCCGCGCAGGCCTCGGCGTCCGCCATCGCGTCGTGGTGGGCGAAGTCCTCGAAGCCCGCCGCCATCGCCGCGACCGGCAGCCGGTAGGAATCGAGCGAGTAGGTCCGGCGCGCGACCGCGAGGCTGCACATCGCGCGGTGCGGCACGAGGTCCGTGTCCGTCGCCGCGCAGCCGCCCGCGATCACACCCATGTCGAAGCGGGCGTTGTGCGCGGTCAGGACGTCGCCCTCCGCGAACGCCACGATGTCCGCGTACTGCTCGGCCCACCCCATGGCATCGGCGACGTCGGACGCGACGATCCCGTGGATCCGGGTGTTCCACTCCAGGAACGCGTCGTGGCCGAACGGCGGACGGATGTACCACCAGGTCCGGTCGACGACCCGGCCCGCGCGGACCTTCACGAGTCCGACCGAGCACGCGGACGCACTCGACCCGTTCGCCGTCTCGAAGTCGATCGCCGTGAAGTCCAGTGTCACGGCGTCATGCTCGCACGGGGGACGGACATCGCCCGGGCGGGCGGTCGGCGTTGCGCGGTTAGGCTTGTGCATCGTGGCTCTCAACATCGCGATCGTCGGACTGCCCAACGTCGGCAAGTCCACCCTGTTCAACGCGCTCACCAAGAACCAGGTGCTGGCGGCGAACTACCCGTTCGCGACCATCGAGCCGAACGTCGGCGTCGTGAACCTGCCGGACGCCCGCCTCCAGGTGCTCGCGGACCTGTTCCACTCCGAGAAGGTCCTGCCCGCACCGGTGTCCTTCGTCGACATCGCGGGCATCGTCAAGGGCGCCAGCGAGGGCGAGGGGCTCGGCAACAAGTTCCTCGCGAACATCCGCGAGGCCGACGCGATCGCGCAGGTCGTCCGCGGCTTCGACGACGACGACGTCGTGCACGTCGCCGGGCAGGTCTCGCCGAAGGACGACCTCGAGGTGATCAACACCGAGCTGATCCTCGCCGACATGGAGACCGTCGACAAGGCGATGCCGCGGTACGAGAAGGCCGTCAAGCTGAAGCAGGTAGAGCCGGTCGTCCTCGACACCGCGCGCGAGGTCCGTGCCGTGCTCGAGCAGGGCATCCTGCTGTCGGCGACCTCGATCGACCTCACGCCGATCCGCGAGCTCGGACTGCTCTCGGCCAAGCCATTCATCTTCGTGTTCAACGTCGACGAAGCCGTCCTCACCGACGATGCCCGGAAGGCCGCCCTGGCCGAACTCGTCGCACCGGCGCAGGCGGTGTTCCTCGACGCCAAGATCGAGTCCGAGCTCATCGACCTGTCCGCCGCGGAGGCGCAGGAGCTCCTCGAGGCCACCGGCCAGCCCGAGTCCGGGCTCGACCAGCTCGCGCGCATCGGGTTCGACACCCTCGGGCTGCAGACGTACCTCACTGCTGGGCCGAAGGAGACCCGGGCGTGGACGATCGGCAAGGGGTGGAAGGCGCCCCAGGCCGCCGGTGTGATCCACACGGACTTCGAGAAGGGCTTCATCAAGGCGGAGGTCATCTCGTTCGACGACCTCGTCGAGACCGGATCCATCGCCGAGGCCCGCGCCCACGGCAAGGCCCGGATCGAGGGCAAGGACTACGTGATGCAGGACGGCGACGTGGTGGAGTTCCGCTTCAACAACTAGGCGCCGAGGAACCTCGGCCGAGCGCCGACGCTCGCCGACCCGCGACCGCGGCAACGGGTCCGCGTCTGCTCCGCACCGGTTCCCCGCGGCAGCGGTGCTTGACTGGGGTATGACCGTCTCACCGATGTTCCCGCTCGGGTCAGTGCTGCTCCCATGGGTGCCGATCCCGCTCCGGGTGTTCGAGCCGCGGTACCTCACGATGATCGGCCAGTTGCTCGACCTCGACGAACCCGAGTTCGGTGTCGTGCTCATCGAGCGTGGCTCGGAAGCCGGCGGTGGCGACCAGCGCGCCTCGGTCGGGACGATGGCGCGTCTCGTCAGTGCCGCCGTGGGCGCCGACGACCTGTTCGTCATCGGCATGGGGACGCAGCGGTTCACGGTCGAACGCTGGGTCGACGACGATCCGTACCCTCGGGCCGAGGTGTCGATGCTGCCGGACCTGGAGTGGTCCGCTGCACTCGAACCCCTGCGGGTCGACGCCGAGACGGCCGTCCGACGCCTGGTCGCCCGAGTCTCGGAGTCGCCGGCGGAGTCCGACATCGAGCTGTCGGACGACCCCGTTGCGGCCGCATGGCAGCTCGCAGCCATCGCCCCGTTGGGGGAGTACGACAGGTACGCCCTGCTGAGGTCGGCGACGATGACCGACCTGCTGCGTCAGCTGCTCGAGCTCACGCTCGAGGCCGAGGAGCTCTGGTCCGCCGAGTGAGCGGCCGGCGTGGAGCACGGGGGATGATGGTCTACCGTTGCCTCGACGGCAGACGAACGAACGGCGACCCGCGATGAGCATGCAGGAGCAGCCCCGGTACCGGAAGATCTGGTCTCGTGTCCAGGTCGGGGTGCTCGCGACGGCGGTCCTCGCCTGCATCGTGCTGCTCCTCACCGGGGCTGCCGGGCGCCAGCTCGATCCGGTCTTCGCCGTCGCGGCCGTCTTCTTCGGCATCGCGCTCATCGGGCACGCCACGTACCTGTGGCTCCTCGCGCGTGCCGAGCGCCGTCGCTGAGTCCTCCTCCGGCATCTGCCGGGCGAGGAGTGTGGCGGCGGCCTCCGTCGCGCTACGGTGAGCGCACGAACCGATCCGAGGAGAACCCCATGCCGTACGCCGTCGACTTCGTGGACGTGTCCACCACCGGGCTCGAGACCTCGCCGGTCGCCGATGCGCTCGCCGGACTGCGCGCGAACGAGGCCCGCTACTTCGGGAACAAGTACGACCACGTGTTCACGACGAGCCCCGCGGACGAGGTCCCGGACGTCGTCGAGTGGGTCAGCACGATCCTGCTCGAGAAGGACATCGTCATCGCGTCGAAGCCACTCGAGGCGACCGCGTTCGAGGTCGACGGCATCCGGATGGCGTACGTGTTCCACGAGTCGGGGTTGTCGGTCAACGTGATGTACACGATCGCCGACGCGGGCAAGCGTGCGGTCGGCCTCAAGCTGTCCCAGGGCATGGAGGTGCCCGCGGAGCTCGCGTCGAAGTTCAAGTTCGCCCGACAGCGATCCAAGCTCGCCGGGGAGATCCGCGGCTCGTTCTTCGTCATCAAGGGCGAGTACTGAGTCGCGCTCCGAGTCTCCCTCCCGGAACGGAGCAGCGGCGCCCACCCCGGAGGGTGAGCGCCGCTCCTGTGTCCGGACGGGCTAGGCCGCGACGGCGTACTCCGCGAGCCGCACCTCGTGCGCCTGCAGGATCGTGCGGCTCGGCTCGCCGAACCAGGCGCGGCCCGGGACGACCCAGCCTTCGGCACCGGCGACGAGCACGTGGTCGCCGAGGCGGACGTGCGCGCCGAGATCGGTCCGGGGGAGCCGGACGAGGTATTCGTGGTGGAGTCCTTCGATGACGACGAACTCGACGAGGTCCTCGTGGGTGAGGACCGGGATGGACGCGACGGTTCCGTCGACGTGCGTGAGGTCGAGTGTGGTGTTGGTCATGGTGCTGTCTTTCGAGAATGGCGGCATCCGGTGTGGCCGGCAGGGCTCTCGGATCCTCGGATGGATCGGGCCCCGGCGGCTGGGGGATGCACACGCCGACAATCGGCGTGCTGTGCCCGGCCTGGTCAGGCGGAGCGGGTGGCTTCGGTGGAATGCGATTCAGGGGAATCGGTACGAAGCGATGCAGGTGGGAACGAGATAGATCGGCTCGTCACAGAACACCCACTTCCAACCATAGCAGACGGACAGCGCGTCGGCAGAACGGACCACAGAACGGACGGGAGGCGCGGGGCAGCGCCGCCCCGTGCCTCCCGTCCGCCCGTGGCCGGTTCGTCAGTTGAGCGGCGGGGTGTCCTCCGGGACGACGCCGCCGTCGTAGAGGTCGGTGGCGAGGTCGCGGAGCGCACGGAGCGCGACGCGCTGCGTGAGGGGACCGTACGAGATCCGGGCGACGCCGAGGGCCTCGTACTCGGCTGCGGGCAGCGCGCCGGGCAGGCCGATCACCGAGAGCGTGCCGACGCCGAGCCCCTCGACGAGACGCTCGACGACCTCGCGCGGGTGGCCGCCCGGGACGAACACCAGGGGCGCCCCCTCGTCGAGGAACGCCTTGCCGCGGGCGATCGCGTCCGCGATGCTCTCGTCGAGCGGGCGGTCGCCGCCACGCGCGATGGCGTCCGTGCGGGCGTTGAGCTGGAACGGGATGCCCTCCTGCTCGGCGGCGCGCATGATCGCCCGGACGCGGGAGACGGCCTCGTCGAAGGGGCGCAGCCGGTCCTCCACGTTCGCGCCGACGATGCCGAGGCCGATCGCGCGGCGGATCGTCTCCGCCGGGTCCTCGTAGCCGTCGTCCAGGTCCGCGGTGACGGGCAGGTCGACCGCGTCGACGACCGTCTTCGCACCCTGGAGCGCGACGTCGAGGGGCATGCCGCCGTCGTCGTACCCGAAGGACGCGGCGATGGAGTGGCCGGCGGTCGCGATCGCGGTGGTGCCGGGGAGGTCCGCGACGGTCTTGGCGCTGATCGCGTCCCAGACGTTGACCACGCGGAGGATCTCCGGCGCTCGGTGCAGGTCTCGCAGGGTGGTCGCTCGGTCGGCGACGGCATCATGGTTCTGAGTGGTCATGCAGCTGAGCCTAGGGATCCCGGTGCCGTGACGTGCCCTCTCCGGGCGACACCCCGACTGGGGATTTGTCGATCCGTGTGCAACGGACCCAGAATCGTCGCATGAACGGGAACGCCTCCTTCGCAGACCTCAGCGCACACCGCACGCGCAGCAACGTCCGACCCGCCGCCGTGCGCGTCGAGACCGTTCCCGAGGGCATCGAGATCGTCGACGAGACGGCGTCCGCCGAACCCACCGCGCACGCGTTCGTCACCGCCTGAACCGACCCGGCCGCGCCCCGGTGCAGCGTGGTCTCGTCCCGGCGGACGCGCGCGGTGGACGACCCGTCCTGCCCCCCGAACGAGGGTCATTCCGTGATCCGCCCGTCCGGCACTATGGACTCATGCTCTCGATCGTCTACGTCAGCACAGCGACGACACCACCCGACGACGCCGAACTGGCGGCCATCCTCAAGGTCGCCCGTCGGCGCAACACCGAACTCGGCGTGACCGGACTCCTCGCCTACCGCGAGGGCCGGTTCCTGCAGCTCGTCGAGGGTCCCGACGACGCCGTCGACGCACTGTACGAGAACATCGCCACCGACCCGAGGCACCGTGACGTGCAGCTCCTCGACCGGGACACCGTCACGCAGCGCTGGTTCCCGGACTGGGCCATGGCGTTCGAGCCACTCGACGACGACGCCGTGGCCGGACTCGAGGGGTTCCGGGACTTCTTCACCTCGACCGGGGAGCTCGGAGCTGCGGCGGCGTCCTCGCGCACCCAGGCGATCCTGTACTGGTTCCGCCGGCACGCACTCTCCGCCGCAGCCTGAGCCACGGCGGACGACGACGCCGCCGACCTGTCCGCGCCGCCGAGGCCTACGGTGGGCGCATGACCCGCATCGAGCACCTCCGCCGCGGCCGCCTGGTCTTCGACGTGGACGACGTCGGACCGGAGTCCGGCACCCCCGTCGTGCTGCTCCACGGCTTCCCCGCGAACCGGACCGGCTGGCGCGCGGTCACCCCGGCGCTCACCGAAGCCGGGTTGCGGTGCCTCGCCCCGGACCAGCGCGGCTACTCGGTCGGCGCACGACCACCCGGACGTCGGAACTACCGCCGTGACTGGCTCGTCGACGACGTCCTCGCCCTGATCGACCGCCTCGACGGTCCGGTGCACCTCGTCGGGCACGACTGGGGTGGGCTCGTCGCCTGGCGTCTGGCGCAGCGGGCACCGGACGCGCTCCGGTCGCTGACGGTCCTGTCGACCCCGCACCCCGCCGCGTTCGGGGACGCGTTCGTACGGTCCGACCAGCTCGTGCGCTCCTGGTACATGGGCCTGTTCCAGGTGCCGTGGATCCCGGAGCGGGTGCTCGCCGGCCGGAACCTCGCGACCGCACTCGTCGGGATGGGCCTGCCGACGCACATCGCCGACCAGTACGCGGCGCACCTGCGGGACCCGGCGGCGCTCCGCGCGGCACTCGACTGGTACCGGGCGTTGCCGTTGCCCGACCCGTCGAGCGTGGGCGACGTCCCGACGGCCGTCACCGTGCCGACGACGTTCGTGTGGGGCTCGGGGGACGAGGCCCTCGGACGCTCCGGCGCGGAGCGGACCGAGCGGTACGTCGCGGCGCCCTACCGGTTCGTCGAGGTGCCGGAGAACCACTGGCTGCCGGAGACCGCACCGGCACTCGTCGCGGACACGATCCTCGACGCGGTCGAACGGTCCCGGATGCGCTGAGGCGACTCCGGCCCGGTCCGTCCGGTCGTCGAGGACGCAGGAACCCCGGGGTGCGGCCGTTCCCGGACTCCGCGTCGGTGCATCCTCGACGGACCGAGCGCTCGACGGAGCGAGAGCCCGACGGAGCGAGCGCTCGACCGAGGGAGCTAGAGCTCGACGACCTCGAACTCGAGCAGGTCGGCACCCGTGGCGACCGGCCTCGGCGCCGAACCCGTCGCATCGGCCGGAGCACCGCCACCGTGCGCCGCCGCGGCACCGTTCGCCGCCCAGTCCTGGAACGCCTCCTCGCTCGCCCAGGTCGTCACGACGAAGTACCGGTCCTCGCCCTTGACGGGGCGGAGCAGCTGGAAGCCCTCGAACCCCGCGGCACCGTCCACCGAGTGCCGGCGTGCCGCGAAGCGCGACTCGAGCTCGGTGCCGGCGCCGGCAGGAACGTGGATGGCGTTGATCTTCACGACGGACATGCGGTTGTGGTTCCTTCCGGGGGGCGGTGCGGGATGACGGACGGGAGGCCCGGTGCGGGCCGCACCCGCTCCTCCCGACCGTAGCCAGCCGCGCTGGGCGGGAGCCGCCAGACCACGCTCAGGTGGGGAGGACGGGCGCGCGGTGCGCGCCGGTCTCGTCCACGACCCACGGCCGTGACCCGAAGACCCGGAGGCCGAGCCGGAGGAGCAGGAACTCGACGTGCGCGACGACGTCGGGATCCCATGCACCCTCGACGCCGATCCCGACGGCGGCGAGCTCGTCGTCGGACTCGTCGAGCAGGGTCGCCGTCCAACGGCCCTCGTCGCGCTCCTCGACGGTCGCCCACCGGACGCTCGCGCGGTCGAACGGGGTCGTCACGCCGTCCGCATCACGTCGGCCGTGAAGTTCTGGACGCGCTGCAGCAGCGCCGCGCTCCGGGCCGCGATCGTCTCGGGCGGGTTGAGGTGCGGCGGGGCGACACGGATCAGGATCGAGCACGCCAGGTCCTCGCAGATGTACGACCCGATGGTGTTCCCGTTCAGCCCGGCGTCGCCGGCGCGTGACGCGGAGAACAGCCGCACCTGGGTGGCCGGTTGGGGCGAGTGGCAGAACGAGCACATCGCCGCGATCCCCGGGCGGAGCGACCCGCCCGCGGCACGGACGACGATGCCGGTCGGACGGTCGTCCATCCAGTGCACCATGTACCCGCGGCGGGCGGCCTGCGGGTCACGCCAGCCGAGGTACTCGCGGTCGGCCCAGAGCATCTCGTGGAGACCGGGGATCGGCATGTGGTCGAGCTCGTTCGGGAGTGCGTTGACGAACGACGACCTGATGTCGGACTCGGTGAGCGGCTTCAACTCTCTCCTTGTCGGGGGTCCGGGTCTCGTCGGGGGCTCGGGTCTCGTCGGGGGTCCGGTGACGATGGTCCGACCAGCCTAGCCACGCGGACACGGGTCAGCGCCGACGCGGAGTCCGCAGCGAGCACGGCCCGTGCCACGACGTCCGCGCCGGTCCGCCGTGCGGCGGCGTCGTCGGCCGCGAACTCGACGAGCACGCGCGTCGACCGCGCCATCGCGCGTGCCCCGGGGACCCACGGCACGGCCCGCTCGATGGACTCGGCGACCGCGACGACGAGCGCATGGCGTCCGCGGAGGTGCGCGGCCTCGTGCGCGACCACCGCCGCGAACTCACGGTCGTCGAGCCTCGCGCGGAGGCCGGAGCTGACGAGCACGCCGCCGCTCCGCCCGGGCACCGCACAGGCCAGGGCGTGGTCGGCCTCGACGACCGCGACGATCGTCCCGTCCACGAGCCGGTGCGGGGCGGCACCGGCGCGCATCGCCTCGCGGACGGCGACGTGCTCCGGCCCCGGTCGGACGCGCACGGCGATCACGAAGGCCGCGACCCCCGCGACGGCGACGACGAGGTGGACGCCGTGGGTCGGGGACCCGACGATTCCGAACGGGTCGTCGGCGGGGCGTCCGGCCAGCGCGACGAGGGCGATGCCGCCGACGAACCCGACGACCCCGAGCACGACCGATCCGCTCCACGCCGCCAGGGCCGTCCGGGGACGGTCGATCGTCCACGCCCAGCGGGTCAGGCCGCGGGGCGCCAGCGCGACCACCGCGACGGCGACCGCGAGGAGGACCACGCCGACGACGACCACGGAGGTGTCAGGACGTCCGTCGTGCGTCGATCGCGGCGCGGAGGGCGTCGAGGTCGTCGGCGGCCAGGGAGCCGGTGAACTGCAGCAGTGCGGCCGCCCGGTCGTTGGACGCGGCGAGCGCCGACTGCATGAGCGTCGCGGTGTGGTCCGCGCGGGAGTGGGCGGCCCGGAACGTCAGGGGCGCGTCCTGGTGCTCCTGGCGGTCGACGGTGCCCTTGCGTCCGAGCCGGTCGAGGACCGTGAGCACGGTGGTCAGCGCGGGACGGGGCTCCGGGAAGGACTCGAGCAGCTCGCGTGCGGTGAGCCCGCGGTCGGACCCCCGGTCGACGGTCCAGAGGGCGTCGAGCACCGCCTGCTCGAGCTGCCCGCGGGGGCGCGATCGCTGTCCTGCCACACGATCACTCTACGTGTCGTCGAAGGCCCGTCGTCACCTGCTCGGGACACGGACGCGGTACGATCGACGCACAATCGAACATCGGGCCGCTCACACCCTGCGGGAGAGTCCGACCTCCGGGTCCGGACACCGAAGGAGCAACCTCCCCGTCAATCTCTCAGGTCGAACCGACCGCAGGAGTCAGGCCACTCTGAAAAGCAGGACCGCGTCCGGTCCTCGCCCACGGTGAAAGTCGTCGACCCGCTCGGGGCGCCGGCGAAACTCTCAGGCCCATGACAGAGGGGGAGTTCCGTCCGGCGACGCAGCCGGACCTCGCCGATCCAGGAGAACTCCGCCATGTCCGATCCGTCCACGCCTGCTGCCGGCGCGCGCCGCTCGCCGCTGCACGACGCGCATGTCGCTTCTGGAGCGTCGTTCACCGACTTCGCCGGGTGGCAGATGCCCGTCCGGTACACCTCCGACCTCGCCGAGCACCACGCGGTGCGCCAGGCGGCCGGCGTGTTCGACCTCTCGCACATGGCGGAGATCGGGGTGCAGGGCCCGGACGCCGTCGCGTTCCTCGACGCCGCGCTCGCCGGGTCGTTCGGGTCGATGCCGGTCGGTCGGGCCAAGTACTCGCTCCTGCTCGCCGAGGACGGCGGGATCCTCGACGACCTCGTCGTGTACAAGACCGGTGACGACACCTTCCTCGTCGTCGCGAACGCCGCGAACCGCGCCGTCGCCGTCGCGGCCCTGACCGCGCGCGTGACCGCGACGTCCGGTGGGTCCTACGACGTCGAGGTCACGGACGACAGCGACACCACCGCGCTCGTCGCCATCCAGGGGCCGGCTGCCGCGGGGACGCTCGACGAGCTCGTCCTCGAGGACCGCCTGCAGCCGGAGACGCCCCTCGACGAGCTGCGCTACTACCGCGTGCTGCACGCCTCGTTCGACCAGCAGGACGTGCTCGTCGCCCGCACCGGGTACACCGGCGAGGACGGCTTCGAGATCTACTGCCCGCCCGACCTCGCGCCGACGATCTGGGACGCACTGCTCGCCGCGGGCGCCGATCGCGGCGTCGTGCCGGCCGGCCTCGCGTCCCGGGACACGCTCCGGCTCGAGGCGGGCATGCCGCTCTACGGCCACGAGCTCGACACCGCCACCCGGCCGGCGCAGGCGGGGCTCGGTCGCGTCGTCGCGATGGACACCGCCTTCGTCGGGCGGGACGGCGTCGAGCCCCCGGCGGACGCCCCGGTGCTCGTCGGCCTCGTGATGGCGGGGCGTCGTGCCGCGCGCGCCGGGTACGCCGTGACGGACGGCGACCGGCAGGTCGGGACGGTGACGTCCGGCGCGCTGTCCCCGACCCTCGGGCACCCCGTCGCGATGGCCTTCGTCGAGCCCGGCTCCGCCGAGCCCGGCACCGTCCTCCACGTCGACGTCCGTGGCACCGCCATCCCCAGCACCGTCTCCTCGTTCCCGTTCTACCGTCGCCCGGCGAAAGGCTGATCCGCATGACCGACATCACCACGCTCCAGTACACGAAGGACCACGAGTGGCTCGCGGTCGACGGCGACATCGTCACCGTCGGCATCACCGACTACGCCGCGAACCAGCTCGGTGACGTCGTGTACGTCGAGCTCCCGGCCGTCGGCACCACCGCGGGGGTGGGCGACACCCTCGGCGAGATCGAGTCCACCAAGAGCGTCGGCGAGCTCTTCTCGCCGGTCGCCGGGACCGTCACCGAGGTCAACGAGGACGTCGTCGCCGCGCCGGACACGGTCAACCAGGACCCGTTCGGGGCCGCGTGGCTCGTCAAGATCCAGCTGGCCGAGGGCGGGGTCCCCGACGACCTTATGACCCACGACGGCTACACGGCGTTCGCGAGCTGACCCGGATGACCTCCCACGAGCACGCCAACCTCCAGACCACCTTCGCCGATCGTCACATCGGCACCGGCCCCGCCGACCAGGCGCGGATGCTCGAGACGCTCGGGTACGACTCGCTCGACGCGCTGGTCCGCGCGGCCGTCCCGGCGTCGATCCACGCCGCTCCGGTCGAGCACTCGACGATCCCGGCGGCCGTCGGCGAGAACGAGGCCCTCGCGGAGCTCCGCGCGATCGCTGTGCGGAACACCGTGCTCCGACCGATGATCGGGCTCGGCTACTCGGGGACCCACACCCCGGCCGTGATCCAGCGGAACGTCCTCGAGAACCCGAGCTGGTACACGGCCTACACGCCGTACCAGCCGGAGATCTCGCAGGGCCGACTCGAAGCCCTCATCAACTTCCAGACCATGGTCGCCGACCTCACCGGCATGGCGACCGCCGGCGCGTCGATGCTCGACGAAGGCACCGCCGTGGTCGAGGGCATGCTCCTCGCCCGCCGTGCATCGAAGGTCAAGGGCGACACGTTCCTGGTCGACCGGGACGTCCTGCCGCAGACCATGGCCATCCTGCGGCACCGTGCCGACGCCGTCGGGATCACGATCGCCGAGTTCGACGTCGCCACCGGCCTGACCGACGCGGACGCCGACGGTGCGTTCGGGCTCGTCGTGCAGTACCCGGGTGCGTCCGGTCGCGTGACCGACCCGCGTGCCGTCGTCGACCGCATCCACGCCGGTGGGGGGATCGCGGTCGTCGCCGCGGACCTGCTCGCGATGACGCTCCTGGCGAGCCCGGGCGACCTCGGCGCCGACGTCGCGGTCGGCACCTCGCAGCGCTTCGGCGTGCCACTCGGCTTCGGGGGCCCGCATGCCGGCTACCTCGCCGTGCGTGCCGGGCTCGAGCGGCAGCTCCCCGGCCGACTCGTCGGGGTGTCCTTCGACGCCGACGGCGGGATGGCCTACCGGCTGAGCCTGCAGACGCGCGAGCAGCACATCCGGCGCGAGAAGGCGACGAGCAACATCTGCACCGCGCAGGTGCTCCTCGCCGTCATGGCGTCGATGTACGCGGTGTACCACGGGCCCGAGGGCCTCCGGTTCATCGCCGCCCGGGTCGCCCGGACCGCGTCGGCCCTCGCGGACTCGGCGCGCGCCGCCGGTGTCGAGGTCGTGCACGACGCGTTCTTCGACACGGTGACCCTCCGCCTCCCCGGGGGCGCGTCGCAGGTCGTCGCCGCTGCGCACGACCGCGGGTACCTCCTGCACCGCGTCGACGACGACACCGTGCAGGTGTCGGTCGACGAGACGACGACACCGGAGGACGTCGTCGCGGTCGCCGCGGTCCTCGGTGCCGAGCAGCGTGTCCCGGACACCGAGCGGGCGATCGCGGACGCGGCGCCGAGCATCCCGGCGGCGCTCGCCCGGACGTCCGGGTACCTGACGCACCCCGTGTTCCAGGCGCACCGCAGCGAGACCCGGATGATGCGCTACCTCAAGCACCTGTCCGACAAGGACTACGCACTCGACCGCGGGATGATCCCGCTCGGCAGCTGCACGATGAAGCTCAACGCGGCGACCGAGATGGCGGCGGTCACGTGGCCGGAGTTCGCCGGGGTCCACCCGTTCGCACCCGCGTCCGACGTCCAGGGCTACCTGACGCTGGTGGGCGACCTCGAGACCTGGCTCGCCGAGGTCACCGGGTACGACACCGTGTCGCTGCAGCCGAACGCCGGGAGCCAGGGCGAACTCGCGGGACTCCTCGCGATCCGCGGGTACCACCGGAGCAACGGCGACACCGACCGGACCGTGTGCCTGATCCCGTCGAGTGCGCACGGCACGAACGCCGCCAGCGCGGTGCTCGCGGGCATGAACGTGGTCGTCGTGGCGTGCGACGACGCCGGGAACGTCGACCTCGACGACCTCCGGGCGAAGATCGACCAGCACGCCGGGGCGATCGCGGCGCTGATGATCACCTACCCGTCGACCCACGGTGTGTACGAGCACGAGATCCGCGCGATCTGCGACGCGGTGCACGACGCCGGCGGGCAGGTCTACGTGGACGGCGCGAACCTCAACGCACTGCTCGGGCACGCTCGGTTCGGCGACTTCGGCGGCGACGTCTCGCACCTCAACCTGCACAAGACGTTCTGCATCCCGCACGGCGGCGGCGGCCCCGGCGTCGGCCCGGTCGCGGCGAAGGCGCACCTCGCGCCGTTCCTGCCCGCGCACCCGATGGCGCAGCAGGCGGACCGGCGTCCGGGATCGACGGACGGAGCGGAGGCGCTCGGCAGCTCCGCCACGCCGCTCGCCTCCGTCCCGGAGCGGCTCGCGCACGGCGGCGGTCCGGTGTCCGCGGCGCCGTACGGCAGCCCGAGCATCCTGCCGATCACCTGGGCGTACGTCCGGATGATGGGCGTCGAGGGACTCACCGCGGCGACCGAGGCCGCGGTGCTCGGGGCGAACTACCTCGCGGCGAAGCTCCGGGACGCCTACCCGGTGCTCTACACGGGCGACGCCGGGCTGGTCGCGCACGAGTGCATCCTCGACCTCCGGCCGCTCAAGGAGTCGACCGGCATCTCCGTGGACGACGTCGCCAAGCGCCTGGTCGACTACGGTTTCCACGCGCCGACGATGTCGTTCCCCGTCGTCGGCACGCTCATGGTGGAGCCGACGGAGAGCGAGGACCTCGCGGAGCTCGACCGCTTCGTCGACGCCATGCTCGCGATCCGCGCCGAGGCCGACGAGGTCGCGGCGGGCACCTGGCCCGCGGACGACAACCCGCTCGTCGGGGCGCCGCACACCGCGTCGAGCGTCATCGCGGGGGAGTGGTCGCACGCCTACACGCGGGAGCAGGCGGTGTACCCGTTGCCCGGAATCGCGGCGTCGAAGTACTGGCCGCCGGTCCGCCGGATCGACCAGGCGTACGGCGACCGCAACCTCGTGTGCGCCTGCCCGCCGATCGAGGCCTTCGCCGAGTAGCAGCCCAGCCGACCCCGCTCCGCAAGACCCTACGTTGACCAGTTCGCGCACGGACACAACGCTGCGCGGTGCGGCCAACCTGGTGTTCTGCGGAACGGGGAGGGGGGCCGGGGGTCAGGCCACCGGCAGGTGCGTGCCCCAGAACCGCAGGACGTGCTCGAACCGCTGCACCCGGTGACTCGGACGCCCGGACCGGGAGAGCTCGTGGCCCTCGCCCGGGAACAGCAGGAACTCGGCCGCGACCCCCGCACGCTTCAACGCGACGAACTGCCGCTGGCCCTGCTCGAGCGGGCACCGCCAGTCCTGCTCCGAGTGCGCCACCATGAACGGGATCGTGACGTCGCCCGCGAACGTCAGGGGGCTCCGTCGGCGCTGCTCGTCGGGGTCGGCACCGACGTAGGCGTCGGCGAAGAAGTACCCGATGTCGGAGCTGCCGGCGAACGAGTCCCACGCGTTGACCGCACGCTCGCTCCAGGCGGCGGCGAACCGGTCGCCGTGCTTCGCCGCGAGCCACGACGTCATGAACCCGCCGTAGGAGCCGCCCATCACACCGACGCGCGACCCGTCGAGGTCGGGGCGTTCGAGGGCGGTGTCGAGGAGGGCCAGGACGTCGTCCACGTCGACGGTGCCGAGCGCGCCGACGATCGCCTGGCCGTGGTCGTAGCCGTAGCCTGCGGACCCGCGGGGGTTGCCGATGACGACGGCGTAGCCGGCCGACGCGTACACCTGCGCCTCGTCGAACACCGCACGGCTGTCGGCGGCGTTCGGGCCGCCGTGCACGACCCGGAGCACGGGGTGCGGTCCGTCGCCGTCCGGCAGGACGAGCCATCCGTGGACCGGGTAGCCGTCCGGCGCCGTGCCGTCGAGCTCCACGACGGGTCGGAGCTCGGCCTCGCGCAGGTCGGTGCCGTACGCCGTGTGCGCGACGTCGGCGGCGTGGCGGACGTCGGCCGCGCCTCCCTGCCGGAGGTCGTCGTCCGCCGGTCCGTCGGCCGGCACGTCGAGCAGCACGACCTCGCCCGCGCTGTCCGGGAACGCGACCGAGGCGACGACCAGGTCGTCGCCGACCGCGGTGAAGGCGCGGACGACGACCTCGCCGCCGAGCACGACGGAGAGGTCGTCGAGCCCGAGCGGCGATGCGGGCGCGGAACCGTCCCACGGGACGCGGCGGAGCTCCACGGCCCCCCGGTGCGTCACGGTCACGAGCAGGTCCGACGTGCGTGCCGCGACGAGCCCCGGGCCGGCTTCGAGCTCGACGGTGCGGTCGTCGG
Organism: Curtobacterium phyllosphaerae; assembly: GCF_049341865.1. Taxonomy (NCBI): domain Bacteria; kingdom Bacillati; phylum Actinomycetota; class Actinomycetes; order Micrococcales; family Microbacteriaceae; genus Curtobacterium; species Curtobacterium phyllosphaerae. The sequence continues at coordinate 326,236 of NZ_JBMPIU010000004.1, read as the reverse complement.
TGACGGCGCGCCCCTCGAACACGCCGTCGGTCCCCGCGACGCCGACGAACAGGGTGGTCGGGACGGCGACCACGCCGTGCGCGCGGACGGACCCGAGCCAGAACAGGGTGCCGTCCGGAGCGTGGAACGGCGTCGCCACACCGCCGGCCGACCGCGCGTGCAGGGTCAGTGCACCGGTGGCCGGGTCGACGAGGTAGAGGTCGCTGTCGAGCGTCTCGGTCGCGCCGAGGTCGCGCGGGGCGACGACGACGACGCCCGTGCCGTCCGGGGTCCAGGTCGGGTCGCTGAGCGGCGTGTCGCCGGCGGTGACGGCCGCCGTCACGGGCTCGGCCCGTGCCGCGGCGACCTCGATCACGACGAGCTGCCGGATGCGGTCGCGCAGGAACCCGACGCCGTCCATCCGGTAGTCGAGCCGATCGATGTGCCGGGGCGCCTCGGCCGCGGCGTCCGGAGTGGTGCCGTCCTCCGTCGGGACGCCGTACCGGCCGGCCGCCGGGATCCGTGCCGTCGTCGCGAGCCGCGTCGAGTCGGGGGACCACACGACCGTCGCGTCGGCCCCGAGGGGGAGCGCCGTGACGACCTGCGCCTCGCCGCCGATGGTCGGCATGACCACCACCTGCGGGTGGGCCGCCGGGCCGTCACCCCCGGTGCGCCGGAGGAACGCGACGTGCGCGCCGTCCGGTGACACGACGGGACCGTCGTCGTGCGGCCCGACGGTCCACGGTGTGGTCGTCCCGTCCGCGAGCACACGCTCGATCCGCGAGACGTTCTCGTCGGCATCGAGGTCGGGGTGGGACACCGCCGTCAGGAGCAGCCCCCCGTTCCGCGGATCGCCGGAGCATGTCGGTCGGGAGGGCACGAGCAGGTGCGCGATGTCGGTCGGTTGCATGGTCCAACGCTACGACCAGGCGGCGCCGACGAGCCGGTTCGTGCGCGTCCCGGAAGTGGCCTGTGCGCCGCTCGGACGTTCCATGTGTTCACCGACTGGACGCACTTGTGTCACGAGACGGTCGAGGTCAAGCGGATTCGTTGCGCATCTGTGCCCGAACCGCAACGAATCGTGGTGCAGCGCAAGAATCAGGCGCAGTGGTTTCCAGTGTGTAACAACTTCTCCAGGAATTTTGAGCCGCTCGCGAGGCCCGCCTATGGTTCTTCTCGAACACGCTGGTGAGCCCTGCCTCCTTGCGGTTCGGTCACATTCCATCCCAGGAGGATCACAGAGTGAACATCACCAAGAGGCGGTTGCGCCAGGCCATCGGCGCCATCGCAATCGCCGGGACGGCCGCGGTCGTCCTCGCCGGTTGCACCACGTCGCCGAGCGACACCGAGACCTCGTCGGCCGGCGGCACCGTCACGATCGCACAGGTCAACGAAGCCTCGTCGTTCAACTACAACACCCCGCAGGGCAACCTGGACACCAACGGGCTCATCAACTACATGACGCAGCCCCAGTTCTTCACCCTGAGCGACTCGTACAAGATCGTCCCCAACACGGACCTCGGGACCTACAAGAAGATCAGCGACAACCCGCTGACCGTCAAGTACACGCTCAACTCGGACGCCAAGTGGTCCGACGGCAAGTCCATGAACTCGGACGACCTCCTCCTCGGATGGGCCAACACGTCGGGGTACTACGAGTCCGCGACGACCGACTCCGACGGCAACGTCACCAAGGGCACGCAGTACTTCTCGACCGCCGCCGGGTTCCCGTTCTCCACGGACTACCCGACGAACATCACGAAGAACTCGATCACCATCAAGTACAAGGAACCGTACGTCGACTGGCAGCTCGTCAGCCCGATCCAGTTCCCGGCGCACGTCGTGACCGAAGAGGCCGGCGTCTCCGAGTCCGCGTTCCTCAAGGCCCTCAAGGACACCCCCGCCGGTGACCCCTCGAACCCGGCCCCGGCGAACGACACGCTCAAGAAGGTCGCCAGCTTCATCAACACCGGCTACGACAAGACGAGCCTCCCGAGCGACAAGAAGCTCCTCGTCTCCGGTGGTCCGCTCCAGGTCAACGCCTGGGCACCGAAGCAGTCGATGACCTTCGTCAAGAACCCCGAGTACAAGGGCAGCCACGAGGTCAAGTTCAACAAGCTCGTGATGCGCTTCATCGGTGACGCGAACGCGCAGGTCACGGCCCTCCAGAACGGCGAGGTCGACGCGATCCAGCCGCAGGCCTCGGCCGACACCGTGAAGTCGCTCAAGGCGGCCTCCGGGATCAAGATCGAGCAGGGCAACCAGGTCGCCTACGACCACCTCGACCTGAACTTCGGTTCGAGCGTGTTCAAGGACGAGAACGTGCGCAAGGCGTTCCTCCTGACCATCCCGCGCCAGCAGATCCTCGACTCGATCGTCACCCCGATCAACTCGAAGGCCAAGGTCCTCGACTCGCAGCTGTTCCTGCCCGGCCAGGACGGCTACGACCAGGCCGTCTCGAGCAACGACTCCAGTGAGTACTCGAAGGTCGACATCGACCAGGCGAAGTCCCTGCTGAAGGGTGCGACCCCGACCGTCAAGATCCTCTACAACACTGGGAACCCGAACCGCGTCGACACCTTCCAGGCCATCCAGGCCTCGGCGGCCAAGGCCGGCTTCAAGGTCGTCGACGGCGGCTCGCCCGACTGGAGCTCGCTCCTGGCCGGCGGCGACTACGACGCCTCGATCTTCGGCTGGGTCAACCCGGGTGCCGGCAATGCCGCGATCCCGCAGCTCTTCCAGACGGGCAACTCGGGGAACTACAACAAGTTCGCCGACGCGGACGCCTCGAAGCTCGCCGTGGACACGCAGACCACGCTGAACGCGTCGAAGCTGCAGAGCATGAAGGTCGACATCGACAAGATCGCCTTCGAGCAGGGCTACGGCCTGCCGCTGTTCCAGCTGCCGGGCATCTTCGCCAACAACTCCACGCTGAAGGGCGTGAAGTACTTCGGCGGCCAGAACGGCATCGTCTGGAACATGTGGGACTGGACCAAGTGACCCTCGGTCACTGAACCCACCAGCACTGCCGATCGCAGGGGGCGCCGGGCTCGACGAGTCCGGCGCCCCTTCGCGGGTGCGTGCATGTGGAACCATGCAGCTCCGACCGTGGAGCACCGGCAACACCCCAACCACCCGATACCCTTGGTCGGCGCGTCACGAACGCGACCGGCCCGACGCCGATCGCGCTGTGATCGACCGTGACATCCTTCCGACCCCGGAGAGGCCCTTTCCGCCCATGGTGAGCTTCATCGCGAGACGCATCCTCGTCTCGGTCCTCATCCTCATCGCCGCCTCGTTCATCATGTACAACTTGGCGGCGATCGCAGGGAACCCGTTGCAGGACCTCCAGGGGAGCAACTCGCCGAACCGCGAGGCCCTCATCGCGGCCCGCGTCGCATCCCAGCACCTCGACCTCATCCCGCCGCTCCGCTGGGGCATCTGGATCGGTGGCGTCGGCAAGTGCGTGATCGGACAGTGCGACCTCGGCACCACGTTCCACAACCAGGCGGTCATCGACCTCCTCCCGCAGGCCGTCGGCTCGACGCTCCAGCTCGTCACGTTCTCGTTCGTGCTGGCGATCGTCTTCGGCATCGGTCTCGGCATCGTCACCGCCCTCCGCGTCTACTCCGGCTTCGACTACGCCATCACGCTGGTCAGCTTCTTCCTGTACTCGCTGCCGTCGTTCCTCATGGCGGTGCTCCTCAAGTCGTTCGTCGCGCTCGACTACAACAACTTCCTCGCGAAGCCCGACATCGGCATCGTGACGCTGATCGTGATCTCGATCGTGATGGGCGCCATCGTGCAGCTCATCGTCGGGGGCGAGCCGCGCAAGCGCCTCATCACCTTCGTCGCGAGTGCCGTGATCACGGGCGGCATGCTGTCGCTCATGGAGGCGACGAACTGGTTCAACAACCCGTCGCTCGGCCCGGTCTTCGTCATCCTGTTCGCGGCCGGACTCGGGCTGGCGATGGTGACGATGCTCGCCGGCACCAAGAACAAGCGCGCGTGGCTCGTCGGTGGCATCAACGTGTTCATCGCGATCGTGGCGTACTTCGCGCTGCAGGGACTGCTCAACGTCTCCTCGGGTGCGACCATCTTCATCCTCGCGGTGATCACGGTGCTCGTCGGGCTCGCCTCCGGGTTCTTCGTCGGCGGCCACGACCGCGGTCTGATGATGCGCATCGGTGCGCTCACCGCGTTCCTGAGCGCCGGAGTGGTGGCGCTCGACCGTTTCATGCGGTCGTGGAGCAACTACTCGCACAACTTCGTCGGCAACCGCCCCATCGCCACTGTCGGCTCGAGCACCCCTGGTCTCCAGGCCGACTTCTGGATCACCGGTCTCGACACCTACACGCACCTGCTGCTGCCGTCGATCTCGCTCCTGCTGATCTCGTTCGCGTCCTACACGCGGTACTCCCGCTCGGGCATGCTCGAGGTCCTCGACCAGGACTACGTCCGCACCGCCCGCGCGAAGGGCCTCCCCGAGCGCACCGTGATCGTGCGGCACGCGCTCCGCAACATGCTCATCCCGATCGCCACCCTGGTCGCGACCGACATCGGGGCGCTCCTCGGTGGCGCGATCATCACCGAGACGGTCTTCGCGATCTCCGGCATGGGGGCGCTGTTCAACAGCGGGCTCTCGATCACCGACGTGAACCCGGTGATGGGCTACTTCCTGGTCATCGCGATCACGGCGATCGTGTTCAACTTCCTCGCCGACCTCGCCTACTCGGCACTCGACCCGCGGGTCCGCGTCCGATGACCTCGGCGACGACGACCTCGGCGACGACCACCTCGACGACGACCACGGAGGACATCCGATGAGCACCATCCAGGGCGGCGCCCCGCTCGAGCCGAACATCAACGACGGCTTCGACTCCGCGGTCTCGGGTGGGCCGGACCACGAGCCGGGGGAGAGCCAGGGTCGGATCATCCTCCGACGCTTCACCGCGAACAAGCTCGCCGTGATCTCCCTGATCGTCTACGTCCTCGTCCTGCTGTTCGCGCTCTCGGCGGTCGGGCTCGGGCCGATCCCGGGCTGGTGGCATTACACGTACAAGGAGCTCAACACGCTCGTCGACGGCGGGGCGCCCTCGTCCGAGCACCCGTTCGGCCAGGACCGCATCGGCAAGGACTACTTCGCCCTCACGATGCGCGGGATCCAGAACTCGGTCCTCGTCATGGTCGTGATCGGTGTCTTCGCGACCGTCATCGGCGTCGTCGTCGGCGCGATCGCGGGCTACTTCCGCGGCATCGTCGACGCGGTCCTCATGCGCATCACCGACATCTTCATCGTCATCCCGGCGATCGTCATCGGCGCCGTGGTGGGCAAGACCGCGAACGGCCTCGGTGCCTGGGGCCTGGCACTGCTGCTCGGTCTCGTGTCGTGGATGATCGTCGCGCGTCTCGTGCGCGCCGAGTTCCTGTCGCTCCGCGAGCGTGAGTTCGTCGAGGCGGCCCGCGTGGCCGGAGCGTCCGACATGCGGATCATCTTCCGGCACATCCTGCCGAACGCGATCGGCGTCATCATCGTCTCGGCGACGCTCCTCATCGCCTCGGCGATCCTGCTCGAGACGGCGCTCAGCTACCTCGGGTACGGCATCAAGGCGCCGGACTCCTCGCTCGGCCTGCTGATCAGCCAGAACCAGTCCGCGTTCCAGACCCGTCCGTACCTGTTCTGGTGGCCGGCGTCGTTCATCGTGCTGCTCGCGCTCTGCGTCAACTTCGTCGGCGACGGCCTGCGTGACGCCTTCGACCCGCGGTCGAAGCGCTTCAACCTCCGCCGCACCAAGGAGGGCGAGGTCGAGAACACCTCCGCGTCGGAGCAGATCACCGCGTGATCACGCTCACCCGCCCCGCGCTACTGCGCCGCGATGGCGAACCATCCACCGACCATCGTGGCGACGAGCACGACGATCGTCACCCAGTGCACCCGGACCGGCACGGGCGTGGTGTCCGCGACGCCCACCTCGAAGCGCGCGGCGTCGCGCAGCTCCGTCCACCGGCCGCGCACGACGTAGGCGGCGTCGCCGGACTCGGTGTGCAGCAGGTCACCGGCACGGCGTTCCCCGTCGCCGACCATCGGGACCGTCTCGGCGTTGCCGTGTCGCTGCTCGTTCCGGCGGGCGAGCGCCACGCCGGCGCGGCCGGGCGCCGGCGCGGCCCACGCGCTGATCCGGCGGGCCGGCGTCACGAGCGTCAGGGCGAACCGCGTGTCGACGTGCACGAGCGCGGCCCACGGGACGACGACGGTGTGGAACACGTTGACGACCTCGATGCCGTCGTCCTCCACCGTGACGCTCGGGTGCCAGAGTGCGGCCCAGCCGAGCACGGCCCCGAACGCGGCCGGCACCAGTCCCAGCCAGCGGTGCCAGTCGGCACCGTTGACGAGACCCGCGGCCAGGAGCGCCGCGACGATGACCCAGAGGCCGACCGCGAGGACGCGGTTGAACTTCGACACGAACACGACTGCTGCGTCCTGCGCGGGGGAGACCATGCGTCCATGGTCGCAGGTCCCTCCGCCTCCTCGCACATCCCCACCACCTCGTACGCGGCCCGCCTCGGCGGCCGGGAAAGGACCGGACGTCGATGAGCACGACCGCCCCCACCACTCGGACCTCCGGGACCACCGGCACGCCGATCATCCGCGTGCACGACCTCGACGTCGACTTCGCCGTGGACGACGTCTGGACCCCCGCCGTCAAGAAGCTCGGGTACGAGATCCGCTCCGGTGAGGTCCTCGCACTCGTCGGCGAGTCCGGCTCCGGCAAGTCGGTGAGCTCGATGTCGATCCTCGGGCTGCTCCCGCGGAACGCCCGTGTGCACGGCTCGATCGAGTTCGACGGCAAGGAGCTGCTCGGCCTCCGTCCCTCGCAGATGCGGGAGTACCGGGGCAAGGAGATCGCCGTGATCTTCCAGGAGCCGATGACCGCGCTGAACCCCGTGTTCACGGTCGGCTCGCAGATCGTCGAGACCGTCCGGATCCACTACGGCATCTCCCCGGCCGAGGCCAAGGACCGGGCGATCGAGCTCCTCGGCATGGTCGAGATGCCCGACCCGGTCAAGGCGTTCAACTCGTACCCGCACCAGCTGTCCGGCGGTCAGCGCCAGCGCGCGATGATCGCGCAGTCGATCTCCTGCGACCCGAAGCTCCTCGTCGCGGACGAGCCGACCACCGCGCTCGACGTCACGGTGCAGGCGGAGATCCTCGACCTCATCCGCGACCTGGCGGGCAAGCTCGGCAGCGCCGTCCTCCTCATCACGCACGACATGGGGGTCGTCGCGGACCTCGCCGACCGCATCGTCGTGATGCGCCAGGGCGAAGCCGTCGAGACCGGGACCGTCCGGGGCGTGTTCTCGGACCCGCAGCACGAGTACACGCGGACCCTGCTCGACGCCGTGCCCCGCCTCGGCCAGGCAGGTGACGAGGTCATCGACCTCACGTCGACCCTCGTCAGCGTCGTGGAGGGCGACTCGACCGTCGCGCACACCACCGTGCCGGACCACGAGATCGTCCACGAGGAGGGCGGCGAGGTCGACCTCGGCAAGGCAGTCCTGTCGTTCCGGGACGTCGTCATCGAGTACCCGGGACGCGGCCGCGTCAAGGCGTTCCGGGCCGTCGACCACGTGGACCTGACGGTGCACGAGGACGAGGTCGTCGGCCTCGTCGGCGAGTCCGGCTCCGGCAAGACGACCCTCGGACGCGCGGCGATCGGTCTGCTGCCGATCACGTCCGGCGCGCTCGACGTCACCGGCGTGGACCTCTCGCATGCGACCCGTTCGCTCGTGCGCCAGGTGCACAAGAACGCCGGCATCGTGTTCCAGGACCCGGCGTCCTCCCTGAACCCGCGCATGACGATCGGTCAGTCGATCGGGGAGCCACTGCTCCTGGCGAAGGGCATCAAGGGCGCGGCGCTGAACCGCGAGGTCGACGAACTGCTCGACAGCGTGCGGCTCCCGCGCGTCTACTCGACGCGGTTCCCGCACGAGCTGTCCGGCGGGCAGAAGCAGCGCATCGGCATCGCCCGTGCCCTGGCCCTGCGCCCGGCCCTCCTCATCGCCGACGAGCCGACGAGCGCCCTCGACGTCTCGGTGCAGGCCACGGTCCTCGACCTGCTGAAGGACCTGCAGCGCGAGTTCCACTTCGCGTGCCTGTTCATCACGCACGACCTCGCGGTCATCGACGTGCTCGCGGACCGCATCGCCGTGATGCACCACGGACGTCTCGCGGAGTTCGGCACGCGCGACCAGATCCTCCGCAACCCGCAGGACCCGTACACGCAGCGCCTCATCGCCGCGGTGCCGCTGCCCGACCCGGACGTCCAGCGGGAGCGTCGCGAACTCCGCCGCACCATCCTCGCGGCGGGTGCGGACGAGTAGTCCGAGCCGTCCACGACACGCCGTCTCCCCGCCCGGGAGGCGGCGTGTCCGGCGCTGCGGGCGGCCCACCTCCGGCGCCCGGTGCGCGCCGGACGGGAGGACCGGCGTGCGCCCGGCAGGGAACTCGCTCGACTAGATGCGGGCGCCCGAGAGCGACGCGAGCACGCCGAGCACGACGAGCACGAGCACTGCGACCCAGTGGGTCCGTACGGTGATCGGGATGCGCTCGACGTGCGCGGGCGGTGGGCCCTCGATCGGCCGTGCCGCGGGGATGCGGGCCGCCAACCGCGCTGCCGCGGCATGCACGGTGACCGGGTGCGCGCCTCCCGGCCGGCCTGACGGTACCGTCGGGTCGGGGTCGCCGTCGCCGTCGCCGACGAGGCGGAGCCGCGCGGAACCCCGTGGGGCGATCCAAGTGCGGCGGACACCCTCGCTCGTGACGACTTCGAGTCCGTGGCGGGACCGGATCTCGACCACCCGGCGCCACGGGATCGACGTGGTCCGACGGACGTCGGCGATCACGAGCGCGTCCGCCGTCGCCGTCACGTGTGGACGCCACAGGACGAGCCACGCGAACACGGCGACGAACACCGACGGCACGACCGCGAACGGGAGCGCTGCCACGCCCTGCGTCCCGGCCGCGAGGGGGATCAGCGCGACGGCGACCACCCAGAGCGCGATCGCGGTGGTCCGGAGGCTCGGTGCCACCACCCGGACGTCGGCCTCGACGGCCCGGTCGGCGTCGGAGGACGGGGGAACGGCGGGGTCCGGGCGGGCGTCGGGCACGCGACCATGGTCCCACAGCGCGGACGGGCGCCGGGTGGGGGCGCACCACGGTTCCGCCGACGGGGTCACCGTCGTCGGAACCGGAGGGAGAGGTCTCCCCGGGGACGCTCGCCGTGCGGGCGCGATGCGCAATCCGCGAACCGGAGAACGACCCGATTCCCCGGGGAGACGGTCCTGGAGTGGACGGCTCTCCGAGACCATTAACCGTCGGCCCCCGTTCGGGTGTCAACACCCCCTGGTCCGGAACCGCTGCTACGGACCCGTCCGAGCCCGTCGGCGGTACCGATCGGGGTACAGATCAGGCGACGAGTGCCTCGATGTTCCGCCGGATCGTCGAGGCCGCCGGGAACCGCACGCCGACGAGCCCGACGTGCCGCCACCGGACGACGCCGTCCGGCCCGATGAGGAACACCGAACGGCGGACTCCGACCAGCGGGGCCTGGATGCCGTAGTCGCGGATGACCCGCCCCTCGGTGTCGGCCAACAGGGGGAAGTGCAGCGACGATCCACGAGCGAACCCGGCGTGCGAGTCGAGTCCCTGCGGGCTGATGCCCCAGACCACCGCGCCGGTCTCGACGAACGCGTGCAGGTCGTCCTCGTAGCTGCAGAGCTGCGAGGTGCAGACCGGGCTGGCGTCCGACGGGTAGAACGCGAGCACGACCGGACGGCCGATCTGCCCGGAGAGCGAGAAGGCGTCGTCGTGCCGTTCACCGGCGCGCATCACCGTCCCGGGGAGCGTGAAGTCCGGAGCGGGAGCACCGATGTCGGGGATCGCCATGCGCCGACTGTAGGCGTCCAGGTCGTCACTCCGGGGGACCTCCGCTGCGAGTTGTCTGACAGATGTGCGGCTACGCTTTCGGGAACAGTCCCGGGAGTGCCGCAGCGACGAACGGGTACCCGACGAACACCGCCGCGTCGAGCAGGCAGTGTGTGATGACGAGCGGCAGGAGGCGGCCCCAGCGGGTGTAGACCCAGCCGAACACGATGCCCATCACCGCGTTGCCGACGAACGCTCCGAACCCTTGGTAGAGGTGGTAGCTCCCCCGGAGCACCGCCGTGGACAGGATGATCGTCCACCGGCCCCAGCCGAGGTCGCCGAGGCGTGAGTACAGGTACCCGACGACGATGAACTCCTCCTGCAGCCCCGACCGGACGGCGGAGAGCAGGAGCACCGGCACCGTCCACCAGTACGAGTCGAGTGCGGTCGGGACGACGTTGACGGTGACCCCGAGTGCCCGCCCGGCGAAGTACAGCCCGAGTCCCGGGATCCCGATGCCGAGCGCGAGGAGTGCCGCACCCCCGAGGTCGGCGCGGGGCCGGAACCGGTCGATGCCGAGTCTCGACAGGTGCGGCCGCGAGGTCCGCCAGAGCAGGTACACCACGAGGGCGACCGGCGCGAGGTCGACCAGGATCCCGACGAGCTGCCGGGCGAGGTCGACGTACTGCACGGTCGTCGTCGAGGTGTTCAAGGACGTCGACTGCGACGACAGCGGTGTCGTCTGCGACAGGTCGTCGATGATCTGCAGGATCGAGTACAGGGCGCTGCCGCCGAGCGAGAGGAGCAGCACGATGACGACCTCGGCGCGGATCCGACGGTGGGACGGCGTCGCGATCTGTTCACTCATGGCTTGTTCTCCGGGGTTGCGTGCGCCTTGTAGACTGGAGTGTCGGGCAATCTGTCCGATCCTCCCCCCAGACACTGAAGGATGTACCTGTATGGCGCTCGCCACCCGGTCCGACCTGCGCAACGTCGCCATCGTGGCACACGTCGATCACGGCAAGACGACGCTCGTCGACGCCATGCTCACGCAGACCAACTCGTTCGACGCCCACTTCGAGGGCGAGGACCGGATGATGGACTCGAACGACCTCGAGCGCGAGAAGGGCATCACGATCCTCGCGAAGAACACGTCGGTCCTGTACAACGGTGCGCACGCGTCCGAGTTCGGCGACGGCGGGCCGATCACCATCAACGTGATCGACACCCCCGGCCACGCCGACTTCGGTGGCGAGGTCGAGCGCGGACTGTCCATGGTCGACGGCGTGGTGCTGCTCGTGGACGCCTCCGAGGGCCCGCTCCCGCAGACGCGGTTCGTGCTCCGCAAGGCACTCGCCGCCAAGCTGCCGGTCATCCTGCTCGTCAACAAGACCGACCGTCCGGACTCCCGCATCGACGACGTCGTCGCGGAGTCGCAGGACCTGCTCCTCGGCCTGGCGTCCGACCTCTCCGACGAGGTCGACGACCTCGACCTCGACGCCATCCTCGACGTCCCCGTCGTCTACGCCTCCGGCCGCAACGGCGCCGCGAGCCGCAACAAGCCCGCCGACGGCACGCTGCCCGACAACGACGACCTCGAGCCGCTCTTCGAAGCGATCCTCCAGCACGTCCCGGCACCGACCTACGACGACGCGCACCCGCTGCAGGCCCACGTCACGAACCTCGACGCCTCGCCGTTCCTCGGCCGCCTCGCCCTGCTCCGCATCTTCCACGGCACGATGAAGAAGGGCCAGACGGTCGCGTGGGTCAAGCACGACGGCACCGTCGTGAACGCCCGCATCACCGAGCTCCTCATCACCAAGGCGCTCGACCGGTTCCCGGCGGAGTCCGCGGGCCCGGGCGACATCGTCGCCGTCGCCGGGTTCGACACGATCACCATCGGCGAGACCCTGACCGACCCGGAGGACGTCCGTCCGCTGCCGACCATCACGGTCGACGACCCGGCGATCTCGATGACCGTCGGCACGAACACCAGCCCGCTCGTCGGCAAGGTCAAGGGCCACAAGCTCACCGCCCGCATGGTCAAGGACCGTCTCGACCGCGAACTGGTCGGCAACGTCTCGCTCAAGGTCGTCGACATCGGTCGGCCCGACTCGTGGGAGGTCCAGGGTCGTGGCGAGCTGGCGCTGGCGATCCTCGTCGAGCAGATGCGCCGCGAAGGCTACGAGCTCACCGTCGGCAAGCCGCAGGTGGTCACCCGCCGCGGCGACGACGGCAAGCTCCAGGAGCCCTACGAGCACATGACGATCGACACGCCGGAGGAGTACCTCGGCGCGATCACGCAGCTCATGGCCGCGCGCAAGGGCCGCATGGAGAACATGTCGAACCACGGCACGGGCTGGGTCCGGATGGAGTTCATCGTCCCCTCCCGCGGACTGATCGGCTTCCGCACCTCGTTCCTGACCGAGACCCGCGGCACCGGCATCGCGAACGCGATCTCGCACGGGTACGGCGAGTGGGCCGGCCCGATCCAGACCCGCATCAACGGCTCGATCGTGTCCGACCGCTCCGGTGTCGTCACGCCGTTCGCCATCACGAACCTCCAGGAGCGGATGACGTTCTTCGTCAACCCGACCGAGGAGGTCTACGAGGGCATGGTCATCGGCGAGAACTCCCGCGCCGACGACATGGACGTCAACATCACGAAGGAGAAGAAGCTGACGAACATGCGCCAGTCGACCTCGGACACGTTCGAGTCGATGACGCCGTCACGCCAGCTCTCCCTCGAGGAGTGCCTCGAGTTCGCCCGCGAGGATGAGTGCGTCGAGGTCACCCCCGCAGTGGTCCGCATCCGCAAGGTCGAGCTCGCCGCCCAGGCCCGTGCCCGCAACACCGCACGCCTGAAGCGCCAGGACGCGTAGCCAGCACCGCCGAGGCACCGCGCTCCGCACGAGACACCGCCCTCCGCACGAGACACCGCCCCCATCGGCGGGACCTCGGCGGCAGGGCGGTGTCCTGCGTTCGGGTGAGTCCGGGAGAGCGTCGCGACTACGGTGGAACGGTGACCCTCGACCTCCTCGCGCTCTACACCGACCTCCACCAGCACCCGGAGCTCGCGTTCCGGGAGCACCGCACCGCCCGGGTGATCGCCGACCGCCTGGCCGAGCTCGGGGTCCCCGCGACGACCGGCATCGGTGGCACGGGTGTCGTCGGGCTGCTGGAGAACGGCGACGGGCCGGTCGTCTGGCTCCGCGCGGACATCGACGGCCTGCCGGTCCGGGAGCAGACCGGCCTCCCGTACGCGAGCACCGCCACCGGGGAGGACGCCGCCGGGGCGACCTGGCCGACGATGCACGCCTGCGGGCACGACATGCACATCACCTGGCTGCTCGGCGCACTCGAGCGGCTCCTCGCGACGAGGGACGAGTGGGCAGGCACGGTCGTCGCCGTGTTCCAGCCGGCGGAGGAGGTCATCGAGGGTGCCGCGGCGATGCTCGACGACGGCCTCGCCGACCGGTTCCCGTGTCCGGACGTCGTCCTCGGGCAGCACAGCGCTCCGGCACCCGTCGGGACGATCGCGGTCGGTTCCGGACCCGTGATGGCATCGAGCGACCGGCTCACCGTCACGTTCACCGGCAAGGGCGGCCACGGTTCGGCTCCGCACACCACGTTCGATCCGATCGTGGTGGCGGCGTCCGCGGTCGTGCGGCTGCAGACGATCGTGTCGCGCGAGGTCGGACCGCAGGAACCGGCCGTCGTCACCGTCGGCAGCTTCCACGCCGGGACCCGCGCGAACATCATCCCGGACACTGCGACCATCGAGATCAGCACGCGCGCCCGCAGCGGCGAGACGCGCGCCGCGGTCCTCGAGGCGATCGAGCGGATCGTCACCGCCGAGGCCGCGGCCGGGCGACTCCCGGCGCCGACGATCCGCACCGACCCCGGCGCCGACGTGCTCGTCAACGACCCCGCCGCGGCCGACCGGGTCCGGACGGCCATCGCCGCGGTCGTCCCGGGGACCGTCGCCCTGGAGTCCGGGCTGGCGATGGCGAGCGAGGACGTCGGCGAGTACGGCGCGCGGCTCGGTGTGCCGACCGTGTACTGGTTCACCGGCACGACCGACCCCGCCGTGTCCGCGGGAGGAGCGGACGTCCCGACGAACCACTCGCCGTTCTACGCGCCGCAGGCGGAGCCGTCCATCCCGGTGGGGGTCGACGCGTTCGTCGCGGCGGCACGCGCGCATCTGGGCTGACCACGCCGCGACCATCCGCAGTTCCGCACTCTCCCATGGACCGCGCACCGGGCCTCCAGTCCGGGCGGTTACCGTACCGGCATGCGCATCCCGAACCGCACCCGGTCCCTGCTCCTCGGCACCACCGCCGCCACGCTCGTGGCGCTCGCACTCACCGGCTGTTCCGCGGACACGGTCAAGCAGGCGACCGACCTCGGGTCGTCCGTGGCGGGCGACGTGTCGGCGGGCGTCCAGGACATCACCGGGGGCGCGGTCCAGGACGGCATGAAGTCCCTCGCCGGGGGCATCGACGGAGCGCTCGACTCCGCACTGCGGGGCGCGGACTTGACGACTGACGGCAAGACCCCGGACGGCTTCCCGGCCCAGGCGGTCCCGCTCGCCGACGGCACCGTCCTCGGCGGCGGAGCCGGGCCGAACGGGTCCGGGTGGGTCGTGCAGGTCCGGGTCGGTGCGGTGTCGGACTTCTCCGCGGCAGAGCAGCGGCTCGAGGCGGCCGGGTTCACCGACGGCACCGTGCGGACCGACAGCACGAGCGCGTTCGGCCTGTTCCGGAGCGATGCGTACCGCGTGGTGCTGACGTTCTCCGGGAACGGCGACGGTGTGACCGCGACGTACATCGTCACCCCGCGCTGAGCATCGACCACTCGGGGTCCCGTACCCTTGGACCGATGGCCAGGACCCCCGCTCCGACGCGCCCCGAGCGCGTCCTCCTCGTGCACGCCCACCCCGACGACGAGACCCTGAGCTCCGGCGGCACCATCGCGACGCTGCTCGAACTCGGCGCCGAGGTCACCGTCCTGACGGCGACCCGCGGCGAACGGGGCGAGATGCTGACGCCCGCACTCGCACCGCTGTTCGGGGACGGACCACGTGTCGCAGAGCACCGGGAGATCGAGATCGCCGCGGCGCTCGCCGCGCTCGGTGGACCACGACACCTCTGGCTCGGCGGGCCCGGAGCGCGACCGACCGACCTCCCCGTCCGGACGTACTCCGACTCGGGCATGCAGTGGGGGCCGGACGGGCGGGCGATCGCGGCCGACGACTCCCCGGCGGACTCCCTGACGGCGGCCGACATGGGCGAGGTCGTCGACGACATCCGCGCGGCGATCCGGACGACGGGAGCCGACGCCGTGGTGAGCTACGCGGACGACGGCGGGTACGGGCACCCCGACCACGTCCGTGTGCACCACGCTGCGAGGTACGCCGCGAGGGCGGAGGACCTGCCCTTCTCGATGATCGTGGACGCCGACGGCGGCGAGGCCGACCTCGTCGTCGACGTCGTCCCGGCGCGCGCGAGGGTCCGGGCAGCGCTCGAGCAGTACCGGAGTCAGCTCACGGTCGACCCGGTCGACCCGGACCGCCCGGAGCAGCTGTCCTGGGTCATGCCGCACGGGGCACGCATCGTCGCCCCGGCGCGCGAGGGGTTCCGGCACGACGCGGCGCCTCCCGGGGCACCCGCCGCCCGGACCTACGCCGACATGTCCGTGGGGTCGCGCGTCACCGCCGTCCTCGCCGCAGCCGTCGTCGGCGGCATCGTCGGCGGGCTCGGGACGATCACCCACCAGCAGACCATCGGGGCCTTCCCGATCGGGGCCGTCATCACCACGGTCCTCGTCGCGGCTCTCCTGGTCGGCATCCGTCTCGTGTTCCGGGCTCGGCCGATGGTCGCGGCGGCGGCCGTGGCGATCATCGTCGTGACGCAGGTGCTCGTCTCGACCGGGTCGCCGCTCGTGCTCGGGAACCTCGCCGGGTACGTCTGGGAGTTCGGGCCGGCGGTGCTCGCGATGTTCGTGATCGCCTGGCCGGCACTCCCGCCCCGGCAGCCGGATCCGCCGGGCACCGTGCCCGCGTCCGGACCCGCCGTACGTCCGGAGTAGACTCGACCCGCTCGACCGAAGGGAACCCCCGAACTGTGACGTACGTGATCGCCCAGCCATGTGTCGACGTCAAGGACCGTGCGTGCATCGACGAGTGCCCGGTCGACTGCATCTACGAAGGCGACCGCGCCCTCTACATCCACCCGGACGAGTGCGTCGACTGCGGTGCGTGCGAGCCGGTCTGCCCGGTCGAGGCGATCTACTACGAGGACGACCTCCCGGACGTGTGGGCCGACTACTACAAGGCGAACGTCGAGTTCTTCGAGGAGATCGGTTCGCCCGGCGGAGCCGCGAAGGTCGGCGTGATCCACAAGGACCACCCGGTCGTGCTCGCCGAGCCGCCGCGCGCCTAGCCCCGTGGCGCTCGACCTCCCCGACTTCCCGTGGGACCAGCTCGCGTCCGCGTCGGCGCAGGCGTCCGCACACCCCGGCGGGATCGTCGACCTGAGCGTCGGCTCACCGGTCGACCCGACCCCGCCGCTCATCCGGCAGGCGCTCGCCGACGCCACGGACGCGCACGCCTACCCCGCCGTCGCCGGCACGCCGGAGGTCCGCGCGGCGATCGTCGACTGGTACCACCGCCGGCACGGGGTCGAGCTCACCGTTCAGCAGGTGCTCCCGACGATCGGCTCGAAGGAGTTCATCGCCGGACTCGCACTGTGGCTCGGCATCGGCCCCGGCGACACCGTCGTGTTCCCCGAGGCGGCGTACCCGACGTACGAGCTCGGAGCGGCGCTCGTCGGTGCCACGGCACTGGCCTCCGACGACCCCGACGCATGGCCGCCGTCGACCAGGCTCGTGTGGGTCAACTCGCCGGGCAACCCGGACGGCCGGATCCTGACGATCGAGGAACTCCGGGCCATGGTCGACCGTGCCCGCGCGCTCGGGGCCGTCATCGTCGGCGACGAGTGCTACGCGGAGCTCGGGTGGGAGCCGCCGTACGACACCGCCCCGACGCCGACGATCCTCGATCCCCGCGTGGTCGGTGCGGACGTCCACGGCGTGCTCAGCGTGTACTCGTTGAGCAAGCAGTCGAACCTCGCCGGGTACCGCGCCGGGTTCGTCGCCGGCTGCGATCGGGTGATCGCGGAGACGCTCGCCGTCCGCAAGCACACCGGGATGATGCCGCCGATGCCCGTGCAGCACGCGATGGTCGTCGCACTCGGCGACGACGACCACGTCCGCACGCAGAAGGCGGTCTACCGGGGACGTCGCGACCGGCTCCGCGCCGCCCTCGAGTCCGCCGGCTTCCGCGTCGACCACAGCGAGGCCGGGCTGTACCTCTGGGCCACCCGCGGCGAGGACGCCTGGACCACCGTCGGGGTGCTCGCCGAGCTCGGGATCCTGGTCGCGCCGGGCACCTTCTACGGCACCGCGGGGAGTGAGCACGTCCGCATCGCACTCACCTCGACCGACGAGCGCATCGACGCCGCGGTCGACCGCCTGACCGCCTGAGCTGCTGGTCGGTCGGCGGAACGCAACCGCGGGTTCCCACCAAGTCCGTAGCCTGCAGGTGTGCACGACCTCCACCCGGGGCGGATTAGGCTGGAGGCGTGACTGACACTCGCAACGACGCTCAGCAGGCCACGCCGTCCGCCGGCACCGACCCCGCCGCGCGCGGGCCGGAGCAGGAGACGGCGACGCTCCACTTCCCGGGCGGGACCGCGGAGTTCCCGATCCTCCGGAGTGTCGACGGTGCGTCCGCGATCGACGTCTCGACCCTGACCAAGCAGACCGGGCTCACCACCCTCGACTACGGGTTCGTCAACACGAGCGCGACGAAGTCCTCGATCACCTACATCGACGGCGAGCAGGGCATCCTCCGGTACCGCGGGTACCCGATCGACCAGCTCGCCGCGAACTGCTCCTACCTCGAGGTCGCCTGGCTCCTCATCTACGGCGAGCTGCCGACGGCCGAGGAGCTCGCGTCCTTCGACGCCCGCATCCGCCGCCACACGCTCCTGCACGAGGACCTCCGTCGCCTCTTCGACGCCCTGCCGCACTCGGCGCACCCGATGTCCGTGCTGTCGAGCGCGGTCAGCGCCCTGTCGACCTACTACGAGGACGACATGGACGTCGACGACCCGGAGAAGGTCGAACTGCAGACCGTGCGGCTCCTCGCGAAGCTCCCGGTCATCGCGGCGTACGCGCACAAGAAGAGCATCGGGCAGGCGTTCCTCTACCCGGACAACTCGCTGTCGTTCGTCGACAACTTCCTGCGGCTGAACTTCGGCACGATGGCCGAGGACTACCAGGTCGACCCGGTGCTCTCGAAGGCACTGGAACGGCTCCTGGTCCTGCACGAGGACCACGAGCAGAACGCCTCGACGTCCACCGTGCGGCTCGTCGGCTCCACGAAGGCGAACATGTTCGCGTCGATCTCGGCCGGCATCAACGCCCTCTACGGACCGCTCCACGGTGGCGCGAACGAGGCCGTGCTCGACATGCTCGCCGAGATCAAGAAGTCCGGGGAGCCGGTCTCCCGGTTCGTCGAGCGGGTCAAGAACAAGGAGCACGGCGTCAAGCTCATGGGCTTCGGGCACCGGGTCTACAAGAACTACGACCCGCGCGCCAAGCTCGTCAAGGAGTCCGCGCACGAGGTCCTCGAGGCGCTCGGCGTGCAGGACGACCTGCTCGACATCGCGATGGAGCTCGAGGGGATCGCCCTCGCGGACGACTACTTCGTGTCCCGCAAGCTCTACCCGAACGTCGACTTCTACACCGGGGTCATCTACAAGGCGATGGGGTTCTCGCCCCGGATGTTCACGGTGCTCTTCGCGATCGGGCGTCTGCCGGGGTGGATCGCACAGTGGCGCGAACTCAACACCGACCCGCAGAACAAGATCGGACGCCCGCAGCAGCTCTACACGGGTGCGCCGGAACGCGACCTCCCGCCGCGCGGCTGACGCACCGGAACGGTCTGGAGGCCCGGAGCCGGTCCCAGGGACCCGCACCGGGCCTCCAGACCGTCACGCTGGCGCAGGTGTGCGCGAGCGGACGCCTCGGGGGTCCCTGGGCCCCGGTCAGCGTGACTCGCGCGCGGCGGGTGCCCCGGCGGTGGAGTCGGCCTCGCGGAGCGCGCACGGCAACAGCAGGTGGGGGAGCTCGCCCGAGGTGCCGTCGAGCTGGTCGATGAGCGCGTCCGCGGCACGGATGCCGAGCTCGCGACTGGGCGCGATCATCGTCGAGAGCCGCGGGAAGTGCTGGTCCCCGGCCGCCGCGGACGACGCGATCGCGAGCACCGAGACGTCGTCCGGGACGCGGAGGCCGGCCTCGTAGAGCCCGACCAGGAGCCCGGCCGACGAGTCCTCCTTCATGATGAGGACGCTCGTCACGTCGGGGTCGGAGGCCAGGAGGTCCGCCGCCGCCTGCCGACCGCCTTCGCTCCCCGGCCCGGAGTAGATGACGGTCCCGTGCACGCCTCGGCGCCGGACCGACGACTCGAACGTCGACTGCGCCCGCAGGTGCGGCGCGTAGCCGGCCATCGGCGTGTCCTCGAGGTTCTCGAGGACGAGTCCGAAGCGGCGGTGGCCGAGACCGGTGAGGTGGTCGAGGCTGTGCTCGATCGTGGTCTCGAAGTCGATGTCGACGAACGGCAGGCTCGAGCTGTCGCGGGTGCGTCCGATGAGGGTGAACGGGACGCCGAGCTCGCTCAGCACGACGACACGGGGGTCGTCCATCCGGACCTCCATGAGGATCACGCCGTCGACGAGGCCGCCGGAGACGAGGTCGTCGAGGTCCTCGCCCGCGGGGTCGACCGGCCAGAGCACGAGGTGGTGGCCGCGGTCCGACGCCCGCTGCGCCGCGCTCATGAAGAAGTCCGAGGTGGTGGCGCTGAACCGGTTCTCGGTGGTCGGGAAGAGCAGCGCGATGATCCGGGTGCGTCGGCTCGCGAGCGCGCGGGCGACGACGTTGTTCCGGAAGTTCAGTTCCCGCATCGCCGCGGTGACCCGCGCGGTGGTGGCGGGGGAGACGTACTTGGTCCCGTTGACGACGAATGAGACGGTGCCGAGCGAGACGCCTGCTCGGTCGGCGACCTGCTGCATCGTTGCCATGGCACCTTCCGTTCCGCGACGACCTGCCTGGGAGATCCCAGTGTAACTCTGCGCCGAAGACAGAAAAGCGCTTTACAGGTGAAGCGCTTTTCTGCTAGCTTCGCGCCTCAGGAACCCAGTGACGACGACGTCCGCGGCGTTGTCGGTGTGTGCCTGTCCCTGCACCCGTCAAGAGAAGAGCTACGCAATGAAGCCTAGATTCCCCTCCCCGTCGCGGAGGACCCGCGCCGTCCTCGGCGCCGTCGCGGCGATCGCCACCATCCCGCTCGTCCTCACCGGTTGTTCCGGTGGTGGCTCGTCCTCGTCGTCATCGGGCAGCAAGACGCTCACGATCGAGGACTACTACGCCGCGAACTACAACCCGATCTACAAGGAGTGCGCGAAGACCACCGGCGCGACGATCAAGATCAACCACGTCGCGGGTGCCGGCCTCATCGCGAAGGTGCTGCAGCAGGCATCCTCGAAGACGCTGCCCGACGTCCTGATGCTCGACAACCCCGACGTGCAGCAGATCGCCTCCTCGGGCGCCCTGTCGCCGCTGTCCGACTACGGACTGAGCGCGTCCGGTGACGTCCCCGGCGTCAAGGCCGCGAACACGTACAAGGGCAAGCTCTACGGTCTGCAGCCGGCCACGAACTCCATCGCCCTCTACTACAACAAGAAGCTCCTCTCCGCCGCCGGCATCGAGCCGCCGAAGACCTGGGACGAGCTGCAGGCGGCCGCCAAGAAGCTCACCAGCGGGTCCACCTACGGGTTCGCGATGAGCAACATCAACACCTACGAGGGCACCTGGCAGTTCCTCCCGCTGTTCTGGTCGAACGGCGGCAACGAGAAGGACATCGACACCACCGCGGGCACGCAGGCGCTCCAGTTCGTCGAGGACCTCCAGAACGACGGCTCGATGTCGAAGAGCTCGATCAACTGGGCGCAGGCCGACGTGAACTCGCAGTTCATCGCCGGCAAGGCCGCCATGATGATCAACGGTCCGTGGCAGCTGCCGACCCTGAACGCGGCGAAGGGCCTGGAGTTCGGCAGCGTCCCGATCCCCACCCGGACCGGGTCCGCGACCGTCGCCCCGCTCGGTGGCGAAGCGTTCACCGTCCCGGAGACCGGCAACGCCGACACCATGAAGCTCGCCGGCAAGTTCGTCGGGTGCCTCAACAGCGACAAGATGCAGAAGGTCATCGCCGGTGTCACCGGCAACGTGCCGACGAACCTCGAGGTCGGCGCAGCGTGGGGCGAGACGCACCCGCAGGTCGCGTCGTTCGTCACGACCGTCAAGACCGCCCGCGCCCGCACCGGTGAGCTCGGACCCGACTGGCCCAAGGCCGCCACGAAGATCTACACCGCCGTCCAGCTCGCCCTCACCGGCAAGGCCAGCCCCGCCGATGCGCTGAAGCAGGCGCAGACGCAGGACCAGTAGGACGACCGGGGAGTCGACCGTCCGGTCGGCTCCCCTCCGCGGCGAAGGAGAGGAACACGCGTGAGCGCCACAACACAGACACGACCACGGACATCGGTGTCCGCGGTGACACCCCGTCCCGGTCAGCGTCGAGCACGGATCCGGAGCGGTGCGACACGATGGCTCTTCGTCATCCCCGCCGCCGCCTTCGTGGCGGTGTTCTTCGGCTACCCGGTGGTCAAGAACATCGTGATGTCGTTCCAGGACTACACGACGAAGACCTTCTTCACCGGGGAGGCCCCGTGGGTGGGGCTCGCGAACTACATCGCCGTGTTCAAGAGCGCGGTCTTCACGACGAGTCTCATCAACACCGGGCTGTTCACCGCGGGGTCGATCATCCTGCAGTTCGTCATCGGGCTCAGCCTGGCCCTGTTCTTCAAGCGGCACTTCCCGCTCTCCGGGTTCCTCCGGGGGCTCCTGCTCCTGCCCTGGCTCCTCCCGCTCATCGCGTCGAGCGCCGTGTGGAAGTGGCTGCTCGACCAGGACAGCGGCGCGCTCAACCAACTCCTCGGCCTCGTCGGGATCAGCCCGGTCCCGTGGCTCGTCAGTCCGTCGATGGCGCTCATCGCCGTGATCGGTGTGAACGTCTGGCTCGGGATCCCCTTCAACACGACCATCCTCTACAGCGGGCTCCAGTCCGTGCCACCGGAGCTCTACGAGGCCGGGTCGCTCGACGGAGCCACCGGGTTCAAGGCGTTCCGGTACATCACCTGGCCGAGCATCCGGTCGGTGGTGAGCGTCGTCGTCGTGCTCGGCGTCGTGTACACGCTCAAGGTCGTCGACATCATCCTCGGCCTGACCGGCGGCGGTCCCGCGAACTCGACCCAGACGCTCGCGACGAACGCGTACCACCAGTCGTTCATCAACTTCCAGTTCGGCATCGGCGCCGCCGTGAGCAACGTGCTCATCATCGTCTCGTTCGTCTTCGCGATGGTCTACATCGCGATCTCCAGGAAGGCGGTCGACGAATGACCGTCGGCATCGCGACCAAGGCACTCCGTCCCCGTCGGGCGACCGCAGCGCGGACCGCGCGCACTCCCCGTCGGAACACCGGCGCGCGCAAGATCCCACTCACCATCGTCGGTATCGTGATCCTCGCGATCATGGTGTTCCCGGTCTACTGGATGGTGAACACCAGCCTGCAGGCCACATCCGGGGCGGCCACGGCGACGTGGTTCCCGTTCAGCCCCACCTTCGCCGGGTACCGCGCGGCGTTCGCGCAGCAGGGCCAGAACTTCCTGTCGAGCATGATCATCGGGCTCGGCACCGTCGTGCTCACACTGATCATCGCCACACCGGCCGCCTACGGGCTCGCCCGGTTCCGGATGCGCGGCACGCGGGTGTTCCTCCTCGTGCTGCTCATCACCCAGATGATCCCGGCGATCGTCATCGCGAACGCGCTCTACACGCTGTTCAACAACGTCGGGCTCCTGAACAGCTACGTCGGCCTCATCCTCGCCGACAGCGCGGTGCAGGTCCCCTTCGCCATCCTGCTCATGCGGGCGTTCATGGAGTCGCTCCCGCCGAGCCTCGTGGAGGCCGCCCTCGTGGACGGTGCCGGCGACTTCCGGGCGTTCGTCTCGATCGTCATCCCGATCAGCCGGAACGCGATCGTCACAGCGGCGCTGTTCACGTTCCTCGGCGCCTGGGGCGACTTCCTCATCGCGCTGACGCTCACCTCGACCACCGCGGTCCGGCCGATCACCCTCGGCATCTACAACTACATCGGCTCGAACGTCACCGACTGGGGTCCCGTCATGGCGACCTCCGTCCTCGCGTCGCTCCCGGCCGCCGTGCTCCTCGTCTTCGCCCAGCGGTACATCGCCGCCGGAGCGCTCGGCGGGGCCGTCAAGTGACCGGACCGGGGCGACAGCACGCACCACCGCTCGGCCCCGCCGCCGAGCACCACCGCACACTTCCAGCGACACCGTGACCAGGGAAGAAGTACACGACATGAGCGACACCACCACCCCGCTCCGCATCACCGTCTGGGGCGAGAACGTCCACGAACAGGTCGAGCAGCACGTGGCCGAGCGGTACCCGGAGGGGATGCACGGCGCGATCGCCGACGGCATCCGGGAGAACCTGCCGGACGCCGTCGTCCGGACGGCCACCATGGACCAGCCGGAGCACGGACTCACCGACGAGGTCCTCGCCGAGACCGACGTGCTCACCTGGTGGGGACACGCGGCGCACGCCGACGTCGACGACGCGATCGTCGACCGTGTCCACAAGCACGTGCTCTCCGGCATGGGGCTCATCGTGCTGCACTCGGGGCACTGGTCGAAGATCTTCGGCGCGCTCATGGGGACGACGTGCACCCTCCGGTGGCGGAGCGAGCACGATCAGGAGCTCGTCTGGACGGTCAACCCGCAGCACCCGATCACCCGGGGCGTCCCGAACCCGATCGTCATCCCGGAGCAGGAGATGTACGGCGAGTACTTCGACGTCCCCACCCCGGACGAGCTCGTGTTCATCTCGGGCTTCACCGGGGGTGAGGTGTTCCGGAGTGGGATGACCTACCGCCGCGGGTTCGGGAAGATCTTCTTCTTCTCGCCCGGCGACCAGGACTTCCCCGTGTACCACCACAAGGACGTCCGTCGCGTGATCGCGAACGCGACGGAGTGGGCCCGGCCCGAGCGCGAGCGCGAGCTCCCGGTCCTCCGCCGCTTCGACCTCGGCGAGTACTTCGACGGCCAGCACTACCGCGGCCCGTTCGACGACCAGCCCGCGGCCGACGAGACCGCGCCCGCGGCCGACGAGACCGCGCCCGCGGCCGACGAGACCGCGCCCGCGGCCGGCGAGACCGTGCCCGCGGAGGCCACACGATGACCGGGTTCCGATCCCTCGGCGACACCGGGGCCCCGCTCCGCGTCATCCAGGTCGGCGCGGGCGGCATGGGCACGGCATGGCTGCGAACGGTCGCCGCCGACCCGCTCGTGGAGCTTGTCGGCATCGTCGACCTCGATCTCGACGCCGCCCGGGCCGGGGCCGAGACCGCCGGGAACGCGTCGATCCCGGTCGGTACGAGCCTCACGTCCCTCGCCGCGTCGACGGGTGCCGAGGCCGTCCTCGACATCACCGTCCCCGTCGCCCACCACCCGGTGACGATCGAGGCGCTCACCGCGGGCCTCCCGGTCCTCGGGGAGAAGCCCGCCGCCCAGGACGTGGCCGAGGCGCTCTCGCTCGCCGCCGCCGCGGAGGTCACCGGCGAGCTGTTCATGGTGTCGCAGTCACGGCGCTACAACGACCAGCTCGTCGCGTTCCGGCAGCACCTCGGGCTGCTCGGTGACATCGGGTCGCTGAGCACCGCGTTCGCCAAGGCTCCGCACTTCGGCGGCTTCCGTGACGAGATGGACGACGTCCTGCTCCTCGACATGGCGATCCACCCGTTCGACTCCGCGCGGTACCTGCTCGACCGCGAGCCGGTGTCCGTCTACTGCGAGTCGTACAACCCGTCCTGGTCCTGGTACCGGGGCGACGCGGCTGCGGCGGCGGTGTTCACGTTCGAGGACGACGTCCGCTACGTGTACGACGGCTCGTGGTGCGCACCCGGCTTCGAGACGTCGTGGAACGGCGCATGGCGTGCGTCCGGGGCCGCCGGCACCGCCCTCTGGTCCGGCGACGACGACCCGACGAGCGACGTCGACGGGGCGCCCGGAGCGCCGGCGAGCGCGCCGAGCGTCGGTGCGGAGATCGCCGGCTCGCTCGCGTCCTTCGTCCGCGCCCTCCGTTCCGGCGACGTCCCGGACGGCGAGGTGCACGGCAACGTGATGAGCCTCGCCATGGTGGAGGCGGCCATCGCCTCGACCCGGTCCGGCCGACGGGTCCTCCTCGACGACGTCCTGTCGGACGCGCACGCCGCAGCGGTCGGCCGGGAGGCCCGTGATGACGTCCGCAGCGTCCTGTCCGGATGGACGTCGGTCCGGTCCGCCCTCGCTGCGCCGATCGGGGCACGGTCGTGAACGCGCTGGGCGCGGCAGCGGAGCGCGCCCCACTCGGTGTCGCGATGGTCGGCCACGGGTTCATGGGTGCGGCGCACTCGCAGGCGCTCCGGGTCGCGCCGCGGTTCTTCGACCTGCCCCGGACACCGGTGATGCGGACCCTCGTCGGGCGGGACGCGGCGGCGACGCAGGCGGACGCCGACCGGTGGGGGTGGGCGGCGACGGCGACGGACTGGCACGACGTGCTCGACGATCCTGCCGTCGACGTCGTCGACATCGTCAGCCCGGGTTCCACGCACGTCGGGATCGCGGTCGCGGCGCTCGCTGCGGGCAAGCACGTCCTCTGCGAGAAGCCGCTCGCGAACACGGTCGCCGAGGCCGAGCAGATGGCGGAGGCCGCTCGGGACGCGGCGACCCGCGGGGTGTTCGCCATGGTCGGGTTCACGTACCGTCGGGTGCCCGCCGTCACGCACATGCGCGACCTCGTGGCCGCCGGTCGTCTCGGCACGATCCGGCAGGTGCGCGCGCAGTACCTGCAGGACTGGCTCGTCGACGAGGACGGCCCGATGACCTGGCGCCTCGACAAGGACCTCGCGGGGTCCGGGGCGCTCGGGGACATCGGGGCGCACGCCGTCGACGCCGTCGAGTTCGTCACCGGGCAGACGCTCGACACCGTGTCGGGACTCCTCCACACCTTCGTCGCCGAACGTCCGCTGCTCGACAGCTCCGTCGCGCAGACCGGGCTCGGCGGGGCAGCCGGCTCCGAGCGCGGGACGGTCACGGTGGACGACGTCGCGCTGTTCACGGCGAAGCTCTCGGGCGGGGCGATCGGGACCTTCGAGGCGACCCGGATGGCGACCGGACGGAAGAACGCCCTGCGCATCGAGATCTCCGGGTCGGCCGGGGCGCTCGCGTTCGACCTGGAACGCCCGAACGAGCTCGAGCTGTACGACGCGACCCGTCCGGCGACGGAGCTCGGGTTCACGCGCATCCTCGTCACCGAGCCGGAACACCCGTACTTCGCGGCGTGGTGGCCGACGGGCCACACGATCGGGTACGAGCACGCGTTCTCCCACCAGCTCGTCGACCTCGTCCGTGCGATCGACGCCGCCGAG
The DNA here is from genome assembly GCF_049341865.1 of Curtobacterium phyllosphaerae. Taxonomy (NCBI): domain Bacteria; kingdom Bacillati; phylum Actinomycetota; class Actinomycetes; order Micrococcales; family Microbacteriaceae; genus Curtobacterium; species Curtobacterium phyllosphaerae. Next base: position 299,666 of record NZ_JBMPIU010000004.1, on the reverse strand, counting down.
CAGCCGAGGCCGTCGTTCGCCGACGGGCTGCACGTCCAGCGTGTCCTCGACGCGGTGGAGCGCTCGAGTGCCGCCGGAAGTGCTTGGATCGACACCGAGCCCGACGGCGACGGCGGGCGCGGCAGCGACCACGAAGGAGTGCACGCATGACGAGCATCGAGCGACCCGTCACCCTGTTCACCGGCCAGTGGGCCGACCTGCCGTTCGAGGAGGTCTGTCGGCTCGCGGGGGAGTGGGGCTACGACGGTCTCGAGATCGCGTGCTGGGGCGACCACCTCGACCCCGACCGCGGCGCGACCGACGACGCCTACATCGCGGACCGGAAGGCGATCCTCGACCGGAACGGGCTGCAGGTCTTCGCGATCGCGAACCACCTCAAGGGGCAGGCGGTCTGTGACGACCCGATCGACGAGCGACACCACGACATGCTGCCGCCGAGCGTCTGGGGCGACGGGGAGGCCGAGGGCGTCCGGCAGCGTGCCGCCGCGGAGATGGGGAACACCGCGAGGACCGCGGCGCGGATGGGTGCGTCGGTCGTCACCGGGTTCACCGGGTCGTCGATCTGGAAGTACGTCGCGATGTTCCCGCCGGTCCGCGACGACCTCGTCGAGGCCGGCTACCGGGACTTCGCGGACCGGTGGAACCCGATCCTCGACGTGTTCGACGAGGTCGGTGTCAAGTTCGCGCTCGAGCCGCACCCGTCCGAGATCGCGTACGACTACTGGACGACCCAGCGGACGCTCGAGGCCATCGGACACCGCGAGGCCTTCGGGCTCAACTGGGACCCGAGCCACATGGTGTGGCAGGACCTCGACGCGGTCGGGTTCCTCTGGGACTTCCGCGACTCGATCCTCAACGTGCACTGCAAGGACACGAAACGACGGTTGAACGGTCGGAACGGGCGGCTCTCGTCGCACCTCCCCTGGGCGGACCCCCGTCGGGGCTGGGACTTCATCTCCACCGGCCGCGGTGACGTCCCGTGGGAGGACGCGGTCCGGATGCTCAACGCGATCGGGTACACCGGGCCGCTCTCCGTCGAGTGGGAGGACGCCGGGATGGACCGCCTCGTCGGTGCGCCGGAGGCCCTCGCGTTCGTGCGTGGGCTGTCGTTCCCGCAGCCGGAGAACGCGTTCGACGCCGCGTTCGCGCAGGAACGCTGACCAGCTGACGCGATGGGGAGAGGCCCGGTGCCGGTCCCTGGGACCGGCACCGGGCCTCCAGGCCGTCACCTACGCGCGGACGCTCACCCGCTCACGGACCGTGTTCGCGGCCTCGACCATGTTCCGGAGCGCCGCGACGGTCTCGTCGTAGCCGCGGGTCTTCAGCCCGCAGTCCGGGTTGATCCAGAGCAGGTCGGCGCTGACACCCTCGAGCGCCGTCTCGATGAGCCCGGTGATCTCGGCGACGCTCGGCACGCGGGGGCTGTGGATGTCGTAGACGCCCGGTCCGACGCCGCGGGAGAACCCGGACGCGGCGACGTCGTCGACGACCTCCATGCGGGAGCGCGCCGCCTCGATGCTCGTGACGTCCGCGCCGAGCCCGTCGATCGCGTCGATGACCTCGGCGAACTCCGAGTAGCAGAGGTGCGTGTGGATCTGCGTCGCACGGTCGACCCCGGACGTCGCGACCCGGAACGACCGGACCGACCAGTCGAGGTAGGCCGGCTGGTCCTCGTGCCGGAGCGGCAGGAGCTCGCGGAGCGCGGGCTCGTCGACCTGCACGATCCCGATGCCGGCCGCCTCGAGGTCGGCGATCTCGTCCCGGAGGGCGAGGGCGACCTGGAGGGCGGTGTCCCCGAGGGGCTGGTCGTCGCGGACGAACGACCACGCGAGGATGGTCACCGGGCCGGTGAGCATGCCCTTGACCGGCTTCGGGGTGAGCGACGCCGCGTACTCGGACCACGCCACCGTGATCGGAGCCGGGCGCGAGACGTCCCCCCAGAGGATCGACGGACGCGTGGCGCGGGAGCCGTACGACTGCACCCAGCCGTGCTGCGTCACCGCGAACCCGTCGAGGTTCTCCGCGAAGTACTGCACCATGTCGTTCCGCTCGGGCTCGCCGTGCACGACGACGTCGAGACCGAGGTCCTCCTGGAGCGCGACCACGCGGGCGATCTCGGCGCGCATCGCGGCCTCGTAGTCCTCGTCGGAGAGGGCGCTGCGGGCGTGCGCGGCCCGCGTCCTCCGGATGTCGCCGGTCTGCGGGAACGAGCCGATGGTGGTCGTCGGGAGGATGCCGAGCCCGAGTGCCTCCTGCTGCGCGGTCCGACGGTCGTCGACGTCACCCCGCTCGGCGTCGTCGGCCGTCAGGGCCGCCACCCGCTCGCGGATCGCGGGGATGCGCACGCCGGTGGCCGCTGCCCGACGCGCGAGGGACGCGGCGGCCGCGTCGAGCTCGTCCTGGACGACGTCCGGGCCGTCGGTCAGGCCGCGGGCGATCGTGACGACCTGCGACACCTTCTGGTCCGCGAACGCGAGCCACGAGCGGAGCTCCGGGTCGAGGGCGTCCTCGCGGTCGACGTCGTGCGGCACGTGCAGGAGCGAGGTGGACGGCGACACGGACACCGCGGCGGCGTGCGGCCCGAGCTGCGCTGCGGCGTCGAGCGCCGCGGCGAGGTCGCCCCGCCAGATGTTGTGCCCGTCGACGACCCCCGCGACCACGGTCACGTCCGCGAGCACCGACGGGTCCTCGGGCTGGGCGCCGCGGACGAGGTCGATGCCGACGGCGTCGATCCCGGTGGCGACGAGCGGGGCGAGCGCGTCGCGGAGGTCGCCGTACGGTGCCGCGACGAGGATCGCCGGGCGGTCGGACGCGGCCACGAGTGCGTCGTAGGCCGTCGAGACGGCGGCGAGCACGGCCTCCCGTCCGACGGTGTGCGTGTCGGTGACGAGCGCAGGCTCGTCGAGTTGCACCCACGCGGCGCCCGCTGCGTGGAGCTCGGCGAGCAGCTCGACGTAGACGGGGAGCAGGTCGGCGAGCCGGTCGAGCGGTCGGAAGTCGGCGGGGGCCTCGTCGGTCGGCTTGGCGAGGAGCAGGAACGTCACCGGGCCGACGAGCACCGGCCGGGTCACGAACCCGTCGGCCGCGGCCTCGCGGACCTCGGCGGCACGGCGTCGGTCGGCGGCGCGGAACGCGGTCGCCGGTCCGATCTCGGGCACGAGGTAGTGGTAGTTCGAGTCGAACCACTTCGTCATCTCGAGCGGTGCGTCCTCGCCGCGGCCGCGGGCGATCGTCGAGTAGCCCGCGAGATCGACGCTGCCGTCCGCCGCGACGACGTCGGCGAACCGCGCGGGGACCGCCCCGACCGCGACGGCGGTGTCGAGGACGTGGTCGTAGTACGAGGACGCCTCGGGGATCGACGAGTCGTCGCGGCCGAGCCCGAGCTCCGCGAGGCGGGACCGGTTCGCGCGACGGAGGTCGGCGGCTGCCCGCTCGGCGTCCTCGGCCGACGTCGCGCCGCGCCAGAACGCCTCGAGGGCCCTCTTCAGCTCGCGGTCCGGCCCGATGCGCGGGTAGCCGAGGATGGTGGCGGCGGGGAACGGTGTGGTCGTCATCGCGGGGTCCTGTCGGTGGTGGCGGTCGTGGTCGTGAGGCGGTCGAGCACGGCGAGCGGCAGCGCGTGCTGGTTGAACGTGTAGAGGTGGAGACCTGGTGCGCCGCCGGCGAGCACCTCGGCCGCGAGCCTGGCGGCGTGGTCGGCGCCGCGATCGAACCGCTCCTCGGCGGAGTCGGCGGTCTCGAGGAGGGCGAGGAGGTCCTCGGGCACCGTCTCCTGGGCGAGCGAGGTCGCCCCGAGGAGCCGTTCCGGGGACGACACCGGCATGAGTCCCGGGAGGATCGGCAGGCGGAGCCCGGCGGTGCGCGCGCGGTCGACGAACGACAGGTAGTCGTCCGCCCGGTAGAACAGCTGCGTGATCGCGAGGGTCGCGCCCGCGGCCTCCTTCGCGAGCAGGGCGTCGATGTCCTGCGCGAGGTCGCGTGACCTCGGGTGGCCGTTCGGGAACGCGGCCACGGCGATCTCGACCGTCCGGGCCTCGTCCGGGAGCCGCGCGCCGCTCGGGAGGACCGCGTCGTCGAACTGCGCCCGCTCGGCCTGCACGCGGTGGATCAGCTGGACGAGCTCCGCGGCGCTCCCGAGCCCGACCGTCGGGTCGCACGGGGTCTCGGTGCCGTCGGCCGCTCGCGGCGGGTCCCCCCGGAGCGCCAGGAAGTGCCGCACGCCGGCGTCGAGGAACCGACGGACGAGGTGCGCCGTCTGCTCCGCGGTCAGCCCGACGCAGGTCAGGTGCGCGAGCGGTGGGACCCCGGCGTCGCGGATCACCCGTCGGACGATGTCGAGGCTCGCGCCCCGGCTCGATCCGCCGGCACCGTAGGTCACCGAGATGAAGGCGGGGTGCACCGACGCCAGTTCCCGGATCGTCGTCCGGAGGCGGGCCTCGGCGGCGGCGGTCCGCGGCGGGAAGAGCTCGAACGACACCCGCGGACGCGCGGCGCCCGGGTCTCGGGGTTCTTCCTGCCGGAACAGCGGGGGGACGGACAACGGTGGCTCCTGGGACGCGATCGGCACGACGAACGGGCGGTCGTCGTGTCGAGCGGGTGCCGGGCTCGGCTGTCGCTCGCCCGCCGGGAGGGCCCGGCGAGGGTGACCGCGACGCTACCGAGCCGCGGGTGCCCGTGTCGACCGTGTTACGCGGGGTGACGGGGGCGGTGCCGTCGTGGTTACGCGTGCAGCGCCGTGTTGAGCTGGATGCCCTGTCCGGCGCGCGGGACGGCCTCGACGGCCCCCGAGACGCTGTTCCGGCGGAACAGGATGTTCGGCGTCCCCGAGAGCTCGACGGCCTTGACGGTCTGCGGTCGACCGTCCGGCCGCGGAGCCGCCCCGACGAGCGTGACCTTCGTCCCCGCGGTGACGTAGAGCCCGGCCTCGACCACGGAGTCGTCGCCGAGCGAGATCCCGAGACCGGCGTTCGCCCCGAGGAGGGCACGTTCGCCGACCCGGACGCGCTGGGTCCCACCGCCGGAGAGCGTCCCCATGATCGACGCACCCCCGCCGACGTCCGACCCGCGGCCGACGACGACGCCCTGCGAGATGCGGCCCTCGACCATGGCGTCGCCGAGCGTCCCGGCGTTGAAGTTCACGAAGCCCTCGTGCATGACGGTCGTCCCCGGCGCGAGGTGTGCGCCGAGCCGCACCCGCGAGGCGTCGGCGATCCGGACCCGGTCAGGGACGACGTAGTCGAGCAGTCGCGGGAACTTGTCGACGGCGTGCGCGACGATCCCGGCACGCTGCAGCGACGGGCGGAGCGACGGGAACACGTCGGCGTGCACCGGTCCCGCGTTCGTCCAGACCACCGTCGGCAGGTGTGCGAACACGCCGTCGAGGGACAGCCCGTTCGGCTGCACGAGCAGGTGGCTGAGGAGGTGGAGTCGGAGGTACGCGTCCGGCGTCGACGCCGGTGCGGCGTCGAGTGCGATCTCGACGGTGACCGCCTCCAGGTGCACGTCGCGGCGGTCGTCGGGGCCGACGTGGCCGACCAGCGACTCCGGGACGACTGCGGGGTCGACGTCGGACGGGACCCGCCCGAGGGCCGGGGTGGGGAACCACGTGTCGAGGACGGTGCCGTCGCCGGCGATCGTCGCGAGGCCGGAGCCCCAGGCGTGCGTGGGGGCGGGGGGTGCGTCGGTCACGCGGGTCAGGATACCGGCCGGGGCGGACGGGCCGGCTCCGTGCCGGACGTGACGCACGCGGTCCACCGTGTCCGTCCCTCCAGTCCGTCCCCGGACGTGCGCCGGTAGGCTGCGGAGCATGCCAGCTCCGCTCGACCTGACCGCCTCGTCCATCGAGATCACCCGGGCCATCTGCGACGTCGAGTCGGTGTCGGGCAACGAGCGTCCCCTCGCCGACGCCATCGAGGCCGCGCTGACTCCCCTGTCCCACCTCGAGGTGGTCCGCGACGGTGACGCGATCGTCGCGCGGACGCACCTCGGCCGCGACCGCAGGGTCGTCATCGCCGGGCACATCGACACCGTGCCGCTCAACGACAACCTGCCGACGCAGACGCGCACCGGTTCCGTCGACGGGTCCGACGCCGAGGTCCTGTGGGGCCGCGGCACCGTCGACATGAAGGCCGGGTGCGCCGTGCAGCTGAAGCTCGCGCACGACCTCGTCGCCCCTGCCCTCGACGTCACGTGGGTCTTCTACGACCACGAGGAGGTGAGCGACGCCCTGAACGGGCTCGGCCGTCTCGCCCGGACCCGCCCGGAGCTGCTCGCGGCGGACTTCGCGATCCTCGGGGAGCCGTCGAACGCACAGATCGAGGGCGGGTGCAACGGCAACCTCCGCGCCGAGGTCCGCGCGTTCGGCAAGCGCTCGCACTCCGCCCGGAGCTGGATCGGCGACAACGCCATCCACCGGATCGCCCCGGCGCTCGACCGCCTCGCCGCCTACGAACCGCGGACGGTGTCCGTCGACGGGCTCGAGTACCGCGAGGGCCTGAACGCCGTCGGGATCTCGGGCGGGATCGCCGGCAACGTCATCCCCGACGAGGTCATGCTGCACGTGAACTACCGGTTCGCACCGTCGCGGAGCGCCGACGAGGCGATCGCGCACGTCGAGGACGTCTTCGCGGGCTACCAGGTCACCATCGTCGACCTCGCCGCCGGTGCCCGCCCGGGTCTCGACGCCCCGCTCGCGCAGGAGTTCGTGGCTGCGGTCGGCGGCCCGGACCCGAAGCCCAAGTACGGTTGGACCGACGTGGCGCGGTTCTCGGCCCTCGGCGTCCCCGCGGTGAACTACGGACCCGGCGACCCGGCGTACGCCCACCACGACGACGAGCAGGTCCCGACGGCGCAGATCACGTCCGTCGAGCAGGGACTCCGCCGCTGGCTCGGTGCCTGACCCGGCCGGGGCCGGACCGACGTGACCGACGAACTCACCGAGGAGGGGAGCCCGGCGGCTCCCGGGAGACCGGGCGCACGACGTCCCCGCATCGTGTCCGCGCGGATCCGGGCGCGCTACCGGCTGGTGCCGTGGTGGCTCCGGATCACGCTCGTCTACGTCCTCGCGCGGATCGTCACGGCCGGGTTGCTCGACGGCTTCGCGCGGGTGCAGACCCAGAACTCGTTCACGCTCGCGCATCCGACGTACCTGCAGTTCGCGACGATCTGGGACGGTGCCTGGTACCGGTACATCGCCGCGGTGGGCTACCCGTCCACGCTCCCGATCGGCACGGACGGCGCCGTGGCCCAGAACGCGTGGGCGTTCATGCCCGCGTACCCGTTCCTGGTCCGCGGACTCATGGTGGCGACCGGAGCGTCGTTCGAGTTCGTCGCGGTCTCGGTGTCGCTGCTGTTCGGCTGGGGCGCGGCGCTCCTGTTCCGGCGACTGCTCGGACGGTTCCTGGCCGACGGCACCGCGACCTTCGGGACGGTGCTGTTCTGCGTCGCGCCGGTGTCGGCGATGTTCCAGGTCGGGTACGCCGAGTCGATGGGCGTGTTCCTGTTGACGCTCGCGCTGTGGCTGTGGGTGCGCCGCCGGTTCTGGGCGATGCTGCCCGTGGTCGTCCTCCTCGGCCTCACGCGACCGACCGGACTCGCGTTGGCACTGGCCCTGGTCCTGTACCTCGTCGTGCGGTTCCTCAGGCCGTCCGCACACGAGCCGATGCGCATCCGGGCGTTCGTGCCGCCGGCCGTCGTCGCCGTCGTGTCGGGACTCGTCGGTCTCGCGTGGCCGGCGATCGCGTGGGCCGTGACCGGCGTCCCGAAGGCGTACACGGACACGGAACTGGCCTGGCGGCAGACGTACATCGGCCGCCGGGACCTCGTCCCGTTCGCGCCCTGGGTCCAGGGCTTCGACTGGTGGTTCCACCAGCCGGCCGGGTGGATCCTCCTCGTCCTCGCCGTCGGGGGCTTCGGCGCGTTCGTGCTCATGCGTCCGGCACGCGCCATCGGGACGGAGCTCCGGGTGTGGGCGATCGCCTACATGGTCTACCTGCTCGCGGTCTTCTTCCCGCAGTCGAGCACCTGGCGGATCCTGATGCCGCTGTTCCCACTGCTCGGGGTTGTCGCGCTGCCGCGGTCACGGTGGTACCGGGTGGCGATCGTGATCGTGTCGATCGCCCTGCAGTGGGTGTGGATGTACTACTGCTGGTGGATCGACGGCTACGACTGGACCCCACCGTGATCGGCGACCGCCGGCCCTGAGGCTCGCGCTCAGCGCCGTCGGACGGACCGAGCCTCGGGGTCGGGATCGTGGCCCGCGCCGGTGAGCTCCTCGGGGTCGGCGTGTGCGGCGGCGACGACCATCGCGTTGACGGTCGCGATGAACGGCACCGCGAAGAACGCCCCGGCGATGCCCGCGACGCTCGCACCGGTGGCGACGCCGAGCACGATGCCGAGCGGATGCACCTTCACCGCGCTCCCGGTGAGCAGCGGGTGCAGCACGTGGCTCTCGAGCTGCTGCACGAGGATGACGACGCCGAGCACGCCGAGCGCCTGCGGCACTCCGTTGAAGAGCAGCGCGATGACGACGGCGACGATCCCGCCGACGATCGCGCCCACGACGGGCACGAACGCCCCGATGAACACGATCACCGCGATCGGCACGGCCAGCGGGACCCCGAGGAACGCGGCCCCCGCGCCGATGCCGATCGCGTCCGTGACGGCGACGACGAGCTGGACGCGGATGAAGCTCGACAGGGTGCGCCAGCCGGCGGCACCGGCCGCCTCGAGCCGGACGCGGGCGGCGGCGGGGAACAGGCGGACGACCCAGTTCCAGATGCGGCCGCCGTCGATGAGCGCGAACAGGGTCGTGAACACCACGATGAACACGCCCTCGAGCACGTGCGCGAGCGTCGATCCCGCCGTGCTCGCTCCGTGCAGGAACGACGAGGAGTGCTTCTGCAGGTACGCGGTCCCCTCGGCGACGTACTGGTCGATCCGGTGCGGGGTCAGCCCGAACGGGTGGGTCGCGAGCAGCGCCTGGAACGTCGTCGTGGTGTGCCGGACGCGCTCCTCCAGGGACGGCAGGTCGTACCGGACCTGCACCGTGACGACGGTCACGAGCACCGCGAGCGCCGCGAACACGAGCACCCACGCGGACACGACGGCGAGCCACCGCGGCCACCGGTGCCGTTCGAGGAACCGCGCGAACGGGACCAGGAGCGCGGAGAGGATGAGTCCGACGAGGAACGGCACCGCGACGTCGGCGACCCGGACGACCAGGACGGCCACGAGCGCGAGTCCGGCGACGACGACCAGGACGCGCCACGAGAACGCTCCGGCGATCCGGAGCCCCAGCGGCACCTCGTCGTCCGCGACGTCCGGACGGGGGGCCACGGCGGCGGTCGAGGACGGCTCGGGGGTGCTCACGGGACGACCGGGGGAGGCGGGGCGGCGGGGCAGGAACGGCACCGCCTCAGCGTAGGGAACGGCCTCCGGTCAGGGCGGCAACCTGGACGGTTTCGCAGAACGGCCCTCCGTACCGGATAATGGTCGGGCATGTACTGCACGAAAGGGGACATCTGATGGCAGCCATGAAGCCGAGGACCGGTGACGGGCCGATGGAGGCTGTTAAGGAGGGTCGACTCATCATCGTGCGGGTTCCGCTCGAAGGTGGAGGCCGCCTGGTCGTCTCGGTCAACGATGCCGAGGCCAAGGAACTCCACGACGCACTCGCCGCGGTCGTCTCGGTCTAGCCGACACGGTCGCCGTACGGCGTCGCAGCAACGAAGCACCTCGCACCACCGCACCAGACGAACGGCCCGGGTCCCATGCCCGGGCCGTTCGTCGTCCGGCGCGGCGGGTCGCTAGACGGTGACCTTCGTCATCTGCAGCAGGCCGTCGCCGGCGGGGGAGAGCGCACTCCGTACCGCGCCCGACGTCGACACCTCGGTCAGGAGGGTCCGGAAGTCCGTCGCCGCGCGGTCGCGCTTGGTGGGGTCGGCGACGCGTCCCTTCCACAGCGCGTGCGGGACGAGGACGGTCCCCCCGATGCGCGCCAGTCGCAGGCCGTGCTCGACGTACTCGATCACGTGCTCCGGGTCCGCGTCGACGAGGACGATGTCGTAGGACGCCTCGTTCATCCGGGGGAGCACCTGTGCCGCCCGTCCGGGGATGAGCCGGGCGCGGCTCGGTGCGGTGCCGGCGGCGAGGAAGGCGTCCCGTGCGTACTGCTGGTGGTCCACCTCGACGTCGATGGTCGTGAGGGTCGCCTCGGGCGCACCGGCGAGCAGGTAGAGGCCGGAGACGCCGAGGCCGGTCCCGATCTCGATGATGCTCGATGCGCGCGACGCCGCCGCGATCACACCGATCTGGGCGCCGATGGCCGGCGACACCGCCTGCACGCCGAGCTCCAGGGAGTGTTCACGCGCACGCACCACCACGTCGGGTTCGGAGACGATGTCCTCCGCGAACTTCCAGTTCGACTCTTTCTCTGACACGCACACTCCTCGTCGGTCAACCTTACGGGCGACCTCCACCGGAAACGGGTTACCCTCGTTCCGTGTTCGAAAACTTCGACAAGATCCTGGTCATCGGGGTCATTGCCGTGCTCATCCTCGGACCGAAACGCCTGCCGGTGTACGCGCAGAAGCTCGCGCAGTTCGTCAAGACGCTCCGTGGCATGGCCGACTCCGCCAAGACCCGGATGCGCGACGAGATGGGACCGGACTTCGACGACGTCGACTGGCAGCGGCTCGACCCGCGCCAGTACGACCCGCGGCGCATCATCCGCGACGCGCTCCTGTCCGACACGGCGGCGAACACCGCGGCGACTGTGACCCCGCAGCGGGTCCGTGCGACGGCGCCGGTCATCGCGCTCGAGGCCGGCGAGCCGGCGCCCTACGACGCCGAGGCGACGTAGGCCCGGACCCCTCCGGCCCCGGCCGTCCCGGTGGCCGCCTGGTCGAGTGAGCGGGAATCGTCGCACGCCGACGTCCGACCCGACGGGTTCTGCTCACTCGTCGGGTCGCAGCATCGGCCCCGGATCAACGGACGCCCAGGTTCAGCTTGCGGCCCGGGAGACCCCGGCCCATAGCCACGAGTCGGTCCGCGATCGCCGACAGCGCGACCGCGGCGACGTCGTCCGGATCGCCGTCGACGACCGGCACGCCCGTGTCGCCACCGGCCCGGAGTGCCACCGAGAGCGGCACGCTCCCGAGGACGGGCACCGGGTCGGTCTCCGGGGCGCCGACGGACAGCCGTCGAGCAGTCTCCGCGCCACCTCCGGACCCGAACAGCTCGAGCACGGAGCCGTCGGGCTGCGCGAGCCCCGCCATGTTCTCGATCACGCCGATCACCCGCTGCCCGGTCTGCCGGGCGACGACGCCGCTCCGCTCGGCCACGTCGGCGGCAGCGGCCTGCGGGGTGGTCACGACGATGACCTCGGCGTGCGGCAGGAGCTGGCCGACACTGATCGCGACGTCGCCGGTCCCGGGTGGCAGGTCGAGGAGCAGGACGTCGAGGTCGCCGAAGTACACGTCGGTGAGGAACTGGGTGATCGTCCGGTGGAGCATCGGCCCGCGCCAGGCGACCGCGGTCCCCGGGTCGTCGACGAACATGCCGATCGACACGACCTTCACGTCGTGTGCGACCGGCGGCAGGATCATGCTGTCCACCCTGGTGGGACGGGGTGCGCGGCCGTGGGCGTCGGTCAGGCCGATGAGCCCCGGCACGCTGAACCCGTGCACGTCCGCGTCGACGACGCCGACGCGCAGCCCCCGCCGCGCCAGCGCCACCGCGAGGTTCACCGTGACCGTCGACTTGCCGACCCCGCCCTTGCCGCTCGTCACCGCGATCACCCGGGTGAGCGAGTCCGCGGTGAACTGCACCCCGCGCGGCCGGCCGGCACGGAGCCGTTCGGTCAGGGCGGTCCGCGTGGCGGCGGACATCACCGACACGTCCACCTGCACGGCGGTGACGCCCCCGACGGACCGGGCGGCACGACGGACGTCGGCCTCGATGCTCGACGCGGCCGGACACCCCACGATCGTGAGCTGCAGGTCGACCCGCACCGCGCCTCCCGGCCGGACGTCGACGCCCCGCACCATGTCGAGTTCGGTGACGGGCCGGCGGATCTCCGGGTCGATGACGCGCGCGAGCGCGGCGAGCACCGCCTGCCCGAGGGCGTCGTCGGTGGGAGGAGCGGGGACGGGAGGCGCGTCCTCAGCCATGGAGACCGGTCGCGCCCGCCTCCTGCGCGTCCTTCGCGGCGTCGTCCGCAGCGTCCGAGCTGGACGCGGCATCCGCCCGGGCCGACTCCTCGTCGCGGCGGTCGAGCTCCTCGAGCAGGGACCGGAGCTCGGCGCGGATGAAGTCCCGCGACGCCATGTCCCGGACCGCCAACCGGAGCGCCACGACCTCGCGGGCCAGGTACTCCGTGTCGTTGAGGTTCCGCTCGGCGCGCTGCCGGTCCTGCTCGAACTGCACCCGGTCGCGGTCGTCCTGCCGGTTCTGGGCGAGCAGGATGAGCGGGGCGGCGTACGAGGCCTGCAACGACAGGATCAAGGTCAGTGCGGTGAAGCCGATCGCTGCGGAGTCGAACCGCCATGGTTGCGGTGCGAGGGTGTTGTAGCCCATCCAGACCGCGCAGAACAGCGTGAGTCCGATGAGGAACCACGGGGTGCCCATCCCGCGCGCGATCGCCTCGGTGCCGCGTCCGAAGTAGTCGCCACTGCCGCGCCGACGACTCGGCAGGACGCGGGTGCGCATGCCCTTGGGGGAGTCGAGCCGGATGTCGTTCCGGTCCGAGCGCTCGTTCCGGCGCCGTTCGTCATCTGCCACTGGTCGTCCTCCTCCCGGTGGTCACCGGAGGTCTGCGGGTACGGGTGCGGGGTCGGGGGCCCGAGCCGTCGGACCCGCCCTGACTTCGCCAGTCATCCGGCAGGACATGGTCGAGGACGTCGTCGATTGTCACCACCCCGACGAGTCGGTGGGCGTCGTCGACGACCGGGACGGAGACGAGGTTGTAGGTCGCCATGACACGGGTGACCTCGGCCGCGCTCGCGTCGGCGCGGACCGGCTCGAGCTGCGTGTCGATGAGGGTGCCGAGTCGTTCGTTCGGCGGGTAGCGGAGCATCCGCTGGAAGTGCACGAAGCCCAGGAACCGTCCGGTCGGCGGTTCGTACGGGGGCAGCGTCACGCACACGGCCGCTCCGAGGGCCGGCGCGAGTTCGTGGCGGCGGATGAGCGCGAGCCCCTCGGCGACGGTGGCGTCGGCGGAGACGATCACCGGCTCGGTGGTCATGAGCCCGCCGGCGGTGTCCGGATCGAACTCCAGGAGCATGCGGACGTCCTGGGCCTCTTCCGGCTCCATCAGCTCGAGCAGCGCCTCGCTCCGTTCGGACGAGAGCTGTGCGAGGACGTCGGCCGCGTCGTCCGGCTGCATCTGGTCGAGGACGTCGGCCGCGCGCGCGTCGGCGAGCCCGGACAGGATCTCGATCTGCTCCTGGTCGGGCATCTCCTCGAGCACGTCGGCGAGCCGGTCGTCGGGGAGTTCGCCGGCGACCTCGAGGCGTCGTTCGGCGGGCAGGTCGAGGAGCGTCGACGCGAGGTCGGCGGGCAGCAGGTCGGAGTACGCGGCGATGACGTGCTCGGCGGACTGGGACTCGCCGGGCAGCGTGTCCTCCTCGGTCACCTCGTTCCAGGTCGCGAACGTGGTCGGTCCCTTGCCGAACGGCGACGGCGTGGTCTTCGGCTTGCGGAGGAAGAGCTGCGCGACGTCCCACGAGCCCTGACCGTGCTCCTCGATCGCGACGTCCTCGATGGTGGCGCGGATCCGGTCGCGCGTGATGAGGACCCTGCGGCCGAGCATCTCCGCGATGACCCGGACCTCGCCGCCGCGCTGCTCGAACCGGCGGACGTTGACGAGACCGGTGGTGATGACCTGGCCGGCACCGATCGCGGTGATCCGGCCGACGGAGACGAAGATGCGACGCTTGCCCGGGACCTCGACGATCAGCCCGACGACCGTCGGAGCGTCGGACTTGCGGTAGACGACCAGGACGTCCCGCACCTTGCCGACGCGGTCGCCCGCGGGGTCGAAGACGGAGCACCCGGCAAGTCGGGCGACGAATACCTTCGTGGCGCTCACGCGTCCAGCGTAGTCGGTGCACCGGGCTCCCGTGGTTTCCCAAGCCGACGCGAGGATACTCAGGATGTGAGCACTCAGAGCCCTTTCGGCCGCACCAACGCGGCGTTTCCGAGCCTCCCGCGCGGTGACGTCCTCGGCACCTACGAGACCTACCCGGAGGCCCAGCGGGTCGTCGCGAAGCTCGCCGAGTCGGACTTCCCGGTCGGGCAGTTGTCGATCGTCGGCAACGACCTCAAGACGGTGGAGCGGGTGACGGGCAAGCTCACCTACGGACGAGCCGCCATCGCCGGTGCGGTGAGCGGACTCTGGCTCGGCCTGTTCTTCGGCATCGTCCTCACGCTCTTCTCGCGGGGGACCTCGGGTGTGACCATCTTCGCGGCCGCCGTGATCGGTGCCGCGTTCGGCATGCTCTACGGCGTCGTCAGCTTCTCGATCACCAAGCGGCAGCGGGACTTCACGAGCGTGCACCAGGTGCTCGCCACGAACTACCAGATCGTCGTCGACCCGCAGCTCAGCGGCCGGGCGCAGCAGATCCTCGGGACGGCGTCGGCGGGCTGGACGCCGCAGCACCAGCAGGCGCAGCACACGCAGCCGTGGGCGCCGCCGGCACAGCCGCAGGAGCCGCCGCAGGCACGCGCCCCCCAGCAGCAGTACGGCGAGATGCGTGGCGCGCAGGACCAGCGGCACGACCAGCCGCCGTACGGTCAGCAGGTCCCGGCCGACGGTCGCCGCGAGCCGCAGGCGCCGGCCCGACCGGTCGCGCAGCCGGAACGGCCGCGGTACGGCGAGAACGCACCCGTCGAGCCGGCAGTCGAGCGACCGGCACCCGAGCGGCCGACACCCGAGCGCAGCGACGAGCCCAACCGGACGGACGACGCGGGCCCGTCGCGGGACTGACCGCGGCGAGACCGGTCCGATCCGGCATGCCCGGTCGCGGCGGCGCGTCTGGTCAGAGGATCTTCGAGTAGCAGACCGAGAGCGGCGCCCCGACGTACGGGCCGAAGTTCGCGATCCGGGAGAACCCCTCGCGCTCGTAGAACGCGATGGCCCGTCGTTGCTCGGTCCCGGTCTCGAGCACGAGCGCCGGTGCCCCCACCTCACGTGCCGTGTGTTCCAGTTGCCGGAGGATCGCGACCGCGACACCGGTCCCGCGGGACTCGGACCGGACGTACATGCGCTTGATCTCGGCGACGTCGTCCTCGACGAGACGGATGCCACCACAGCCGAGCGGCGTCCCGTCGACGTCCCGAGCCACGAAGAACGCCGCGATCGAATCCGCCGTCGGCTTCTCACCAGGCTCCGTGTCGCGTCCGTAGGTCCCGTCGATCTCGATCCGTTGCGCCGCTCTGAGTCGCTGCGCGTCGGGCGAGTCGAACGGTTCGGCAGCGATCGTGCAGGGAGAGGACGTCGTCACGCGAGCAGGCTACCGCGTCGGACGCATTTCCCGAGTCTTCGTCACTCGGACGCGCGGGACAGCGCCGGACCGCCGGTGGTCCGATCCGGTCTGGAGGCGCGGTGCGGGTCCGGCGGGCGCGGTGCGGGTCCAGTGGTGCGTCAGGCCCCGGCGATCCACGCCTCGACGTCGGACGCGGAGCGCGGGATCCCGATCGAGAGGTTCTCCGCGCCGTCGTCGGTGACGAGGACGTCGTCCTCGATCCGGACGCCGATCCCGCGGAACTCGGCCGGGACGGTGAGGTCGTCGGCCTGGAAGTACAGACCGGGCTCGATCGTGAACACCATGCCGGCCTCGACGATGCCGTCGAGGTACAGCTCTCGCCGGGCCTTCGCGCAGTCGTGCACGTCGAGCCCCAGGTGGTGACTGGTCCCGTGCACCATGTAGCGGCGGTGGTACTGCGCGTCGGGCTGCAGCGACTCCTCGGCGCTCACCGGCAGGAAGCCCCACTCGGCGGTCTTCTCGGCGATGACCCGCATCGCGGTCGCGTGGACCTCGCGGAAGGTGATGCCCGGCTTCACGATCGCGAACGCGGCGTCCGCGGCCTCGAGCACGGCGTCGTAGACGAGGCGCTGCACGTCGGTGAACCGTCCGCTCACGGGGAGCGTCCGGGTGATGTCCGCGGTGTAGAGGCTGTCGACCTCGACCCCGGCGTCGATGAGGATCAGGTCGCCGGGGCGTACGGCGCCGTCGTTCCTGGTCCAGTGCAAGATGCAGGCGTGCTCGCCGCTCGCCGCGATGGTGTCGTACCCGACCGTGTTCCCGTCCGCGCGTGCACGGCGGTTGAACGTGCCCTCGACGATGCGTTCGCCGCGCGGGTGGGCGAGCACGGCGCCGAAGTCCGCGATGACGTCGTCGAAGCCGTGCTTGGTCGCGGCGACCGCGCGGCGCATCTCGTTGATCTCGTAGGGGTCCTTGACGAGCCGGATCTCGCTGAGGTCGCGCGCGAGGACGTCGTCGGTCGCGGGGGCGTCGTCGTCGCCGTCGAAACCGCCGACCGCGGTCCCGAGCCTCCGGTCGAGCGCGTCGGTGAACGACGGGTCGGCGTCGCGGACGAGCACCGCGCCCGCGTCGAGCGAGTCCGCCACCGCAGCGAACTCGCCGAGGTCCTTCGTCGCGATGCCGAGATCGGCGGCGACGGCGGCGAGCGAGGGCCGCGGACCGACCCAGAACTCGCCGATCTCCGGGTTCGCGTAGAACTCCTCGGAGTGCCGGCCCGCACTCGCGCGGAAGTAGAGGGTGGCGTCGTGGCCGGTGCCGTCCGCGTCCGGGGCGAGGACGAGCACGGAGCCGACGACGGCGTCGGTGCCCCAGCCGGTGAGGTGCGCGAACGCCGAGTGCGGACGGAACGGGTGGTCGCAGTCGTTCGAGCGGACCTTGGCCTGCCCCGCCGGCACCACGATCGTCGTCCCCGGGTGGAGGGCGGAGATCCGGTCACGGCGCGCGGCGGCGAAGGACGCCTGCTCGCGTGCCGACGGCAGGGCGTCGTCGTGCTCGGCCCAGGACGACCCGATGTAGTCCTTGAACGTGGACGATCCGGGGGTCGTCGATCGGTTGCTCGTCGCGCGGGGGGTGGTGGAGTCGGCCATGGAGCCCATCATCCCACTGCACACCACGGTGTGCGCTCGTCGCCCGCGGCATGCGGCGTCGCGCTCATCGCTAGGCTGTGGGCGTGCCCGACCTCTTCATCGACCTGCACACGCACTCGAGCGTGTCCGACGGCACCGAACGGCCCGCGGACCTCGTCCGTGCTGCGGGGAACGCCGGGCTCGACGTCGTGGCACTCACCGACCACGACACGACCGACGGCTGGGACGAGGCGATCGAGGCGGTCCGGAGCGCTCCGCTGACCCTGGTGCCGGGCCTCGAGCTGTCGACGCGCATCGGACCGCGCAGCGTGCACATGCTCGGGTACCTCGTCGACCCCGCCGACCCGGGACTCCTCGCCGAGACCACCCGGATCCGCGACGGCCGGCTCGCTCGTGCCAAGCGCATGGTGGAGCGGATCGGGAGGGACCACCCGCTGACCTGGGACGACGTCCTCGCGCAGTCGCGCCCCGGGGCGACCATCGGCCGCCCGCACATCGCCGACGCCCTCGTCGTCGCGGGCCTCGAACCCGATCGCAGCGCCGCGTTCCGCGGGATCCTGCACCCGGCCGCGGGGTACTACGAGCCGCACGACGCACCGTCGCCGATCCGCGGCGTCGAGCTCATCCGAGCTGCCGGTGGGGTGCCGGTCATCGCGCACCCGGCGGCGTCCTCCCGCGGGATCGTCATCGACGAGCGTGCGTTGGCCGACCTCGTCGAGGCGGGGCTCGGCGGGCTCGAGGTCGACCACCGCGAGAACCTCACGCACGGCAAGCGGGTGCTGCTCGACTGGGCGGAGCGCTTCGGGCTGTTCGTCACCGGGTCGAGCGACTACCACGGCACGGGCAAGCCGAACCGACTGGGGGAGCATCGGACGGGCGAGCGGGCACTCCGCGAGATCGTGTCCCAGGCGACCGGCAGCGCTCCGGTGTCCGGTCCTGGAGCCCGCCTGCAGGTCTGACCGCGTCCGGGTGCAGGATGCCTCCAGGCCGCGGATTCGGCCGTCGAGAACGCGGAAACCCGCAGTGCCAGGGGACTGGACTGCGGGTTTCTGCGTTCTCGGCGCCGGGGCCGGGGGAACGGCGCGGGGACCTACTCGGCCGAGGGGGTCGTCGACGCGGCCTGCTCGGACTGGCCGCCGCCGACACCGCGCCGACGACGACGACGGCGACGCGGGGCGCCTTCGGCCTGACCCTCCGGAGCAGCGGCGTCCGAGGTGCCGGCGGTGACCGGCTCGGAACGGCCGGCCGACGTGGACTCGGAGGCCGCGCCTCCCGTCCGGTTCCGGTTGCGCGAACGGCCGTCGCCCGAGCGGCCGTCGGCGGAACGGCCGTCACCGGAGCCGGAGCGCGGCGGGCGCTCGGTCCGGGGTGCCGCAGCGGCGTGCGCGGACGCACCCGGGAGTCGGCCCTTGGTGCCCTCCGGGATGTCGAGGTCGGAGTAGAGGTGCGGCGACGACGAGTAGGTCTCGGTCGGCTCGGGCTGCCCGAAGTCGAGCGCCTTGTTGATGAGCGCCCACTTGTGCAGGTCGTCCCAGTCGACGAACGTCACGGCGATGCCCGTCTTGCCCGCGCGGCCGGTCCGGCCGGCACGGTGCAGGTAGGTGTCCGGGTCGTCCGGGATCGTGTGGTTGATGACGTGCGTGACGTCGTCGACGTCGATGCCCCGCGCAGCGACGTCGGTCGCGATGAGGACGTCCTTCTTGCCGGCCTTGAACGCCGCCATCGCCCGCTCGCGCTGCTCCTGGTTCAGGTCGCCGTGTACCGCTGCGGTGTTGAACCCGCGGTCCTTCAGCTCCTCCATGATCCGGGCGGCGGCGCGCTTCGTGCGCGTGAAGATCACGGTCTTGCCGCGCCCCTCGGCCTGCAGGATCCGCGCGATGACCTCGTCCTTGTCGAGCGAGTGCGCGCGGTAGATGACGTGCTTGATGTTCGCCTGGGTCAGGCCCTCGTCCGGGTCGGTGGCGCGGATGTGGATCGGCCGCGTCATGAACCGGCGGGCGAGCGCCACGATCGGTGCCGGCATGGTCGCCGAGAACAGCATCGTGTGGCGGATCTCGGGGACCGACTGGAAGATGCGCTCGATGTCGGAGAGGAACCCGAGGTCGAGCATCTTGTCGGCCTCGTCGAGGACGATCTCCTGCACGTGCGAGAGGTCGAGGATGCGCTGCCGGTGCAGGTCGATGAGCCGACCGGGTGTGCCGACGACGATCTGCGCGCCGTCCTTGAGCTGCTCGATCTGGCCTTCGTACGCCTTGCCGCCGTAGATCGAGGCCAGCTTGACCGGGCGGTTCGAGGACGCGAGCACGAGGTCCTCGAAGACCTGCACCGCGAGCTCGCGCGTCGGGACGACGACGAGCACCTTGACGCCCGGCTCCGGGTCGTGCCCGAGCCGCTGGATGATGGGGAGGCCGAAGCCGAGCGTCTTGCCCGTTCCGGTCTTCGCCTGGCCGATGATGTCCTGGCCGGTGAGGGCGAGCGGGATGGTCTGCGTCTGGATCGGGAAGGGCTCGATGATGCCCTTCGTCGCGAGCGCATCGACCATGTCCTGCTCGATGTTGAGGTCTGAGAAAGTCAAGTGTTTCGCCCTGTTCGTTGTCGGGGAGTCCGATCAGTCTACCGTTGGTGGGATTTCCCCCGACCACGGCCCTCTATGCTGGTCCGGTGGTGTCACTGTGGAACCGGAGACGCGCCCGTCTCGCGGCGAGCTGGCTGGCGTCGCGGACCACTCGCGCCAAGCAGTCGGTCGAGCGGCTCCAGCTCGACGACGTCTCCCCGGAGCTGACCGTCTACCTCGGGCAGGCCGCGTACCTCCAGCTCTCGCTGTACGAGGCCATGGGCCGCGCCGGGTCCTCCGCCCCGACCATGTCCGGTCGGCTCGTGACGGGCGTGCTCGCGACGACCGCGCTCGACCGGCACCGGGCGATCGTCGCCGAGATCGAACGTTCGCACCACGACCCCGCCGAGCTGATGGCACCGCACCGGGACGCCATCGACGCGTTCCTGGCGCGGACCGCCGGTGCGGACTGGTTCGAGTCGATCCTCACCGGCTACGTCACCGCGGGGATCCTCAACGACCTGTTCGACTCGCTCGCACGATCGCTGCCCGCCGACGTCCGGGCACGGCTCGGGAACGTGTTCGACGCCCGAGAGGAACCGGCCGTGGTCGAGGAGCTCACCGCCGACATCGCACGCGAGCCGCAGGTGGCGTCCCGGCTCGCGATGTGGGGGCGGCGGCTCGTCGGGGACACCCTGCTCGTGGCCCGGTCGGCGCTCGCGTCGCACGCCCGCGAGGACGAGGAGCGGCTCGAGCCGGTCTTCACCGAGCTGATCGCGGCACACACACGGCGGATGGACGCGCTCGGCCTGACGGCCTGACGGCCTGTGGGCATCGGCCTGACCGGTCAGTCTGCCGGGTACCCGGCGCCCGCTCAGGCGACGGGGCGGCCGCTGGCGCCCGATCGTGCTGCGGCCGTCGCACGTGCGGTGAACTCGTCGTCCGCACGGAGGCGTCGCGGGCCGACGATCCACTCGACGACGAGCGCGACGACGCCGGCCCCGACCAGCGCGACGACCCAGATCCAGGTCCCGCCGTAGCTCCACCCGGCCCAGGTCAGGGCCTCCCAGAGGACCGCCGCGACGATGCCCCCGATCGCTGGCGCCAGCAGCACGCCCCGCGTGGAGCGCCACGGCATGACCACGTGGGCGACGGCGCCGACGACGATACCGCCGAGGACCACGAAGAGGAGTTCCACGTCGGGTCTGCTCAGGCGACGAAACCGACGCGACGGGACTCCTCGGAGCCGACCTCCACGTAGGCGAGGGAACCGACGGGGACGATGAACCGACGGCCCTTGTCGTCCTGCAGCGAGAGGTGCGTGGCCTTCGAGGAGAGGGCGTCCGCGACGGCCTGCTCGATCTCGGTCGCGGTCTGCTTGGTCTCGAACGCGATCTCGCGCGGGCTGTTGGTGATGCCGATCTTGATGTCCACGCCCTCACCATATCCGAGCACCCCACACCCGGCGCTGCCGTTCACCCAGAGCGCAAGGAGCGCGCCGATCCGCCCCCGCGCGGGACGGGTGCGATGTCGGCGCTCGCCGGTATCGTGCCGGCCGTGGCACACACTCCGTCAGCGTCCCGGGCCGGGTCCGGACCCGCGTCCGGACCCGCCTCCCAGGCCGCGTCGGGACCCGCCTCCGGGGCCACGCGGGGGGCTCGGTTCCGCGCGGAACGGACCGCCAGGTCACCGCGCGCCGCCCGGCTCGCCGCGACCGACGGTCTCGACCTGACCGGCGGCAGCGCCGTCCACGCCCTCGCGCCGGACGCGGCGCACCGGGCGGTGCTCGACCTGCCGGACGTCGGGAGCGCGGCGGTGATCGGCGCCCCGGGGACCGGCAAGACGACGGTGCTGGCGCAGCTCGTCGCCGCGCGTCTCGGCCGACCCGGGGCGATCACGCCCGACGGCTTCGGCACCGTCGTCGCGCTGACGTCCTCGCGTCCTGCGGCGACCGCCCTCCGCGACCGTCTCGCCGCGACCGTGGACCGGGTCGTCCCGGGGGCCCTCGCGCGCACCGTGAACTCGCTCGCCTTCGAGATCGTCACGCACGCCGCGTCCACCGCCGGCGACGAACCCCCGACCCTGCTCACCGGCGGCGAGCAGGACGCGATCCTCGCCGACCTGCTGGCCGGGGACGACCTCCTCGCCGACGACGAACTCCTCGGCGCGGTCGGCACCCCGACCTGGCCGGAGCCCATCTCGTCCGCCGTGCGGGAGCGTGCGGGGTTCCGGACCGCCCTCCGCGACGTCATGATGCGCGCGTCCGCCGCGGGTGTCGAACCGGACGACATGCGCGCCCTCGCGACGCGCGAACGACGTCCCGAGTGGGCGGCGATCGGGGACCTCGTCGACGAGTACCGCGCCGCGGTGACCGCCTACCGGTCGACCAGCCTCGACGCCGCCGAGCTCGTGGCGTACGCGACCGCTGCGGTGGCCCGCGGAGAGCTCCCACCGTCGGTCGCGGCGCTCCGGTCGATCATGGTCGACGACGCCCAGGAACTCGTCGAGGGCGAGATCGCGCTGCTCGGCGCGCTCTCCCGTTCCGGCGTCCAGGTCGTCGCGTTCGGCGATCCGGACATCGCCTCGAGCGCGTTCCGCGGTGCCGAACCGGACGTGCTCGGCCGCCTCGCGAGCCGGCTCGGGCTGCCGGCGGTGCGGACGATCGTGCTCGAGACCGTGCACCGGCACCCGGTCGCGATCCGCGAGCTGGTGACCGGGATCACCGCGCGGATCGGCACGGCCGCCGCCGGTCGACAGCGCGCGGCGACGGCCTCCGCGGTCGGCGGTCGGCCCGATGCGGTCGTGCACGTCGAGGCACCGAGCCGCTCCGCCCTCGTCACCGCGGTCGCCCGGCGCCTCCGGGAGCACCATCTGCTCGACGGCGTCCCGTGGCACCGGATGGTCGTCGTCACCCGGAGCGGCGGGGCGATCCCGGAGCTGGTCCGGTCGCTGTCCGTCGCCGAGGTGCCCGCGACGGCCGGCACGGCGCCCGCTCGCGTCCGCGACGACGTCGCCGCGCGGACCCTCATCGACGCGGCTGCCGTCGCGCTCGGCGTCCGCGTCCTCGACGCGGCGCTCGCGACCCAGTTCGTGACCGGGCCGCTCGGTGGGCTCGACACCCTGGCGCTCCGACGGCTCCGGCTCGCGATGCGCCGCGAGGAACTGGCGTCGGGCGGGTCCCGCTCGGCGGACGACCTCCTGGTCGAGGCCCTGTCCGGGCCGAACCGGTTCAGCACGATCGACGCCGGGTTCGCGCGACGGGCCGGACGTCTCGCGGACAGCCTCGAGCGGGCCCGTGCGGACGCCGGCGCCGACGCGAGCATCGAGGAGCTCCTGTGGGGGCTCTGGGAGCGCAGCGGTCTCGCCAGGACCTGGGGCGGCCAGTCGTCCGCGGGCGGGGTCGGTGCGGCCGAGGCGGACCGGCACCTCGATGCCGTGGTCGGGCTCTTCACGGCGGCGAAGCGGTTCGTCGAGCGGACGCCGGACGCCCCCGCGCGCGTGTTCGTCGACGACGTCCTGGAGTCCGACCTGCCCGAGGACTCGATCGGTCCCGACCGGACTGCCGGACGCGTCCGGGTGGCCACGCCGCTCGGGACGATCGGCGTGGAGTGCGACGTCGTCGTGGTGCTCGGACTGCAGGACGGCGTCTGGCCGAACACCCGGGTCCGCGGGAGCCTCCTCGACCCCGACGGCCTGGTCCGGGCGGCGCGGGGGATCGCGCAGACCCCGATCGACGAGCGGGCCGCGGTGGTCGCGGACGAGCTGCGGCTGTTCGCA
This sequence comes from Curtobacterium phyllosphaerae, assembly GCF_049341865.1. Taxonomy (NCBI): domain Bacteria; kingdom Bacillati; phylum Actinomycetota; class Actinomycetes; order Micrococcales; family Microbacteriaceae; genus Curtobacterium; species Curtobacterium phyllosphaerae. Next base: position 276,204 of record NZ_JBMPIU010000004.1, on the reverse strand, counting down.
CGCGCCGTGTCGCGGGCCACCACGCAGGTGGTCGTCGGCAGCATCGCGAACGACGACGAGTCCCCGTCGCCGTTCCTCCGGCTGGTGCCGGTGGACCCCGACCGGGCTCCGTCGGCGCATCCGCTGTCGCTCCGGGGCATGGCCGGGTCGCTCCGTCGCCGGGTGGTGACGACCGGGGACCACGAGGCCGCGTCGGCGCTGGCCCGGCTCGCGGCGGCCGGGGTCCCCGGCGCCTCGCCCGACGAGTGGTACGGCCTCGCCGAGCCGTCCACGACGGAGCCGCTCGTCGACCTCGACGCGGCACCGAGCGTGCCGTCCTGGCAGGCCGACGACCCGGACGCGCGACCCGTCGCCCCGACGGTGTCCGTCGCACCGTCGCGGATCGGCACCTACGAGGAGTGTCCGCTGCACTGGTTCGTGCAGACGTTCGGTGGCGGGGCGCCGAGTCCGGCGATGGGCATCGGGACGATCGTGCACGACGTCATGGAGCACGCGGGCGACGACGTCGACGTCGAGTCGCTGTGGGGCGGTGTGGAGGCGCGATGGGCGGAGCTGACGTTCGAGTCCGACTGGATCGCCGACCGGGAACGCGCGCGCACCCGCCGGATGATCGAGGGCCTGAGCGACTACCTCCGGACCTTCCGGAGCGCGGGCAAGCGGGTGCTCGGCGCCGAGAGCGAGTTCGTGCTCGTGACCGGTCCGGCACGGATGCGCGGGAGCATCGACCGGATCGAGCTCGACGCGGACGGCCGGGCGACCGTCGTCGACCTGAAGACCGGGACGCACATGCCCGCGCAGAAGGACATGCCCGAGCACGCACAGCTCGGCGCGTACCAGCTCGCGCTCGAGGACGGTGCGGTGACCGGCATCGCCGCGACCGTGTCCGGTGCGGACGCCAAGCTGGTGTTCGTCCAGAACGGCAGGGCGGGTGCCGGGTACACCGAACGGGTGCAGGACGCGTTCGACGGCGAGGCCCGAGCGGCGTACCGGGAGCGCCTCCACGACGTCGCGCGGGGCATGGGCGGTCGCACCTTCGTCGCGAACGTCGACGAGCACTGCGACCGGGCACGGAACGGCGTCGAGTGCCGCATGCACGTCGTCGGCGAGGTCACCTGGTGACCCCGGCACCCGTCCACACCGCCGACGCGATCGCGGATGCGCTCGGCCGTCCCCGACCGACCGAGCAGCAACGTGCCGTCGTCGAGTCGCCACTCGAGCCCGCGCTCGTCGTGGCCGGGGCGGGCAGCGGGAAGACGGAGACGATGGCGTCGCGGGTGGTGTGGCTCCTCGCGAACCGGTTCGTGCGCCCGGACGAGGTGCTCGGACTGACGTTCACCCGGAAGGCCGCCGGCGAGCTCGGCGTCCGGGTCAACGACCGCATCGCGGCGCTCGAGGGAGCCGGCGTCATCGACCCCGCCGATGCGTTCGAGGCGCCGACGGTGTCGACCTACAACGCGTTCGCGAACGCCGTGTTCCGCGAGAACGCGCTGCTCGTCGGCCGTGACGGCGAGTCCCAGGTCCTCACCGAGCCCTCGGCCTGGCAGCTCGCCCGTCGCGTCGTGGTGGCTGCGCACGACGACCGTCTCGCGGGACTCGACCGGAACGTCGACACCGTCACCGCCGCCGTCGTCGCACTGAACGGCGCGATGAGCGAACACCTCGTCGAGCCCGCGCGGCTCCGCCGGTTCGCCGACGACTTCGCCCGGGTGCTCGAGCTGCCCGGCAACCGGGGCCGGCACTACGCGCCGATCGTCAAGGCGGTGACGGCGGTGTCCGGGCTCGGGCCGCTCGTCGACCTGGTCGAGGAGTTCCGGCGCCAGAAGACCGAGCGCGGGTTCGTGGAGTTCTCGGACCAGGTCGCCCTCGCGCTGCAGGCCGCGGACGCCGCGCCGCGGGTCGCCGCCGACCTCCGGTCCCGGTACCGGGTGGTCCTCCTCGACGAGTACCAGGACACCTCGGTCGTGCAGACCCGGTTCCTCGCGCAGCTGTTCCGCGGCCACCCGGTGATGGCGGTCGGCGATCCGCACCAGTCGATCTACGGGTTCCGTGGGGCGAGCGCGGCGAACCTCGCCAGGTTCCCGCGGGACTTCGGCGAGGGCGACGCCGCGAGCACCGGGGTGTACGCGTTGTCGACGAGCTGGCGCAACCCCGTCGACGTGCTCCGGGGCGCGAACGCGCTCGTCGCGCCGCTCACGGCCGCGTCGCACGTGCAGGTGGAGCAGCTGCAGCCACGGCCCGGGGCCGGCTCGGGGACCCTGACCGCGGTCTACCCGGAGACGCTCCCGGACGAGGCGCTCGAGGTCGCCGCGTGGTTCGGGTCCTACCGGTCCGCGCACCCGGGCGCATCGATGGCGCTGCTGCTCCGTGCCCGCAAGGACCTCGCCGCGTTCACGGCAGCGCTCACGGCCCGCGAGGTCCCGTTCCACGTCCTCGGCACCGGTGGCCTGCTGCAGCGGCCGGAGATCGTCGACCTGGTCGCGGCGCTCCGCGTCCTGCACGACCCCGCCGCGGGCAACGACCTCATCCGGCTGCTGGCCGGCGCTCGGTGGCGCGTCGGCCTGGCCGACGTCGTCGCCCTCCAGCAGGTGTCGCGGTGGATGTTCGAACGCGATCACACCCAGGCTCGGCTCGCCGCCGACGTCTCCGGCGCGTTCCGGGCATCCGTCGCCGTGGGCGAGCACGGCTCGCTCGTCGACGCGCTCGACTTCGTCGCGGCGGCACCGGACGAGCACGGCGCGTTGGCGGCCATCAGCCAGGAGGGTCGTCGCCGGATGCGCGCACTGGGGACGGCGATGCAGGCGCTCCGGTCGCGCGCCGGCGGCGACCTGGTCGACTTCGTGACGCTCGTCGTGCAGGAGCTGCGGCTCGACGTCGAGGTCGCGGCGCACGAGAACGGCAGTGCCGCCTACCTCGACGCGTTCCTCGACGAGCTCGCCGGGTTCGTGTCCACCGACGACCGCGCCGACCTTGGGGCGTTCCTCGGGTGGATCGACGCCGCCGCGCGCCGCGACGACATGGGCCCACGTTCGGAGGACCCCGAGGCCGGCACCGTGCAGGTCCTGACCATCCACGGGTCGAAGGGCCTCGAGTGGGACGCCGTCGCCGTGCCGCGGATGGTGCAGGGCGGGTTGCCGTCACGCCCGCAGGAGGGGTCGACCGGGTGGCTCGGGTTCGGGCGGCTGCCGTACGACTTCCGCGGCGACGCCGACGAACTCCCCCGCCTCCCCTGGCGGGGCGCGGACACCCAGAAGGACGTCGTCGACGCGATCGAGGCGTTCCGGTCCGAGGTCGGCGCGGCCGCCCTCGACGAGGAACGCCGTCTGGCCTACGTCGCACTCACCCGGGCCCGGCACGCGCTGCTGCTCAGCGGCTCGTTCTGGGGTTCCGGGAGCCGTCCCACGATGCCGAGCCCGTACCTCGGCGACCTCGCCGACGCCGGGGTGCTCGACCCCACCGCCCTGCCCGCGACGACCGCGTACGAGTCGAACCCGCTCAGCGAGTCCGGCGCGACGATGTCGTGGCCGCACGTGCCGTTCACCGAACGCGGTTCGCGGGTCGTCGCGGCGGCGGAGCGGGTCCGGAACGCGAACCCCGGCGCAGCCGGTCGGTACGCGGCGGACATCGACCTGCTGCTCGCCGAGCGGCGGGCCACGCAGCACGGACGGCACCTCGTCGACGTGCCGCACCGCATCGCCGCGTCCGGCTTCAAGGACTACCTGAGCGAGCCGGGTACCGTGGCGGAGCGCCTCCGGCGGCCGATGCCCGAGCGCCCGTACCGCGCGACCCGACTCGGAACGCTGTTCCATGCGTGGGTGGAGCGCCGGGCGCAGCCCGGCGGTGCGCTCGAGACCCTCGACGCCTGGGACGGCGAACTCGACCTCGACCCGGACGACAGCGCGGCGGCCGCGGCGACCGACGACGACGCCCGACGACTCTCCGAGCTGCAGGGGACGTTCGCGCGGTCGCGATGGGCGACGCTGACGCCGATCGACGTCGAGCGGGAGATCCACATCCCGTTCCTCGGCCACAGCGTCGTCTGCAAGCTCGACGCCGTGTACGCGATCGACGGGCGCATCGAGATCGTCGACTGGAAGACCGGCGCGGCGCCGCGCGACGCCGCCGACCTCGAGCGCCGCCAGTTGCAGCTCGCGCTGTACCGGGTGGCGTACGCGGAGTTCACCTGTCGCGACGTGACCGAGGTCGACGCGGTGTTCTACTTCGTCGCCGAGGACACCGAGATCCGCCCGACCGGGTTGCTCGACCGTGCCGGGCTCGAGGCGGCGTGGGCCGCCGCCATCGCCTGACCGCACGGACCGGGGCCTGCGGGGCGGGGGTGCGCTGCGCCTCCAGGCCGGGCCGGTCGGGACGCGGCGTCAGCCGTGTCGTCGCTCGGTCGAGCTGAGGAGCTGCTCGACCTCGCCGATCTCCATGGTCTCGGGGGAGACGCCCTGGAGCGGCGCGGCCGACGGGGAGTGCACCTGGTCGGCGAGCCGGTGCATCATCGCGACCGCGTCGTCGACGACCTCAGTGCTCTTCACCTGCACGCCGTGCAGCAGCCACTGCGCGGTCTCGAGCTCATGATGGACCCGCGCGCGTTGCGGGAGCTGGCGGTCGCGGCCGCCCCCGTTCGTCGTGTAGGACGCCAGGACGGTCTCGAAGGCCTGGCCGTCGCGGCCGCCGAGCACCCACGCGAGGTCGCGTGCCGGGTCGCCGAGCCGCAGCTCGCCCCAGCCGAGCACGCCCGTGACGGCGTCGCCCTCGACGAGGACGACGTCCGGGCCGAGTGCGCCGTGCACCACCGTCGGCGTGAACTGCCAGAGCTGCTGGTCCTTCGCAGCCCCCTCCCACCGCTCCTGCAGCGCGGCCGGCACGAGTCCGGTCGACACCGCACGGTCCATCACGGACACCGCGGACCGCAGCACCTCGAACGGGGTGAGGGACGGCAGGCCTGCGTCCGTCACGAAGCTCGTGGGCAGCGCGTGGATCGCGGCAGCGGCCCGACCGACGCTCGTCGCGAGGTCCGGACGGTCGATGAGGGCCCGCATCGACAACGGCGAGCCGGGGACGTGGGTGGCGACGATGGCGCGCGTCTGGCCGATCGGCGCCTGACCGCGGTACTCCGGGACGCCGAACGGGAGGCGCGTCCTGATCCCGGCGGACAGGGCGCGGATCGCGACGAGGTCGGCCGACTGGCGCGCCTCCGCACGCTGGCTGCGGGGACGCCTGATGGTGAGCGACGCATCGTCCGCGACGCGGAGCACGGCGGACTCGTAGTCGCCGGCGGACGGCGAGCCGAGCGCCTTCGTCCCCGTCACGACGAGGCCGGGCACGGCCGTGGTGGCCAACGCCGCTAGAGTGAAGTGGGATCCCGCCATGCCCTCAGGGTAGGTCGCTCTCCCGCTCGGCACCGGTTCGCCACGCTGTTCCCCGCGTGTCCGCCTCCGATCCGATCCGTCACGGTCCCGATCCGTCCCACGTCAGGAGTCCGTTTGTCCGAGGAATTCGCCGCCCGTCTGCCGCTGTCGAGGAACCGGCTGGACCGCGACGGCGAGTTCCGGGAGACACCGGAGCTCGAGACGGTGCTCCGGGCGGACCCGTCGACGCGGTTCCTGCCGCTCCGCCGCGCCGCCATGCTGCGGAACGCGGACGGCACGCTCCGGTTCGTCGACGCGGCGACCATCCCGGACGGCACGGTGCTCCTGTACCTCGGTCGCGCCATCGACAACGCCCCGGACGCTGCAGCGGGCACGCGGTTCGTCGCCGCGTTCGTCGACGACGACACCGCGGCGCACATCGAGCCGGACGACGGCGCGTGGGAGAGCCTCCGCATGTTCGGCACCGAGCTGTCCGCGCGGGACTCGGGGATCGCGGTGGAGGCCGTCGCGATGGCGAACTGGCACGCCGTCCACGGGTTCTCGCCGCGCACCGGGTCGGCCGCCGTGCCCGAGAAGGGCGGCTGGGTGCTCCGCGACCCGGAGGGCCACGAGCTGTTCCCACGGACGGACGCCGCGATCATCGTCGGCGTCACCGATCGCGACGACCGGATCCTGCTCGGCTCGAACGCCGCCTGGGACGCCGGTCGGTACTCGCTCCTCGCGGGGTTCGTCGAACCCGGCGAGTCCCTCGAGGACGCCGTCCGCCGTGAGGTCCACGAGGAGTCGGGCGTCCGGGTCGAGGAGCCGCGGTACCTCGGTTCCCAGCCCTGGCCGTTCCCGGCGTCGCTGATGCTCGGGTTCACAGCCCGTGCACTCGACGGCGACCCGTCGACCATCCGGCCCGACGGCGTCGAGATCATGGACGTCCGTTGGTTCTCGCGCGACGAGATCGCCGCCGAGGCCGGGGTGACCCTGTTCCTCCCCGGTCGGACCTCGATCGCCCGCGCGATCATCGAGGAGTGGTACGGCGCGGAGCTCGACGTGCCGTGAGCACCGCGTCGGACCCGCTCCCCCCGGCGTCGCCGGAGGCCTTGCTCGCTGCGCTCGACCTCGAGCAGCGGACGGTCGCCACGACGCTCCTCGGTCCGGTCGCGGTGCTCGCCGGTGCCGGCACCGGCAAGACCAGGGCGATCACGCACCGGATCGCCTACGGGGTCGCGACCGGGACCTACGCGCCGAACCACGTCCTCGCGCTGACGTTCACCACGCGGGCCGCCGGCGAACTCCGGGCCCGTCTCCGTGCGCTCGGCGCGGGCCAGATCCAGGCGCGGACGTTCCACGCCGCGGCGATGAGCCAGCTCAGCTACTTCTGGCCCGACACCGTCGGCGGTGCCGCCCCCCGGATCGTCGAGTCGAAGGGCCGACTGATCGCCCAGGCGGCCGACGGCATCCACCTGCCGATCGACACCGCGACGCTCCGGGACCTCGCCGCCGAGGTCGAGTGGCGGAAGGTCCAGCGTCTCACGGTGCAGGAGTACGAGGCCGCCGCCGCGGAGCGCGTCCTGCCACCGGGGACGACACCACGCCGGATCGTCGACCTGATGAACGCGTACGAGGGGATCAAGGACGACCGGCGGCAGCTCGACTTCGAGGACGTCCTCCTCGCGAACCTGGGGATGATCCAGACGGAGCCCCGGGTCGCGTCCTTCGTCCACCAGCAGTACCGGTTCTTCGTGGTCGACGAGTACCAGGACGTCTCGCCGGTCCAGCACGACCTGCTCCGGGCCTGGCTCGGCGGACGCGACGACCTGTGCGTGGTCGGGGACGCGAGCCAGACGATCTACTCGTTCGCCGGGGCGTCGAGCTCCTACCTGCTCGGGTTCGGCTCGGAGTTCCCGCGCTCGTCGGTGCTGCGGCTCGAACGGAACTACCGGTCGACCGGGGCGGTGGTGCAGGCCGCGAACACGCTCATGCGGGGCCGTCCCGGCGCGCTCGACCTGGTGGCCCAGACCGACGAGGCGGGCGTCGACCCGGTCGTCGTGGCGTGCGCCGACGACGGCCAGGAGGCGTCCACGGTCGCACGGCGGATCCAGGAGCTCGTCGCCGACGGTGCCTCGTACGCGGACTGCGCGGTGCTGTTCCGGGTCGGTGCCCAGTCGGCGCTCCTCGAGAGCGCGCTCGGCCGCGCCGGCATCCCGTACCGGGTCCAGGGCGGCACCCGGTTCTTCGACCGCCCCGAGGTCCGTCAGGCGGTGCTGCTCCTCCGCGGCGCGGCCCGGAGCATCACCGACGAGCCGGTCGCGAAGACCGTGTCCGACGTGCTCCGCTCCCTCGGCTGGACCGTGCAGGCGCCGGAGGGCCAGGGCGCGGTCCGTGCGCAGTGGGAGTCGCTGCAGGCGATCATGGGGCTCGCCGAGGACGCCCCGGCCGGCACGACCCTGGCACGGTTCTCCGCGGACCTCGTCGACCGGGAGGCGACCCACCACGAGCCGACGCTCGACGCCGTCACGCTCGCGACCCTGCACTCCTCGAAGGGGCTCGAGTGGCCGAACGTCGTCATCGTCGGCGCGACCGAGGGACTCCTGCCGATCTCGCACGCGACGACCGAGGCCGACGTCGACGAGGAGCGGCGGCTGTTCTACGTCGGGCTCACCCGTGCCCGCCGGACGCTCACGGTGACGTGGTCGGCGCGGGGGAGCGGCCGGGGCGGGGAACGGCGGCCGAGTCGTTTCGTGGCAGCACTCGGCACGCGCACCGGGGATGCGCCCCGACCGTCCGGGTCCTGACCGTCAGGTCGGACCGGTCGATCCACGACGTCCGACCGTCCGGAGCGCTCGCCCGGGACGCCCGGCCCGGACGCAGTCGGTCGAGGACGAGACCGGTCACGGCGGCGGCGATCCCGTCGGTGCGCCACGGCGTCGGCTCCGGCAACCGGCGTCCCCACACCTGACCGGCGATCGCCGGCCACGCGGGGTCCTCGTCGACGCGCCACAACTCGAGGCACGCGAGGCAGGCGCCGGCGTCGGGTTCGAGCACCGGGCCGAGCCGGACGGTGCCGTCGCCGATCACGGCGGGGACCTGCGGCACCCGACGACGCACCCACGTCGACCGGAGCACCGGATCGAGGAGCAGGTCCGCCACCACGACGGCGAGGTCGGGCGGCGGGTCCGGGATCGGGACCGGGCCGCCGGGCGGAGCGGACGTCCGCACGACCCGGACCTGTTCGCCGAGGAGCTGTGCGACCACGCGGTCGGCGACCGCACCCGTGCCGTGCACCTCGACCAGGTGGTCCGGCTCCGGGACGACGTCGACGAGCGCGGGTGCGGCGGTTCCCAGCACCGCCGCGGCGGTGGCCGGCGGACAGCCGAACTGCTCGGCGAGGACCGGGAGCGCGTCGCGGGCGGTCTCACGGCGGACCGCGGACAGGAACCGTTCGGCCGGGGTCGTCGCGACGTCCACCACGGCCCGCTGCGGGTCCACGCCGAGCTGCACCGTGCGGACGTCGCGCCAGACGAACTCGAGCGCGGGATCGATGCGGAGGCCCATGAGCATCGATGGTGGCGTGGATGCGACGGCGACGGACGCCGGAGGCGCGGATCTGTGGAGAACCCGCGCCGCGCCTCCCGGTCGTGTCCCGAGGCGGCCCCGCCGGGTCGTCAGTCCGACGGTCGGCCGTCGTCCTCGGTCGCGCTGCCGTCCGTCGCCTCGTGCGGTCGGTCGTCCGACGTGTCGTCGAGCAGGTCCTGGATGGCGCGGTCGATCTCGTCGGAGGCGTCCTGCGGGTCCCGGAGCCGTGCGACGAGCGACGCGGGCGCGTCGATGTCCTCGCTCGTCGGGACCAGGTCCGGGTGCGACCACAGCGTGTCCCGCTGCTCCGCACCGAGCTCGTCGGTGACCTGCTGCCACATCGCGGCCGCCTCGCGCAGCCGACGGGGTCGGAGTTCGAGGCCGACGAGGGTGGCGAAGGCGGACTCGGCCGGCCCGCCGGCGGCGCGGCGGCGACGGACCATCTCGGCGATCGCACTCGACCTCGGCAGGCGTTCGGTCGCCGCGGCGGTGACGACGTCGACCCAGCCCTCGACGAGCGCGAGCATGGTCTCGAGACGGGCGAGCGCCTGGTCCTGCTCGGGGGTGCGCGGCGGAATGAGCGCCCCGCTCGCGAGCGCGTTCTGGAGCTCCTCCGCGTTCGACGGGTCGAAGCTCGACGCGAGGTCCTCGACCGCCGAGGTGTCGACGTGGATGCCACGCGCGAACTCGGTGATCGACGTGATGAGGTGCAGTCGGAGCCAGCGCGCGGACCGGAACAGTCGGGCGTGCGCGAGCTCGCGGACGGCGAGGTAGATGCGGACCTCGTCCTCCGGGACGTCGAGACCCTCGGCGAAGGCCGCCACGTTCTGCGGCACGAGCGCTGCCTGCTGCTCGTCGAGGAGGGGGATGCCGACGTCGCCGCCGGACACGACCTCGGTCGAGAGCTGGCCGACGACCTGCCCGAGCTGCATCGCGAAGAGGGCACCGCCGACGCTCCGCATGATCTGGCTCGCACCGCTCAACATGCTCTTGAGCTCTTCCGGGGCCTGCTGGTCGATGACCTCGGTGAGGGCGTCCGCGATGCTCGTCGCGACCGGTTCGGCGACCTGACTCCAGACCGGCATCGTCGCGGAGGCCCACTGCTCGCGGGTCATCAGGCGCGGTGCGGCGGTGAGCTCGGCGACCGTCGTGACGTCGTCGAGCCAGAGCGCGGCGACCTGGAACGCCTGCAGGAGCGCGTTCGACGTCGCCGGGTCGACGGCCTCGCCGCCGTCCTTCGCGATGCTCGCGGCACGGTCGCCGGCCGCGGAGAAGTCGATGCCGTCGCCGCCCTTCTGCACCGCGTCCTGGAGCTGCCCCATGAGGCGGGCGACGAAGGCGGGGTCGTTCGGCAGTCCGGCCGCGCCGGCGAGCTGCGACGGATCGATGTCGGAGCCGCCGGACAGGAACTTGCGCAGCATGTCGCGGAACTCGTCGTCAGGTCCCCGCTGCGGATCATCAGCCATGGCCACTACGCTAACGGCTGGTCCGCGGCCCGACCTGGGACCGGCCCGAGCGATCGCCGGTCGGCGTGCGCCCGTGGCGAACAGCCCCGGACGAGCATCCCTCCGCCGCACTGCGTCGGCATCGCACGGTGCCGGTCCCGGCGTCGGGTCCGTCCGGACCGCTGCCGCTGCCGCCCGGAAGGACCCCGTTGACCCTCTTCGCACCGACCCCTCCCGCGCCCCGTTCCAGAGCACGCTCGGTCGGTTGGGGACTCATCGCGCTCGCGGTCGTCCTCGCGCTCGCCGCGACGTTCATCCCGAGCCCGTACGTCATCGAGCTCCCGGGACCGGTGTTCAACACCATCGGGACGCAGCAGCAGGGAACGGGCAAGGACGCGAAGGACGTCAAGCTCATCCAGATCTCCGGGCACGAGACCTACCCGACCAAGGGCGCCCTCGACATGCTCACGGTGAGCGTCGCGGGCACCGCGACCGAGCGTCCCTCGTGGTGGACCGTGATCCGGGCGCTCTTCACGCGGAGCCAGGCGGTCATCCCGGCATCCGAGATCTACCCGCCGGGCGAGACCACCGAGCAGGTGAACAAGCAGGACGCCGCCGACATGACGAACTCGCAGCAGTCGGCGGTGGCCGCGGCGCTCGTGCACGAGGGGTACGAGATCGCCTCCACGCTGACGGTCGGGTACGTCGAGAAGGGCTCGCCGGCCGACGGCGTGCTGCGCGAGGGCGACGTCATCGAGAGCGTCAACGGCACCTCGCTGGCGACGAACAGCGACGCGACGACGCTCCGGGACCTCATCGCGGCGAACGGAGCCGGCAAGGCCGCGCGGGTCGTCGTCCGCCGCGACGGGACGGACACGACCGTGTCGCTGACACCGACGGACGCGCAGGGCACCCCGCTCATCGGGGTCGGTGTGAACGAGTCGTACAAGTTCCCGTTCCGGGTCCGGATCGCGCTGCAGGACGTCGGTGGACCGAGCGCCGGGATGATGTTCGCGCTCGGCATCATCGACGAGATCACGCCGGGGCAGCTGAACGGCGGCAAGCACGTCGCCGGCACCGGGACGATCACCGCGGACGGGCAGGTCGGGGCCATCGGCGGCATCCGGCAGAAGCTCTACGGGGCCGAAGCCGCAGGCGCGACGGTGTTCCTCGCCCCGGAGAGCAACTGCGACGAGGTCGTCGGGCACGTGCCGGACGGGCTCGACGTCTACGCCGTCTCGACCCTCAGCCAGGCGACGAAGGACCTCGCCGTCATCGCGAAGGGCGGCGACACCTCCGGGCTCGCACGCTGCGGTTCGTAGCCGCCGTCCGGACGTTCCACAGGGGGCGCACACTGTGCCGGGCTGTCAGCGCGAACCCCTAGGATCGAGGCTCCGAAGGCCTCAGGGGCCTGACTCGCGACACGTCAGGAGCAACACAAGTGACGACTACCTCGTCCGCAACCGGGCGCCGATCGCCGCGGGTCCCGATCGTGGTGACGATCGTGGTGCTCGCTGCCCTGGTCATCGCGTTCTTCATCTTCGCGAGTTTGTACACGGACTACCTCTGGTTCGCGCAGCTCGGGTTCCAGCAGGTGCTGACCACGCGGTGGCTCGCCGGCACGGCGATGTTCTTCACCGGGTTCCTCGGCATGGCGGTCCCGGTGTACGTGAGCATCGCCGTCGCGTTCCGGTTCCGGCCCGTCTACGCCAAGCTCAACGCGCAGCTCGACCGGTACCAGCAGGTCATCGAGCCGCTCCGGCGCGCCGTGATGATCGGGATCCCGGTCGTGCTCGGCATCTTCGCGGGGCTCGCGACCGCGCCGCGCTGGAGCATGGTGCTCGAGTACTTCAACCGGACCCCGTTCGGCAAGGTCGACCCCCAGTTCCACCTGGACATCGGCTTCTACGTCTTCGAGTTGCCGTTCTGGCGCTCCATCGTCGCGTTCGCGTCGGCGGTCGTGCTCATCGCCGGCCTGGCCGCGATCGCCGCGTCGTACCTGTACGGCGCGCTTCGCTTCGGCGGCCGGGAGGTCCGGATCTCGCGGACGGCGCGTGTCCAGTTGGCAATCACGGCAGCCGTCTACATCGCGCTCCAGGCGGTGAGCCTGTGGCTCGACCAGTACGCGACCCTGGCCCGGGACAACTCGCTGATCACCGGTGCGCAGTACACCGAGGTGAACGCCACCATCCCCGGGCGGCAGATCCTCGCGGGGATCGCGGCGGTCGTCGCGATCCTGTTCGTCATCACCGCCGTCATCGGTCGGTGGCGCGTCTCGGTCGTCGGCACGGCACTGCTGCTCGTCTCCGCGATCGTCGTGGGCGGCATCTACCCATGGCTCGTCCAGCGGCTGCAGGTCGCACCGAGCGAGCGTTCGTACGAGTCGAGTTACATCCAGCGGAACATCGACGCGACCCGCTCGGCCTACGGGGTCTCGGACGTCCGGGAGCAGACCTACGACGCGACCAAGGACACCTCCACCGGCGCGCTCGCGCAGGATGCCCAGACCACCGCGAACATCCGCATCCTCGACCCGTCGATCGTCAGCGAGTCCTTCAGCCAGCTGCAGCAGTACCGGCAGTACTACCAGTTCCCGAAGACGCTCGACGTCGACCGGTACAAGATCGACGGCACGTCCGAGGACCAGGTCATCGCCGTCCGTGACCTCGACCTGAACGGCCTCGGCAACTCCGCCACGCAGTACAACCGGACCTTCGTGTACACGCACGGGTACGGCCTCGTCGGCGCGTACGGCAACCAGCGCGCGAGCGACGGCAAGCCGGTCTTCGCGGAGTACGGCATCCCGACCACGGGCGTGCTCGGCGACTACCAGCCCCGGGTCTACTTCGGTGAGAGCTCGCCGGCGTACTCGATCGTGGGCGCCCCGAAGGGCACCAAGAAGGTCGAACTCGACTACCCGTCCGGCGCGGACGACTCGAACGCCGGCAACGCCACCACGACCTACGCGGCGAACGGCGGCCCGACGATCGGCAGCTTCTTCAACCGGCTCGTCTACGCCGCCAAGTTCCAGTCCGAGCAGATCCTGCTGTCGAACGCGGTCAACGCCGACTCGCAGATCCTCTACGACCGCGACCCGGTGCAGCGCGTCCAGAAGGTCGCGCCGTACCTGCAGACCGACAAGGACGCCTACCCCGCGATCGTGAACCACCGGATCGTGTGGATCGTGGACGCCTACACGACGACGAACGCCTACCCGTACTCGCAGAGCGCGAGCCTCGACGACACGATCAACGGCACCGCGACCTCCGGCTACCGGACCGACCAGGTGAACTACATCCGCAACTCGGTCAAGGCCACCGTCGACGCGTACACGGGCAAGGTCACCCTCTACTCGTGGGACGCCCAGGACCCGATCATCCAGACCTGGAAGAAGATCTTCCCGGCCTCGATCCAGCCGATGACCTCGATGAGCGCGGCGCTCCTCGACCACGTCCGCTACCCGACGGACCTGTTCAAGGTGCAGCGGACGATCCTCGGCCGGTACCACGTGACGACGGCGAACTCGTTCTACTCGGGTGACGACGCCTGGGTCACGCCGGCCGATCCCACGTCCAACTCGTCCGGGTCCTCGGACTCGAGCTCGTCGAGCGACTCGGGCACGTCGGGCGGCGCCACGAGTGCGTTCGGGACGACCACCACCACGGCGACCGCGAACCGTCAGGACCCGTACTACCTGACGATGAAGATCCCCGGACAGGACACGGCGTACACCCTCTACTCGACCTACATCCCGCAACAATCCGGCTCGAACGCCCGGAACGTGCTGACCGGGTACCTGTCCGTCGACTCCGACGCGGGCGGTGTCGGGAAGGGCAAGAAGGCCTCCGGCTACGGCAAGCTCAACCTGCTCACGATCCCGAAGACAGACAGCATCCCGGGTCCGGGACAGGTCCAGGCCTCGTTCAACTCCGATCCGGACGTCTCGACCGAGCTGAACATCCTGCAGCGGGGCGACACGACGATCAAGCGGGGCAACCTGCTGACGCTGCCGGTCGGCGGCGGGTTCCTCTACGTCCAGCCGGTCTACGTGCAGTCGACCTCGGACACGTCCTACCCGCTGCTGCAGAAGGTGCTCGTGGCGTTCGGTGACAAGATCGCGTTCGAGGACACCCTCGACCAGGCGCTCAACTCGCTGTTCGGTGGGGACTCGGGCGCATCTGCGGGCGACTCGGGTGCGGCGAGCGGCTCCGGCTCCAGCTCGGGGTCCGGTTCGGGCGACAGCGGGTCCGGGTCCGGGACCGGGAGCGGTTCGGGCACCGGGACGGGGTCCGGCAGCGGCAGCGGTTCCACGAACGCTGCGCTCCAGCAGGCGCTCTCGGACGCCAACCAGGCGCTCCAGGACCGACAGGCCGCGTACGCCAAGAACGACCTGGTCGCGGCCGCCGAAGCCGATCAGCGCCTCCAGTCGGCGATCCAGGCGGCATTGCAGGCCGAGGGCCAGAGCGGGAGCTCCAGCAGCGGTTCGACCGGCAGCACGTCGACCAGCAGCTCCAGCAGCAGCTCCGGCAACAGTTCCAGCGGCTCCGGCAAGTGACGGGCGGGCCGGCGCGGCCTCGATTCGCGTCGGCCCGAACCCCGTGCTAGAGTTTCATCTCGTGCCGCGGGGTGGAGCAGTTCGGTAGCTCGCTGGGCTCATAACCCAGAGGTCGTAGGTTCAAATCCTGCCCCCGCAACAAGAACAGAAGGCCCGGTCCACCAGGACCGGGCCTTCTTGCATGTCCGGACACCATCCCGCACCGCGCTGCATCGCCCTGCACCGCTCTGCACCGCTCTGGGCCGGCCGAACCGAACCAGCACCCCGTACGCTCGGACCATGGCCTCGCTCACGATCGCCGTCGCGCAGTTCGCACCCGTCGCCGACGGCGCCGTGAACCTCCGCACGATCACGGCTGCGGCAGTGGCAGCGGCCGCCCGCGGGGCACGTCTGCTCGTCGTCCCCGAGTACAGCGCGTTCTTCGAGAGGGACCTCGGCCCACGCTGGGTCGAGACCGCCGAGACCGTCGATGGGCCGTTCGTGACGGGCCTCGCCGAGGCCGCCCGCGCGTCGGACATCGCCATCGTCGCCGGCATGAACGAGCGGCACGTCGACGCGCCCGATGCGGTCTTCTGGAACACGGTCGTGGCGATCCTGCCGGACGGCACCCTGGCCGAGCGCTACCGCAAGGTGCACCTCTACGACGCGTTCGGCGCACGGGAGTCCGACTGGATCGAACCGGGCGACCCTGCGCAGTGCCCCGTGTTCGAGCTCGACGGCGTGCGGCTCGGCATCGAGACCTGCTACGACCTGCGGTTCCCGGAGGTCACCCGTCGGCTCGCGGTGGCCGGTGCGGACGTCGTCCTCGTCCCGGCCGAGTGGGTCCGCGGCCCCGGCAAGGAGCACCATTGGCGGACACTGCTGACGGCTCGTGCGATCGAGGACACCGTCTACGTCGTCGCGGCCGGCCAGACGCCGTCCGTCGGGATCGGCTGCTCGGTCGTCATCGACCCGTCCGGGGTGACGATCGCGGGGCTCGGCGCGGAACCGGGGCTGCTGACCGCCACCGTGACGACCGACGAGGTCGAGCGTGTCCGCTCGGTCAACCCCTCGTTGTCCCTCCGGCACTACGACGTCGTCGAGCGTCGCCCCTGACACCGTGCCCTGACGAGCTCCCCGACACCGTGCCCTGACGAGCTCCCCGACACCGTGCCCTGACCGAGCTCCCTGACACCGCGCCCTGACCGAGCTCCCTTGCGCCGTGCTCTGGTGCGGCCTGGGGCGTCCGTCAGGCCCGCAACGCGGCGAGCCGGGTGGCTGCCTCGTCCAGGACCGAACGGCGCTTGCAGAACGCGAACCGCACCAGTGAGCGGTACCCCTCGGCGTGCTCCGGGTGGACGAACGCGGTCACCGGGACCCCGACGACACCGGCCCGGTGCGGGAGCTCGAGGCAGAGTGCGCGGGCGTCGTCGTACCCGAGCGGCGCGGCGTCGGCGATCACGAAGTAGGTCGCATCGGGCACGGAGACCCCGAACCCGGCATCCCGGAGCCCCGCGGCGAGGACGTCGCGCTTCGCGCCGAGCTCGGCGGCCGCACGCGCGAACACCCGGTCCGGCAGCCGGAGTCCGGCGGCGATGGCCGGCTGGAAGGGCGCACCGTTCACGTACGTCAGGAACTGCTTGACCGCGAGCACCGCGTCGACGAGCTCGGCCGGTCCGGTCAGCCAGCCGATCTTCCAGCCCGTCGTGCTGAACGTCTTGCCGCCGCTCGAGACCGTCAGCGTCCGTGCCCGTGCGCCCGGCAGGGTCGCGATCGGGGTGTGGGCGACCCCGAACGTCAGGTGCTCGTAGACCTCGTCGGTGAGGATGACTGCGTCGTACCGTTCGGCGAGCTCGACGACGGTGTCGAGGACGGCCCGGGGGAGCACGCGACCGGTCGGGTTGTGCGGGGAGTTGACGAGGATGACCCGGGTGCGGTCGGTCACTGCCGCACGGAGAGCGTCCTCGTCGGGCAGGAAGTCCGGTGCGACGAGCGGCACCGTCACGTGGGTGCCGCCGGCGAGCCGGATGAGCGCCCCGTACGCGTCGTAGAACGGCTCGAAGGTGACGACCTCGTCGCCGGGTCCGACGAGCGCGAGCAGCGACGCCGCGAGGGCCTCGGTCGCACCCGCGGTCACGAGGATCTCGCGTTCGGGATCGAGTCGGAGACAGTAGAACCGCTCCTGGTGCTCCGTGATCGCCGCCCGGAGGTCCGGGGTGCCGCGTCCTGGCGGGTACTGGTTCACGCCGTCGTGGATCGCCCGCGTCGCGGCCTCGAGCACCTCGGCAGGACCGTCCTCGTCCGGGAACCCCTGGCCCAGGTTGATCGCCCCGGTCGCTGCCGCGAGCGCACTCATCTCGGCGAACACCGTGGGGGCCGGACGACCGTCGGACCCGAGGAGCATCGCTCCTGCGGCGGCGCGGAGCCAGGGACCGGTCGAGCGCATGGGTCTCCCATCGGAATCATCGGAACCATGCCTAACCTAGCGCCGCGGGTGGACCGCGCTCGGAGGCGTCGATCGTGGTCGGTCGGTGGCCGGGCTGACGTCCAGCGCACGCATATGATCGCCCAGGACTCCTCACAGGGTCGCCATGAGGACCATCCAGCTGTGTGCGACAGACTGCACTGGCTTGAAAGGAGCACGCCCCGCATGACCGACACCTCGAACTCCCGGAACGACGACGACCGTCGCCCCGACGACGCGGCCGCTGCTGACGACGTGACGACCCCCGCACCGACGCCGGACGCCTCCGACCGGCCGACGAGCACGGACGACGCCGCGACGAGCGGCGGCGATGCCGGACTCGACCGCACCGCGGTGGCGGACGACCACGCCGCGGGCGCGACGGACACCACGGGCGCGAACGACACCGCGGGCGTGCACGACACCGCCGTGTACCCGGGGGACGGTGACACGGCCGCCTCGCCGCGGACCGACGAGCACCCGACGGACCAGTACACGACGCCGTACCCGACGCCGATGCCGACCACGCAGCCGCAGAGCGGACACGGCCAGCCCGCCCAGTACGGGCAGCCGGGCCAGTACGGCCAGCCGGGCCAGTACGGGCAGCCGAGCCAGTACGGCCAGCCGAGCCGGTACGAGAGCGGCGCACCGAGCCAGTACGAGAGCGGCGCGCCGAGCCAGCACGGCCAGCCGGGTCAGTACGACCAGTACGGCCAGCGCTCCCCGTACGACCAGACCTCCGGCTCCGGCCAGACGTCGCAGTACGGACAGCAGGACCGCTACGGCTACCCCCAGCAGGGCCAGCCGACGGCCCCGCAGCCCCGCTACGGCGAGTACGCCACGGGTCCCGCCGGGTACGGCCAGGGCTCCGCACACTCCGCCCAGCCCGCGTCGAGCACCGGACCCGGGTCGACGCAGGCGCCGACGAGCGCCTTCGGTGACGTCGACGGCGCGAACGCCCGGGCGAACGGTCCCTGGTTCGCCGACGGCGCCACCCCCGCCCGCACCGCGGACCGGCGACGACTCGTCCTGCCGCTCATCGGCATGCTCGTCATCGGGGCCATCGTCGGCGGTGCGACCGGCGCGGCCTGGACCGCTGCGACCGACGGCCAGGGTTCCTCGACGACCACGAGCGCCGGCACCACCTCGGGCGCCGGCGGCCACCTGACGGTGAACGACTACAACTCCGCGACCGTCGTCACCGCCGTCGCCGCGAAGGCCACCCCGTCCGTCGTCACGATCAACGTGTCGGCGGGTTCCGAGGCCGGGACCGGGTCGGGTGTCGTGCTGGACAAGGACGGCTACATCGTCACGAACACGCACGTGGTGACGCTCGACGGCGACAGCTCGAAGGGCGCCATCCAGGTCACGACCTCGGACGGCAAGATCTACAAGGGCACGCTCGTCGGCACGGACCCGACGGTCGACCTCGCCGTGGTGAAGATCGACGCCCCGAACCTGACGCCGATGGACTTCGCGGACTCCTCGAAGCTCAACGTCGGGGACACGGCGGTCGCGATCGGCGCACCGCTCGGGCTCTCGAACACGGTCACGGACGGCATCGTCTCGACCCTGAACCGGAGCATCCAGGTCGCGTCGAGCGCGCCGAGCGGCGGATCGTCCGGTGACTCGAACGACGGCGGCAGCAACAACGGCCAGGGTCCGTACGACTTCTGGGGCAACGGCGACAACGGGAGTGCGGCGACGGCGGCGCCGATCTCGCTGCCGGTCATCCAGACCGACGCGGCGATCAACCCGGGCAACTCCGGCGGCGCGCTGCTGGACTCCAAGGGCAAGCTCATCGGCATCAACGTCGCGATCGCCAGTGCGTCGGACTCGTCGAGCTCGACCGGGTCGCAGTCCGGCAGCATCGGCGTCGGCTTCGCGATCCCGGCGAACCTCGCCAAGCGGGTGTCGTCCGAGATCGTCGCGAACGGCAAGGCGACGCACGGCCTGCTCGGTGCGACGGTCGGCGACGCCGCCGCGGACGCGAACGCGACGCAGATGGGTGCCGTCATCAAGTCGGTCACCGGCGGCGGCGCGGCTGCTGACGCCGGGCTCCGGAAGGGTGACGTCGTCACGGCGTTCGGCGGGGTCCCGGTCACCGACGGCACCGACCTGACAGCGCAGGTCCGGTTCGCCGCGGGCGGCGCGAAGACGTCGATCACGTACGTCCGCAACGGACAGAGCACGACGTCGGACGTCACGCTCGGCACGTACACGGGCTGAGTCCCGAACCGACGGCCCGGCGGCGTCCCGATGGACGCGGCCGGGCCGTCGGTCTGTCCGGACCACCTGCCGGACGGGAGGCGCGGCACGACCCCGCCCCGCCCCTCCCGTCCGTCCGGTCCGCGTCCGCCGACGACGGCGGGGTCCCGGTCAGGGAGCGCGTCGGCCCGCGCTGCTAGGCTCGTGCTCGCTCTGCGGGGCGGCGCCTCCGGGTGCGCCCCGTCCCGCAAGGACCACGAGGTACGGATCGAATGCAGCCAGACGCGCAGGCCCTCCCGGGCGTCTCCTACGTCATGCCGGTCCTCAACGAGGCCACGGAGGTCCGCGCCGCGGTGGCGAGCCTCCTCGCGCAGGACTACGACGGACCGGTCGAGATCGTGCTCGCCCTCGGGCCGTCGATCGACGGGACGAACGAACTGGTCGAGGAGATGAGCGCCGCGGACTCCCGCATCCAGGCGATCCCGAACCCGATCGGGTCGACGCCGGCGGGGTTGAACGTCGCGATCCGGGCTTCGAACCACCCGATCGTCGTCCGTGTCGACGCGCACTCCGTCCTCCCGGCCGACTACACACGGGTCGCGGTCCGCGTCCTGCAGGAGTCCGGGGCGGACAACGTCGGCGGGATCATGCGCGCCGAGGGACGGACGCCGTTCGAGCGCGCCGTCGCGCTCGCCTACGGGAGCCGCGTGGGCCTCGGCGGGACGCCCCACCACGTCGGCGGACAGGCCGGCCCCGCCGAGACCGCCTACCTAGGGGTGTTCCGGCGCGACCGTCTGCTCGAGGTCGGCCTGTTCGACGAGGACATCAAGCGGGGCCAGGACTGGGAACTCAACCGTCGCCTCCGCAAGACCGGCGGCACCGTGTGGTTCACGCCAGAACTCGTCGTCATCTACCGTCCGCGGCCGAGTCTCCGACGGCTCGTGCGGCAGTTCGTCGCGACCGGCCTGTGGCGCGGCGAGCTCGCCCGTCGGTTCCCCACGGGCAACGGCCTCCGCTACTTCGTCCCACCGGCCATGGTCGTCGCGGTCACACTCGGCGTCGTCGCCGGGCTGATCGGCGTCGCCGGCGCGGTCGCCGGCTCGGGCGCGGCCTGGGCGCTCATCGGGTTCGTGGTACCCGTCGTGTACCTGGTGTTCGTCGTCCTCGGATCGGTCGTCGTCGGCAGGTCGAGCGGGCCGGCGGCCCTCGCCTGGCTCGTCGTCGTGCTGCCGTGCATCCACATCGGCTGGGGTGTGGGGTTCGTCCTCGGCTTCCTCGGCACCTCCGAGCTGACGACCCACACCGGAAGGTGACCCCCATGTCCGATCCCGGAGGCCCCCCGGTGAATGCCGACGACGGTTTCACGGAGCGCGGAGCGGCCGCGTACGCTCGCCCGACCTCGATCGCCGAGCTGCGCCGTGTCGCACAGCCGGACGAGGTCCGATCGCGGGCGAACGCCGAGCACTGGACCGCGTCGCTGTACCTGCGCGACGTCTCGCCGTACCTCACCTGGGTGCTGCTGAAGACGCGTGTCTCGGCGAACCAGGTCACGGGCCTGATGATCCTGGTCGGGTGGAGCACCGCCGCGGCCCTCCTGATCCCCGGGATCGTCGGTGCGGCGATCGCGCTCGTGCTCGGCCAGCTCCAGATGCTCGTCGACTGCTCCGACGGAGAGGTCGCCCGGTGGCGGGGGACCCGTTCCCCGGCCGGCGTGTTCCTCGACAAGGTCGGGCACTACACGACCGAGGCGCTCATCCCGATCGCCCTCGGCGTCCGTGCGGCGACGTGGCCGGTGGTCGGCGGCGACTACGCGTGGACCACGATCGGGTTCGCCCTCGCGCTCGTCATCGTCCTCAACAAGGCACTCAACGACATGGTGCACGTGGCCCGGGCGAACGCCGGCCTCGCCAAGCTCGTCGACAAGCGCGACGCGTCGACGGCGCCGAGCGGTCGGCGGCTCGCCGGGCTCCGGCGGCTCGCCAGGTACCTGCCGTTCCACCGCCTGTACCACTCGGTCGAACTGACGATGATCGCGTTCGTCGTCGCCCTCCTCGGGCTCGTGATCGGCTCGCCGCTCGCCGACCGGATCCTCGTGGCCGTGCTCCTGCCGCTCGCTCTGCTGGCCGTCGTCGGGCACTTCGTCGCGATCGTCTCCTCGAAGCGGGTGCGGGCGTGAGCGGCGGCACGCCGAGACCCGGCACCCTCCGGCGTCGGGCGGTCCCGCACCGCGAGCGTCCCCGGGTCGGCGTGGTGAGCCTGTCCCAGGGCACGCGACCGGACGACCTGCAGACCGGTCTGCAGAGCGTGCTGGCGCAACAGGGCGTCGAGCTCGACGTCGTGTGCGTCGGCAACGGGTGGGTGCCGACCGGGCTCCCGGACGGGGTCCGTGCGCTGCCGCTGCCCGAGAACGTCGGGATCCCGGCAGGACGGAACGCCGGCGCGGCACTCGTGCAGGGCGACTACGTGTTCTTCCTCGACGACGACGCGTCGATCCCGTCGCCGACGTTCCTCGCCGACGCGATCGCCCTGTTCGAACGCGACCCGAGCCTCGGTCTGGTGCAGCCCCGCGTGGTCGACCCGTCGGGTGCCGCGAACCCGCTCCGATGGGTCCCGCGCATCCGGAAGGGCGACCCGGACCAGTCCGGCCCGGTGTTCAGCGTCTGGGAGGGCGCCACGATCCTGCCGTCCGAGGTCTTCGCCGCGGCCGGCGGCTGGGGTGACGAGTACTTCTACGCGCACGAGGGCATCGAGCTCGCGTGGCGTGTCTGGGGCGCGGGACGCCGGGCCTGGTACGCAGGGCACCTCGTCGCGAGCCACCCCGCGATCGATCCCGCGCGGCACGAGGAGTACTACCGGCTCAACGCCCGGAACCGGGTCTGGCTCGCCCGTCGGAACCTCCCCGCGCCGCTCCGGCCGCTGTACGTCGGATCGTGGGCCGCGATCCAGACGCTCCGGTGGTGGCGACATCCGGGACGCCTCGCAGTCTGGTTCGCCGGGGTGCGGGAGGGCTGGCGGGACGACTGCGGCCCGTACCATCCGCTCGGCTGGTTGACGATCGGCAGGATGACCGCTGCGGGTCGGCCGCCCGTCGTCTGACGGACCGCACGACGGCCCGACTGCCCGACCGCACGAGAACCGATGAGATGCTGCGCACCCGGAGCGCAGCAGGAAGGGAACGGCCCGTGCCGATCCGCAACGACGTCCGCACCGCACAGAAGCTCATCCAGCGGCTCTGGCGCTCGCGCCGGAGCCGGCAGGTCCTCGCGCGCCGTCTGCCGTCCATCGCCCGGCTGCAGCCCGGCTCGATCGAGATCGCCGTGTACTTCGCCGACGGGCCGGTCAACATGTACCAGATCCGTCAGTGGTACGCACCGCTGGCAGAACTCGCGACGACGCACCCGGTCGCGATCATCGCGCGGTCGCCGGGCACGATGCTCGCCCTGCTCGACGAATCGCCGGTCCCCGTTGTCTACACCCGGCAGGTGATGGACCTCGAGCGGTTCGTCGACGAGCAGCGGCCGAAGATCGTGCTGTACGTCAACCAGAACGCCCGGAACTTCCAGATGATGCGGTACGGACGCATGTGGCACGTCTTCGTCAACCACGGCGAGAGCGACAAGATGTACATGACGACGAACCAGTTCAAGGCGTACGACTACGCGTTCATCGCCGGTGACGCCGCTCGCGACCGGTTGCGCGCGGCGCTCTGGGACTGGGACATCGACCGTCGCGCGATCCCGATCGGCCGACCCCAGGCCGATCACTTCGCCGGGGAGGTCCCGTACCCCCGGGACGACCGGACCGTCGTGCTGTACGCGCCGACGTGGGAGGGCGACCGGGCGGCCGCGGCGTACGGGTCGATCGCGTCGCACGGGACGACGATCGCGGAACGGGTGCTGCGGTCGCCCCGGCACCGGCTCGTCTACCGACCCCATCCGCGGAGCGGGGTGCTCGATGCGGAGTACCGCGCCGCCCACGAGCGGATCGTCGCCGCGATCGCGACGGCGAACGCCGCCGACCCCGGCGCCCACCACGTGTACGACGACGGCCCGGGCATGGGGTGGCAACTGGCGGACGCCGACGTCGCGATCACGGACATCAGCGCGATGATCTATGACCGGCTGGCGGTGGGCAAGCCCCTGCTCGTGACCCGCCCGGTGTCCCGGCAGGCCGACGTCGACGACACGGGGTACCTCGCGGCGGCGGACTGGCTCCGCGTCGAGGACGCCCCGGCAGTGATCGACCGGGTGGATGCCGCGCTGCACGACGAGACGCAGATCGAGCAGCTCCGGTACTGGGTGGCGCGGTACTTCGGCGACACGACACCCGGCACGGCGACCGCGCGGTTCCGTGCGGCGATCGAGCAGCTCCTGGTCCGGTGGGACGAGGTCGCGGCGACGCACGGGCCGCCCGCCGACTCACACGAGTGACATCCGCCAGAGGTACTCGCTGCCCTCTGGCCGCCGCCATCGCACGATGACGACACCGGTGTCCTCGCGGCTCGCACCGAACACCGCGAGCGCGAGGTGCCGGCCGGGATCGAGGCGTCGGACCGCGAGCGGCGGACAGTACCCGGTGCCGAGGTGGGTCAGGGTGACGGCGTCGAGCGGCTCAGGGCCGACGTTGACGAGGTCGTAGCGGCGCGGCGGATCGGTCCGGTCGATGCGGAACGGGACACGGTAGGCGGTGGTCTCGGTGTGGTTCATGTCCGGAACGCTAGGGAGGACCGCCGACGGATGGGCACCGCGGGGGGCCGGCGCGCACCGGCCTGTGGAGGGGAGCGCGGTCCTGCCGGTTGGGGAGGAGTGGCTAGGGCGACGGGTAGTCGGACTCGTAGCGGTCGAGCGCCGCCTCGATCGTGTCGTCGAGCACGAGGGCGCCCTTGTCGAGGTACAGCCCACGGGTGCAGAACCGGCGCAGGTCCTTCGCGTTGTGCGACACGAAGAACAGGGTCCGGCCGCCGGCGAGCAGCTCCTCGATCCGTCGGTAGCACTTCTCGCGGAACGACTTGTCACCGACGGCCAGGACCTCGTCGACGAGGATCACCGGCTCCTCGAGCCGGGCGATCACCGCGAACGCGATGCGCACCTTCATGCCGCTCGAGAGGTGCTTGTAGGGGGTGTCCACGAAGTCGCCGATCTCCGCGAAGTCGATGATCTCGTCGAAGCTCCGCTGGATCTCGGCCTTGGACATGCCGTGCAGACCAGCCGTCAGGAACACGTTCTCGCGCACCGTGAGGTCGCCGACGAACCCACCGGTGATCTCGATGAGCGGGGCGACGCCGGCGTCCACCGTGATGCGACCCTCGTCCGGGAGCATCACCTGCGCGACGAGCTTGAGCAGCGTCGACTTGCCCTGGCCGTTCCGGCCCACGACGCCGATCGACTCGCCGGGCTGCACGGTGAACGAGACGTCCCGGAGCGCCCAGAACTCGTCGACCGGTCGGCGCCGCCGTGCCCGGCCCGCGAACAGGTCCTTGAAGCTCCGGCTGGCCTTGCGGTTCCGGCGGAACCGGATCCCGGCGCGTTCGACGGAGATCACCGGAGCCGTGCGGACGGTGCGGGTCGGTGCGGTGCTGGTCATCAGAGTTCCTTGAGGACGCGGTGCTCGCTCCGGCGGAACACCACGAGCCCGACGACGAGGACCACGAGGGTCACGACGGCCGCCGAGACGACGGCGGAGGGGTCGAGGACATGCCGGAAGAACCCCGCGCGGTACATGCTGAAGATCCCGACGAGCGGGTTGAGCTCGGCGATGTGGCGCACGGACTTCGGCAGCTCCGACGCCGAGTAGATGATGGGCGACGCGTAGAACGCGAACCGGAGGACGAGCTTCGTCGCGCGCTCCAGATCGCGGAAGAACGTGACGAGCGGCGCGATGATCAGTCCGATCCCGTAGACGAGGACGAGTTGCATCAGCATGGCGAGGGGGAACCAGACCAGTTGCCACGACACGTGCGCGCCGGAGAAGACCGCGAAGACGGCGAGCACCGGGATGCTGAACAGGAACTCGATGCCCTTGGACAGGTCGATCCGCGCCACCCAGATGGACCGCGGGATGGTCGTCGACCGGATGAGCTTGGCCTCTTTGATGAAGGCCTTCGTGGAGTCCGAGACGGCCCCGGTGAACCACATCCACGGCAGCAGCGCCGAGAGCAGGAAGACGATGTACGGCCGCTCGCCGACGTCGCGATGGAACACCTGCGTGAAGACGAACCAGTAGATCCCGGACATGATCAGCGGATCGAGGATCGACCACAGGTAGCCGAGCGCGGACGTCGAGTAGCGGACGCGGAGGTCCCGCATCGTGAGGAGCCAGAGCGCGTGCCGGTAGCGGGTCGCCGACGATCGAGAGCGCGCCGTGGCGACCTCGGTGGTCGCTGGCGCGCTCGCAGTCGTCATGTGGTCCCTCGGTGCCGGATGATGATGCCGACCGGGGACCCGACGGATGTCGTCAGGCGAACAGTTCGTTCGCTCGCTCGAGGTCCTCGGCGAAGTCGATCTCGACCGCGTACAGGTCGGAGATGTCGACGGGGGTCCAGCGTAGCCCGTCCTCGGCGATGGCCGCCTCGATGCCGCCCTCGAAGTACTCCTGGTCGTCGACCCGGCCGAGCTGGCGGATCAGCGCCTGCTTCTCGGTGGAGGCCACGTAGTTGATGCCGACGGCTTCGCCGAGCCCGCCCTTGACCCGCTTGGACAGCTTGTCGATGAAGCCTTCGGCGTCGATCGTGTACTTGACCTCCTCGTCGGAGACCTTCTCGGTGTTGACGCTCACGAAGGAACGGTCCTGGTCCATCATGTCGGCCGCGCGCACCAGTGCGCGCGGGTCGAACACGACGTCGCCGTTCATCCAGAGGACGCCGTCCTTGCCCGTCGCCTTGAGTGCTCGGAGGAGGCTCTTGGAGGTGTTCGTCGAGTCGTAGGACTCGTTGTAGACGAAGGCGGCCTCGGGGAAGGCCTCGACGATGTACTCCGACTTGTAGCCGACGACGACGGTCACCCGTGCGCTCGAGCCGAACGCCGCCCGGATGTTGTCGAACTGCTGCTGCATGATGGTGCGGCCGTCGCTGAGCTCGGTGAGGGGCTTCGGGAGGGACCGGCCGAGCCGACTCCCCATGCCCGCGGCAAGGATCACGATCTGTGTGGTCATGTCTTGTCTCCTCGATGTTGTCTGCCCATGCGGACGAAGTGTCGTCCGCGTCAGGGCATTGGTCGATCCTGCTCGTCGCACCTCTGAATGCGCCGAGAACGGCTGCACCACTGCGACCGGGACGAGCGGAGATGCCCGCGTCCTGCAGGGTCCTGGAAGATGAACACGACGCCGTGCCTCGGTGAATTGTACGTGACGACCCCGTTCCGGGGGGTGGACTCGCGCACATTCGTGGCCGTTTCGTGACCCCTGGCCTGTCACTCCTCTGGGGCCCGGCGGCATTGGTACGGTTGGGGCAGTGGCAGCACCGGGTCGGCACGGCGGGGTCGACGACCCGGGCCGGGACGACGTTGCCGCGAGTACCACTGGGGACAGCACGATGGACCAGACGACGGGGGAGCGGACCGTGACCGACGAGAGCCCAGCGCGAGCCGACGACGCGGGCTCGCTGCCCGCGTCCGCCGCGCCGAGCACGACGCCCGAGCCACGGACCCGTCGACCCGCGCCCCGCAGGCGCCCGGTCACGTCCTCAGCGCGACCGGCGAGCACGAGCCGCCCCGTGCCTCCCGGCCCGGCGTCGCCCGACGCGCCGCCGTCCGCCGACGCGCCGCCGACGCCCGATGCCCCACCGACACCCGAAGCGGACCCGACACCTGACGCACCGGGGACGGTCGGACCGGAGGCACGACCGACGTCCGACACGACGGTCACGAGCGCTGCGCCCCCAGGACCCGGCGCCAAGGCGCCGCGGAAACGAGCCCCACGTGCCACCACACCGCGACGTCCGAGCAGCCGACAGCCGCAGCAGCCCGTCGTCCTCACCGCGTCCGGGCTGACGAAACGGTACGGCCAGACCGTGGCGGTCGACGGCATCGACCTCGAGGTCCGCCAGGGATCGATCTTCGGCGTCGTCGGCCCGAACGGTGCGGGCAAGACGACCACGCTCTCGATGATGACGGGGCTCCTCCGCCCCGACGCGGGCGAGGCATCCGTGTTGGACCACGACGTCTGGGCGGACCCGGCGGCGGCCAAGCGGTCGATGGGCGTGCTCCCGGACCGACTCCGTCTGTTCGACCGGCTGACCGGCGGGCAGATGCTGTTCTACTCGGCGACGCTCCGGGGACTGGACGGCAGGACCGCACGGTCCCGCAGCGCCGACCTCGCACAGGCGTTCGGCCTCGGCGAGGCGCTCGGGCGCCAGGTCGCCGACTACTCCGTCGGCATGGCGAAGAAGGTGGCCCTCGCCGCGACCCTGATCCACTCGCCACGGGTGCTCGTGCTCGACGAGCCGTTCGAGTCCGTCGACCCGGTCAGCGCCGCGACGATCACCGAGATCCTCCGCCGGTACGCCGCCGGTGGCGGCACCGTGGTGCTCTCGAGCCACTCGATGGACCTCGTGCAGCGCACCTGCGACTCGGTCGCGATCATCGTCGGCGGCAAGGTCCTCGCCGCGGGCACGATGACCCAGGTCCGGGGCCGGAAGAGCCTCGAGGACAAGTTCGTCGAACTCGCCGGCGGCCGCGTCGTCACAGAGAGCATGGAATGGTTGCACGGCTCCTCCAACTGAGGCTCGACCTGCTCGCGGGCGAGGTCCGGCAGTCCGTGCGGCGCTCCGTGCTGGTGGTGCTCGGGGTGCTCCTCGCCCTCGTGGTGGCCGTCGTCGCCGCGGTGCACCTCGGAGCGCTCCGGACCGCGTCGCCGGACCTCGCGGCGGGTGTCGTCGTCCCGGTCGGGACGCTCCTGACCCTCGGGTTCACGATCGTGCCGCTCGCCGTCGGTGCCGACGACCCGCTGGACCCACGGCGCTTCGCCACGTTCGGCATCGCGCCGCGACCGCTCGCCGTCGGGCTCGGAGTGGTCGGCCTCGTCGGTGTCCCGGTCGTCGTCGTGATGGTCCTCGCGGTGTCGCAGTCCGTCGCCTGGATGCGTCCCGGCGTCGGGTTCGCCGGTGTCGTCAGCGTCGTGCTCATCGTCCTCACGTGTGCGCTGTTCAGCCGGGTGGCCACGACGGCCGGTGCCTGGCTCCTCGCCGCACACCGGGTCCGGGACGCCGCGTGGCTCGTCGCGTTCGTCGTCGTCGTGCTGCTCGTCCCCGCGTTCGTACTGCTGCTGCACGTCGACTGGCTCGCTCCGGCGGGCCCCGCGGTGCAGCACGTCGCCGACGTGGCCGGCTGGACCCCGTGGGGTGCGGCGTGGGCGTTCCCGGCCGACATCGCCACCGGGCACACCGGACGGGGGATCCTGCGACTGCTCGTCGCGCTCGTCGTCGTCGCGGCACTGGCGTGGGCGTGGGTCGCGATGGTCGGTCGGCTCCTCCGGTCGGTCGGCGGCGCGGCGCACACCCGGCGATCCCGGACCCTCGGGTGGTTCGACCGTCTCGGGTCCACGCCGGTCGGGGCCGTCGCCGCGCGCAGCCTGACCTACTGGGGGCGGGATCCGCGGTACCGGATGTCGTACGTCGTCCTCCTCGTCGTCCCCGTCATCGTCCTGCCGCTCGGCGTCGCCGGCGTCCCGTGGCACTGGACCGCGCTGTTCCCGCTGCCGCTCATGGCCCTCGTGGCCGGGTTCCTGCCGCACAACGACGTCGCCTACGACAACACGGCCGTGTGGCTGCACGTCGCGTCCGGGGCGCCCGGGTGGAGCGACCGGCTCGGACGCGTGACGCCGGTGCTCGTCGTCGGCGTGCCCCTGGTGGCGGCCGGGTCCGTCGTCTCGGCGTGGCTCTTCGGCGACTGGGACGTCCTGCCCACGGTCATCGGGGTGTCCGGCGGCGTCATGCTCGTCGGGCTCGGACTGTCGAGCGTGTCGTCGGCGGCGTTGCCGTACCCGACCGTCCGCCCGGGCGACCACCCGTTCCAGCAGCCGCAGGCCACCGGCGTGCTCGCCACGACGGCGCAGTCCGCGATGATCGTGCTCATCCTCGTCTGCATGACCCCCACCGTGTGGTTCGCGGTCCGGGCCTTCCGGACGGGGCAGGACCAATGGGGCGCGACGACGCTCCTCGTCGGGCTCGGCACCGGCATCGTCGTGCTCGCGCTCGGGGTGCTCATCGGCGGCCGGATGTTCGACCGGCACGGACCGGACATCCTGGCGGCGGCGCAGCGCAACTGATCGGCGCAGCGCAACTGATCGGCGCGGGGCGGTCGGGACCGATCCCCGAACGACCCCGATCGACGTACGCTTGGACCATGAGCACGATGGAACCCGCCGGCGGCGGCCTCGACGTCATGGACCGCGAACTCGAGAAGCTCCTCGAGGAAGAGGCGATCGAGCCAGGCGACCACGAGCGCTTCTCGCACTACGTCCGCAAGGAGAAGATCCTCGAGTCGGCCCTCAGCGGCAAGCCCGTCAAGGCGCTCTGCGGCAAGAAGTGGACGCCTGGTCGTGACCCGGGCAAGTTCCCGGTGTGCCCGACGTGCAAGGAGATCTACGAGACGATGAAGGGCGAGTAGCTCTCACTCCATCAGGGTCGGGATCGCCGGGTCGCCGCGTCCGATCCGCTCGGCGTCGGCGGGGAGTTCCGCCTTCGCCCCGCGATGGTGACGGCGCGCAGCCTCGACGCCGCGTCCCCCGAGGAACGCGTCGTCGACCTCGCCGCCGGTGACGACCGGGACGAGCAGCGCTCGCTCATCGGGGCCGGTCGTGCCGCCGACGCGGACCACCTCGGCCGTCGCGACGCCGTTCCGCAGGCGACGCGCGGCGACCTTCCGGCCGCCCACGGTCGCCTTCGCAGCGGACTTCTTGGCGACCGGCACCCAGTTCCCGGCGGCGTCCTCGTGCGCGACGAGCTTGAACACCATGCCGGCCGCCGGGTGCCCGGACCCGGAGACGACGCTCGTGCCGACGCCGTAGGAGTCGACCGGTGCGGCACGGAGTGCGGCGATCGTGTACTCGTCGAGGTCGTTCGTCACGGTGACCTTCGTCGACGTCGCCCCGAGCCGGTCGAGCTGCGCGCGGACCGAGGCCACGACGGACGGCAGGTCGCCGCTGTCGATCCGGACCGCGCCGAGTCGGCCTCCGGTCAGCCGCACCGCGGTCTCCACGGCCGCCGGGATGTCGAACGTGTCCACGAGCAGGGTGGTGGCGTCGCCGAGGGCGGCCAGTTGCGATCGGAACGCGGACTCCTCGGAGTCGTGGAGGAGCGTGAAGGCGTGCGCCGCGGTCCCCATCGTCGGGATGCCCCAGGTGCGCCCGGCCTCGAGGTTGCTCGTCGCGCCGAACCCGGCGATGTAGGCGGCACGGGCTGCTGCGACCGCGTTCCACTCGCCGGTGCGTCGCGACCCCATCTCGGCGAGCGGACGGTGGTCGGCGGCGGACACCATGCGCGCCGCCGCGGAGGCGATCGCGGAGTCGGCGTTGAACACGCTCAGCGCGAGGGTCTCGAGGAGCACGGCCTCGGCGAAGGTCCCCTCGATCTGCAGGATCGGCGAGTTCGGGAAGTAGACCTCGCCCTCGCGGTACGCCCGGACGTCGCCGCGGAACCGGTAGCCGCCGAGCCAGTCCCCGGTCGCAGCGTCCACGACACCCCGGTCGCGGAGGAACGCGACCTCGTCGTCGCCGAAGCGGAAGTCGGCGAGCAGCGACAGGAACCGCCCGAGCCCGGCCGCGACGCCGTAGCGTCGCCCGTCCGGCAGGCGTCTCGCGAACACCTCGAAGACACAGCGGCGGCCGGCGGTCCCGTCCTTGAGGGCCGCGTCGACCATCGTGAGCTCGTACTGGTCGGTGAGGAGAGCGGTCGTCACGTGACCGAGACTAACCTGGGGGACGTGACGGACGCGCCCATCGGAGTCTTCGACTCCGGACTCGGAGGCCTCACGGTCGCACGCGCGATCATCGACCAGCTCCCGCGGGAGTCCATCCGCTACGTCGGTGACACCGTGCACTCGCCGTACGGTCCGAAACCGATCGCGGACGTCCGCCGGTACGCGCTCGAGGTGATGGACGACCTCGTCGAACAGGGCGTCAAGGCCCTCGTGATCGCCTGCAACACCGCGAGCTCGGCGGTCCTCCGGGACGCGCGCGAACGGTACGAGCGGACCTACGGGATCCCGGTCGTCGAGGTCATCCAGCCCGCCGTCCGCGCCGCCGTCAAGCAGACCAGGACCCGGCGCATCGGGGTCATCGGCACGGCGGGGACCATCGGCTCCCGCGCGTACGAGGACGCCTTCGCCGCGGCGTCCGACGTCGACCTGACGCTCGCGGCCTGCCCACGGTTCGTCGAGTTCGTCGAGACGGGCGACACCGCCTCCCCGGAGCTGCGGGCCCTCGCCGCGGAGTACCTCGCACCGATCCGGGCCGCCGACGTCGACACGCTCATCCTCGGGTGCACGCACTACCCGCTCATGTCGGCGGCGATCCAGTACGTCATGGGCCCCGACGTCACGCTGGTGTCGAGCGCCGAGGAGACCGCGAACGACGTGTACCGGTCGCTCGTCGAGCACGGCATCGAGCGGGTGTCGACCGCGCCCCCGACGTACGAGTTCGACGCGACCGGGACCGACCGGCTCGGCTTCGTCCGTCTCGCACGACGGTTCCTCGGCCCCGAGGTGTCCCAGGTGGGCCACCTGCAGACCGGCGCGATCGACCTGCCGCGCGGCGCCGCCCGACGCGCATGACCACCGGAGGCGACGGGTCCGCCGGACCCGTACCGACCCTCCCGTCCGAACCCAGCAGAACCAACCGGAGGAACCCATGACCCGCATCGACGGCCGGAGCGCCGACGACCACCGTCCCGTCACGATCGAGCGCGGCTGGAGCCGCCAGGCCGAGGGCAGTGCGCTGATCAGCTTCGGCGACACCAAGGTGCTCTGCACCGCCTCGTTCACGAACGGCGTGCCGCGCTGGATGGCCGGCAAGGGCTCCGGCTGGGTCACCGCGGAGTACTCGATGCTGCCCCGCTCCACGAACGACCGCATGCAGCGCGAGTCGATCAAGGGCAAGATCGGCGGCCGCACCCACGAGATCTCTCGCCTCATCGGCCGGTCGCTCCGCGCGGTCGTCGACATGAAGGCGCTCGGCGAGAACACCCTCGTCCTCGACTGCGACGTGCTGCAGGCCGACGGCGGCACCCGGACCGCGTCGATCACCGGTGCCTACGTGGCACTGGCCGACGCGATCGCGTGGGGCAGGGAACGGAAGTTCATCGCCCAGAAGGCCACCCCGCTCACCGACAGCGTGGCGGCGATCTCCGTCGGCATCGTCGGGGGCGAGCCGATGCTCGACCTGGCGTACGAGGAGGACTCCCGCGCCGACACCGACATGAACATCGTCACGACGGGTTCGGGGACCTTCATCGAGGTGCAGGGGACCGCGGAGCACGCACCGTTCGACCGCGACGAGCTGAACCTCCTGCTCGACCTCGGGCTCGCCGGCAACGCGTCCCTCGCCGAGATCCAGCGGGCGGTCCTGGCGGAGTCGCGCGCATGACCGAGGGACGGGTCGTCGTCCTCGCCACACACAACCAGGGCAAGGTCGTCGAGCTGCAGGAGATCCTCGGCGCAGCGCTCCCCGGCGTGCGGCTGATCGCGTACGACGGCCCCGAGCCGGTCGAGGACGGCGACACCTACGCCGCGAACGCACTCCTCAAGGCGCGTGCTGCCGCTGCCCGCACCGGGCTCCCGGCGCTCGCTGACGACTCCGGCATCGCGGTGGACGCCCTCCACGGGGCACCCGGGATCCACTCCGCGCGGTACGCCGGGACGCGGGTGGACGACGACAACATCGACCTCCTGCTGGCGAACCTGTCCGGCGTCGTCGAGCGGACGGCGTCCTTCGTCTGCGCCGCCGCGTTCGTGGTGCCGTCGGACGACCCCGCGGTGGTCGCCGAGTGGGAGCACGTCGAGGAGGCCGTCTGGAACGGCGAGGTCCTCACCGAACGGGTCGGGACCGGCGGGCACGGGTACGACCCGGTCTTCAAGCCCGACGACGCGGACCGGTCGAGCGCCGAGCTCACGCGCGAGGAGAAGAACGCACTGAGCCACCGGGCGAAGGCGTTCCGGGCGATCGCCCCGATCGTGCGGGAGTACTTCGGGGTGTAGTCCGTTCCGCGGAACACCAGGTTGGCCGGTTCTCGCAGGGCTACAGCATTGCGAGAACCGGCCAACGTGGCGTTCAGCGGGGGTAGGGCGGGGGCTAGCCCGCCTGCTCCTCGTCGCGCTTGGCCTTCCGGGCGTTCCGCACGTAGGTGATCACGGCCGGGATCACCGTCACGACGACGGCGGCCACGAGGATGACGTCGATGTAGTTGCGGACGAACTCGGCGACCGGGGGGATGAACCCGAGCACGAAGCCGATGAACGTCACGCCGGTGCCCCAGATGAGCGCACCGATCGCGTTGTAGAGCGAGTACTTCTTGTAGGACATCCGGCCCACACCCGCGGCGATCGGCGCGAACGTGCGGACCACGGGCACGAAGCGGGCGACGATGACGGCCGGGGCACCGAACCGCTCGAAGAAGGCGTTGGTCCGGTCGACGTTGGCCTTGGAGAACAGGCCGCTCTCCTTGCGCTCGAAGATCGGCGGTCCGACCTTCTTGCCGATGTAGTAGCCGAGCTCGCCGCCGAGGAACGCGCTCGCGCCGATCATCAGCGCGATGAGCCAGATCGGCAGCCCGCCGATGTGCCCGCCCTGGTCGAAGGCGGTGAGCCCGGTGATGATGAGGAGCGTGTCGCCCGGGAAGATGAACCCGACGAGCAGGCCGGTCTCGGCGAACACGATCGCGCAGACGACGAAGACCGCGAGGCCGCCGAAGTCGTGCAGGATCGTGTTCGGGTCGAGCCAGGGGAGCAGGGCAAGGGGGACGGACGTCATGTCTCTTCTCTCGGTCGTCGGCCACGCGGACGGTGCCCAGCGGTGGCTCGGCGGCACACGGGAGTGCTTCCCGCACCACGAGGGTACCGGGTCGCGATCGAGCGGACGATGCGGTCGGGGTTCGTGCGCCGAAGATCGTCCGCACGGATGACGCACCGTCGTGCGGACGGGCGCTCGTGCGGGAGAAGGGACTCGAACCCTCACGCCCTGGGGCACAGGAACCTAAATCCTGCGTGTCTGCCAGTTTCACCACTCCCGCGAGCAGCAGTCAGTGTACCGACGGCCGTGACGCACCTGCCGGGGCGTTCCGTGCCTCCCGTCCGCGGGCGCACGACCGTGCGGGGCGCGTCAGCGCAGCGTGCGCGGCAGGTACCGCGGGACGTAGCGGAGCAGGATCCCCGCGCCGACGATGCCGAGCACGCCCATCACGGTGCTCGCGACCGCGATCGTCGCCACGGCGGTCACGCCGGAGATGACGAGCGGGGCGACGGCGGACCCGAAGTCCCCCGTGAACCGCCACGCACCGAGGAACGGCGCCGGGTGTCCCCGGGGGGCCAGGTCCGCCCCGAGCGTCATCAGGATGCCGGACCCGACGCCGTTCGCGAGCGACATGAGCATGGCGACGGCGACGAACCAGACGACCCGGGTGTCGAGGTGGTCGCTCCAGGCGAGGAGGAAGTAGCAGATGCTGAGGCCGAGCATGCAGGGGAGCGCGCTGGCGAGCCGCCCGAACCGGTCCATGATCTGGCCGCTCGTGTAGAACAGCGCGAAGTCGATCGCACCGGCGATCCCGATGACGAGCGCGGCGGTGGAGTCGTCCATCCCGACGCTGACCGCCCAGAGCGGCAGGATCACCTGCCGACCCGCCCGCATCGCACCGACGAGCCCCGCCCCGCTGCCGAGACGGACGAGCACGCGCGCGTTGGCGCGGATGGTGGCGAAGAGGCCGACGGCCTCGTCCTCGACGAACTCCTCGCCCTCCTCCAGCATGTGGCGCTCGGCGGGGGCCGTCCCGGCCGGACGGGAGGCGCGGCGCCTGATCCGGAACCCGCGCGAGCCGTCGACGGGGTCGCGGAGCACGAACAGCACCGCCGCCGCGGCGAGGCAGCACACCACGTGGATCCAGAACGCGCTCTGCGACGACCCGGTCAGGTGCGTGACGCCGGCCGAGAGGAACGGACCGACGAAGTAGCCGAAGCGGAACACGCCGCCGAGGCTGGACAGCGCCCTGGCCCGGATCTCGACCGGGACGGCGGTCGTCATGTAGGCGTGCCGCGCGAGGGCGAACACCGCGGTCGACACCCCGACGAGGAACACCCCGATCGCGAGCACCACCGCGTTCGGCGCCCACACGGCGACGAGCAGCCCGACGATGCTCACGAGCGCGGCGCCGATCATCGCGGTCCGCTCGCCGATCGCCGCGACCACCCAGCCGCTCGGGACGTCGCCGATCAGTTCGCCGACGAGGATGAGCGCCGCGACGAACCCCGCGAACGCGAGCGACGCCCCGAGGGAGTGCGCGGCGATCGGGATGATCGGGATGATGGCGCCCTCGCCGATCGCGAAGAGCGTGGCGGGGAGGAACGCGGAGAGGGCGACCGCCCGGAAGTCGAAGGAGGGTGTCGGCGTCGTCATGGCGCGTGCAACGGTACGCCCGCGCGGGACGGTGTCGGTCGCGGCGGCTAGCCTTGACGCCATGAAGGTGCTCGCAGCGATGAGCGGAGGGGTCGACTCCGCGGTGGCGGCGGCTCGCGCCGTGGAAGCCGGACACGACGTCGTCGGGGTGCACCTCGCGCTCAGCCGGATGCCCGGGACGCTCCGGACCGGCAGCCGCGGGTGCTGCACCATC
The DNA here is from genome assembly GCF_049341865.1 of Curtobacterium phyllosphaerae. Classification (NCBI taxonomy): domain Bacteria; kingdom Bacillati; phylum Actinomycetota; class Actinomycetes; order Micrococcales; family Microbacteriaceae; genus Curtobacterium; species Curtobacterium phyllosphaerae. Next base: position 239,804 of record NZ_JBMPIU010000004.1, on the reverse strand, counting down.
GAGGACTCCATGGACGCCCAGCGCGCGGCGTCGATGCTCGGCATCCCGTACTACGTGTGGGACTTCTCCGAACGGTTCAAGGCCGACGTCGTCGACGACTTCGTGGCCGAGTACGCCGCCGGACGCACGCCCAACCCGTGCATGCGGTGCAACGAGCGGATCAAGTTCGCCGCCCTGCTCGAGAAGGCCGTCGCGCTCGGGTTCGACGCCGTGTGCACCGGCCACTACGCCTCGATCGTCACGGACGCGGACGGCAACCGGGAGCTGCACCGCGCCGCTGCCTGGGCCAAGGACCAGTCGTACGTCCTCGGCGTGCTCACGGCCGAGCAGATCGCCCACTCGATGTTCCCGCTCGGCGCGACGCCGTCCAAGGCCGAGGTCCGCGCCGAGGCCGCCGCGCGTGGCCTGACGGTCGCACAGAAGCCCGACAGCCACGACATCTGCTTCATCCCGGACGGCGACACCCGCGGGTGGCTCGCGGAGCGCGTCGGCACCGCGACGGGCGACATCGTCGAGCGGGACGGCACGGTCGTCGGCGCGCACGAGGGAGCGCACGCCTACACGGTGGGACAGCGTCGTGGGCTGGCGCTCGGGCGTCCGGCTCCGGACGGCCGACCGCGGTTCGTGCTCGAGGTCCGCCCGAAGGACAACACCGTCGTCGTCGGCCCGAAGGAAGCCCTGGCGATCGCCGAGATCGCCGGACGCTCCTTCACGTGGGCGGGTGTCGCACCGGCCGATCCCGCCGAGCCCTTCGCGTGCCACGTCCAGATCCGCGCGCACGCCGACCCGGTGCCCGCGATCGCCCGGGTGGCCGACGGCGCCGACGGCACGTCCGAGCTGGTCGTCACACCCGACGAACCGCTCACCGGCGTCGCGCCCGGGCAGACCGCCGTGGTCTACGTCGGGACCCGGGTGCTCGGGCAGTGCACGATCGACCGGACGACGAGCGCCGTGCCGGTGGTCGCCCGATGAGCACGACCGACGACCGGACCGCCGAGACCCTCGCGCCGGCGGACCTCGACCCGGGGCAGGCCCGCGACGAGGTCGACCGGCTCCGCCAGGTGCTGAACGGCCTCCGGGACGCCTACTACGAAGGCAACGGGTCGACCGTCACGGACGCCGACTACGATGCGATGATGCATCGGCTCGACGCGGTCGAGCAGCGGTTCCCCGAGCTCCAGAGCGACGACAGCCCGACGCAGACCGTCGGCGGACGCGCGGACAACGTGCAGTTCGCCGAGGTGCAGCACGCGGAACGGATGCTGAGTCTCGACAACGTGTTCAGCCCGGACGAGCTGACCGAGTGGGCGGACAAGGTCCAGCGCGACGCCGGTTCGGAACGGGTCCGGTTCCTCACGGAGCTGAAGATCGACGGCCTCGCGATCAACCTCCGGTACGAGCACGGCCGACTCGTCACGGCGGCCACCCGTGGCGACGGCGTCGTGGGCGAGGACGTCACGGGGAACGTCCGGACGATGGGCACGATCCCCGACCGCCTCGCGGGCTCCGGGCATCCGGCGCTGGTCGAGGTCCGTGGCGAGATCTTCTTCCCGGTCGCCGAGTTCGACCAGCTCAACGCCCGGCAGCTCGAGGCGGGGGAACGGCTGTTCGCGAACCCGCGGAACGCCGCCGCCGGGTCCCTCCGGCAGAAGGAGGACGGCAAGAGCCCTGCAAGACGCCGGCTGATGGTCGAGCGCATCAAGGGCCTCCGCATGCTCGTGCACGGCATCGGTGCGTGGCCGGTCCGGGAGCTCGAGCGCGACACCGACGTCCGTGCGCAGTCCGAGGTGTACGAGCTGCTCGACTCGTGGGGTCTGCCGATCAGCACGCACTTCCGCGTCTTCGATGCGATCGAGGACGTCCTCGGGTTCGTGAGGGACTACGGGGAACGTCGCGCGAGCGTCGAGCACCAGATCGACGGCATCGTCATCAAGGTCGACGACCTGGCTCTCCACGAGGAGCTCGGTTCGACCTCGCGCGCACCCCGGTGGGCGACGGCCTACAAGTACCCGCCGGAGGAAGTCCACACCAAGCTCCTCGACATCGTCGTGAGCGTCGGGCGGACCGGTCGCGCCACCCCGTTCGCGTCGATGGAGCCGGCCGAGGTCGCGGGGTCCGTGGTACGGCAGGCGACCCTGCACAACCAGCAGGTCGTCAAGGCCAAGGGCGTGCTCATCGGCGACACCGTGGTGTTGCGCAAGGCGGGTGACGTCATCCCGGAGGTCCTCGGCCCGGTGGTCGAGCTCCGCGACGGCACCGAGCGCGAGTTCGTGATGCCGACCGACTGTCCCGAGTGCGGCACCCCGCTGCGCCCGGCGAAGGAGGGCGACATCGACCTCCGCTGTCCGAACGCCAGGAGCTGCCCGGCGCAGGTCCGCGGCCGGGTGGAGCACATCGCGTCCCGCGGTTCCCTCGACATCGAGGGCCTGGGCGAGGTCGCGGCCGCGGCCCTGACCCAGCCGCAGTCCCCGGAGATACCGCCGCTCGTCACCGAGGCCGGTCTGTTCGACCTGACGATGGCGGACATCGTGCCGATCGAGGTGATCGTCCGCGACGCCGAGACCGGCATGCCGAAGGTGGACGACAGCGGCGCCCCGAAACGCGTCACGCCGTTCAGCCGCGCGCGGAAGAAGACCGACCCCACCTTCGACCCGGACGCCCGCGGCGCCGACTTCACGGGGGCACCGAGCCGGTACCCGTCGAAGAACGCCTTCGAGATGCTCGCGAACATCGACGCTGCGAAGACCCGACCGCTCTGGCGGATCCTCGTCGGTCTGAGCATCCGGCACGTCGGTCCCGTCGCGGCGCGGGCGCTCGCGAACCACTTCGGGTCGCTCGACGCCATCCGGAGCGCCTCGCGTGAGGACCTCGCGGCGGTGGACGGCGTCGGTGGCATCATCGCCGACGCCCTGATCGAGTGGTTCGAGGTCGACTGGCACCGCGAGATCGTCGAGCGTTGGGCGGCAGCCGGCGTGCAGTGGAGCACGCCCGGACACCCGGGCCCCGGTGCCGCTGGCGGTCCGGAGGGTGTGTTGAGCGGCCTCACAGTGGTCGCGACCGGGTCGCTGGAGGGGTACAGCCGTGAAGGCGCCCAGGAGGCGATCGTCGCGGCGGGTGGCAAGGCCGGGTCGAGCGTCAGCAAGAAGACCGACTTCGTGGCGGCAGGTCCCGGGGCGGGCTCGAAGCTCACGAAGGCGGAGCAGCTCGGTGTCCGGATCATCGACGCGGCGGCGTTCGCGATCCTCGTCACCGAGGGGCCGGGCGGACTCCCGGACCCCGAGCCGGCCATCGAACCGGCCCCCGAACCGTCCGTGTAGCGTCACCGGCGCGACCGCGCAGCAACGACACGAGCGATTTCTGGACCCAGAACGGGGGACAGTTCGACGCGGGTCCACCCCGAACGAGGGGTGTTTCCCTACACTGGGGAGGGTATCACCGGTCGTCTGCAGGGGGACGACGGGTGGCCTTCCCAGGGGAGACCAGCTTGCTGTTGCTCGCTGCACTACTACTCACCGCCTCGTTCCACTCCCTCGGAGTGGTCGGGTCGGTCCCGACGATCGCGGCAGCACCCGCGGTCGTCCCCACCGCCGATCGGACACCATCGGCTCCTCGGAGTGCCTCCGAACCGGTCATGACCGGGGGACAGCGCGCCGCGACGGCCGCGCAGCCGGCCCAGACCTCGACCCCGTCCCCGGCCTCGACCCAGTCTGCGGCCTCGACCCCGGCCCCGGCCCCGGCGGGGACGTCGACACCGACGCAGGCGTCCCAAGCCTCGCAGGCGTCGTCGTCCCCGTCGACCTCATCCCCGTCGACCTCGTCTGCCGCGGGCGAGGACGCGCCGAGCCCACGCATGCGGAGCGCGCGCGACGTCCGGTCCCTGCACGGCAGTGCGCTCCTCGACGGACTGACCGCGCTGCCGTCGGCCGCCCTCCGCGCCGCGGTCCGCGAGGACGGTCCGGTGCAGACCACGATCCTCGACGATCCGCCCACCGCGGTCGAGTCGGCCGGATGGTGGTCGTCACTGTCCGACGGGGACCGGACCCGCATGCTCGACGACGCGCCGCAGGTCGTCGGCACGCTGGAGGGCATCCCCTACGCGGTCCGGGACACCGCGAACCGCGAGTACCTCCGACGGGCGGTCCGTGCCGCGCACCGGGACGTCGGCACGCCCGGCGCGATGACGACGATGCTCGGGCAGATCGACGCGTCGCTCGACGAGCAACCGGGGGACCCGCCGAAGACGCTCCTCACCGTCGACCTGCGCGGGACCGGTCGGGTCGCGATCGCGATCGGGGACCTCGACACCGCACGGGACGTCACGGTGCTCGTCCCCGGGATGTTCTTCACGGTGACCGGGCAGCTCGCCGACTGGACCGACACCGCGGTGGACCTCTACCAGGAGCAGGCCACCCTGTCCCCGGTGGCGAGCGTCGCGCCCGCGTCCACGGGCCGTGTCGGCGAGGGGTCGGGGATCGCCGTGATCGCCTGGATGGGGTACCACACCCCGGACCTCAGCAGCGTGATGTCGCTGCGGCTCGCACACGAGGGCGCGCCGCGGCTCGAGCGGGTCGTCACCGGGCTCGACATGATGCGCGCCGCGACCCCGCCGCGGGTGTCGGTCGTCGCACACTCGTACGGCTCGACGACGTCGCTGATCGCCCTCGCGACCGGGCGGATCCACGTCGACAGCCTCACCGTCATCGGGTCGCCGGGGAGCACCGTCGCGCATGCGGACCAGCTCGCCGTGCCGACGGGCCAGGTGTTCGTCGGGAACGCGAAGTGGGACCCGATCGCCGGGACCGGGTACTTCGGGACCGACCCGGGTTCGCGCTCCTTCGGGTCGAGGGTGCTCGACCTCGACGGCGGGCCGGACTGGGCCGCCGACGGCGACGTGTTCCGGCGTCCGCGAGGCCACAACGACTACCTGAAGCCCGGGACCGCGTCGCTGCACGACATCGCCCTCATCGTCATCGGGCGGAGCGACCTCGTGCCGGACCGGACGAGGATCCCCGGCGGCGCGGGGGGTCACGACGGGAACGGCCCGGGATCGCCGGACTTCCTCGTCGTCCGTCCGCAGGACCTCCTGGTCCGGGACTGACGGCCGCGCACCGCGCCTGACCGTGTCGCGCAGGTCAGCGTCGCGCCGGACCGCGCTGCGGACGCGACCACGAGACGGACGGGAGGCGCGGCGTCCGCCCGCCCCGCGCCTCCCGTCCGACGATCCTGAGGTCCGTCGCAGGTTGTGGCGCGTCGCGGCAGCCCTGCCACAGCCGGTGTTCGTACCGTCGTCCCATGCGTGTACTCCGGTGGCCGGCCGCTTTCCTGACCTTCGTGGTGATGTCCGTGCTCGCGGGTGTCCTCGTCGCGATCGCCGTGACGCCGGCCGTCGCGCTGTCCGGCCAGGGCATCTCCGGCGCCGCGCAGTTCTTCGAGGACCTGCCGAGCTACCTTGAGGTCGACGCGCCGCAGCAGGTCTCGACGATCTACGCGAAGAAGGGCGGGCAGGACATCCCGATCGCGTCGTTCTACGCCGAGAACCGGACGAGTGTGAAGTCCGCCGACATGGCGCCCACGGTCAAGCAGGCCGCGATCGACACCGAGGACCCCCGCTTCTACCAGGAGGGCGGCATCGACGTCGTCGGCACCGTCCGCGGGGCGGCGTCGACCGCGCTCGGCCACGACGTCCAGGGCGGATCGTCGATCACCCAGCAGTACGTCAAGAACGTCCTCGTGCAGCAGTGCGAGGAGCTCGGCAGCCAGGCGAAGATCGACGACTGCTACAGCAAGGCCACGGACGTCACCCCGCAGCGCAAGCTGCAGGAGATGCGGTACGCGATCGCGATCAACAAGAAGTACACGAAGGACCAGATCCTCACCGGGTACCTCAACATCGTCGGCCTCGGCGGTCGGGTGTACGGCGTGCAGGCCGGTGCGCAGTACTACTTCGGCGTCGACGCGAAGGCCCTGACGCTCGCGCAGTCGGCGACCCTCGTGGCGATCCTCAACAACCCGGCGAACCTGCGCATCGACCGGCCGGACGATGCCCAGAACGGGTCCGCGAACGGGTACGCCCTGACGAAGGCCCGCCGCGACTACGTCCTCGAGCGGATGTACGTGCACAAGTCCATCACCAGGGCGGAGCGCGACGCCGCGCTCACCGAGCCCGTCACGCCGAAGATCACCGCCACGAGCAACGGCTGTTCCGCCGCGGTGCAGTACTCCGCCGCGTACTTCTGCGACTACGTGCGGAACGACGTCCTCAACGACACCGCCTTCGGTGCGACGTCGGCCGAGCGCATCGAGACGCTCGACACCAAGGGCCTCCGGATCTACACGACCCTGGACCTCGACCTGCAGGCGACGGCCCAGGCGAACCTGTCCCGGTACGTGCCGGCGACGATGGCCGCGGCGCACGTCGGCGGGTCGAACGTCACCGTCGAGCCCGGGACGGGGCGGATCGTGTCGATGGTCCAGAACACCGGGTTCAACCAGTCCGACACCGCGCCGGTCGGGCAGACGAGCGTCAACTACAGCGCCGACTCCGAGTACGGGCAGTCCGGTGGGTTCGCGACCGGCTCGACGTTCAAGGTGTTCACGCTGGCGGAGTGGCTCGCGACCGGACACACGCTGAGCGAGTCGGTCACCACGACCGAGCACACGTTCCCGGCATCGGAGTTCCGGAACTCCTGCAAGAGCCTCGCCGGCACGAAGGACTGGTCGGTCGCGAACGCGGAGAGCGTCCCGGACTCGATGAGCGTCCTCTCCGCGACGACCGAGTCGATCAACACGGCATTCGCGCAGATGGGCAAGCAGCTCGACCTGTGCAAGATCGCGCAGCTCGCCGAGTCGATGGGCATCCACACCGCCGGCGGGAGCTCCGACCTGTTCCAGGGCCCGTCGATGATCCTCGGCGTGAACAACCTGTCACCCATCGACCTCGCGAGCGCCTACGCCGGGTTCGCGAACGGCGGGGTCGTCTGCACCCCGGTCGCGATCGACAAGGTGACGGAGGCGGACGGCTCGACGATCACCCCGACGCCGACGACCTGCACCCGCGGCGTCTCGGCGCAGGTCGCCGGGACCGTCGACTGGGCGCTCCAGGGGGTGCTGAACGCCGGCGGGACCGCAGCGACGGCGAACCCCGGCGACTCGGTGCCGAAGTTCGCCAAGACCGGGACGACGGACTCCGACGTCCAGAACTGGCTCGTCACGTCGACCACGAAGTACACGAACGCGACCTGGGTCGGCAACGTGTCGGGGAACGTCGGACTCGCGCACGTGTCGTTCCCCGGGGGCAACACCGGGTACAGCGCGAAGTTCTCCGTCGCGAAGCCGATGCTGCAGTACCTCGACGCGCACTACGGCGGCGACGCCCTGCCGGCACCCGACCAGGCGATGATCGGTGGCGGTGCTCCGACGGCCTCGGCCGGCTGACGGCGGGTCGTGGGTGTCGTCCTAGACTGGGTGGCATTCCACGAACCGATCGACGGAGCTGCATGCCTGACATCACGAGCGAGCAGGTCGCCCACCTGGCGAACCTCGCACGTATCGCCCTCACGCCGGACGAGATCGAGAAGCTGACCGGGGAGCTGTCGCAGATCGTCGACAGCGTCGCTCGCGTCGCCGAGGTCGCGACCGACGACGTCCCCGCGACGAGCCACCCGATCCCGCTCCAGAACGTCTCCCGCCCCGACGTCGTCGGCCGGACGCTGACCCAGGAGCAGGCGCTGTCCGGCGCTCCGGACTCGGACGGCCAGCGCTTCCGGGTCACCGCGATCCTGGGGGAGGAACAGTGACCGACGACATCACCCGGATGACCGCCGCCGCGCTCGCCGACGCTCTCGTGGCGCGCGACGTCTCGAGCGTCGAGGCGACCCAGGCGCACCTCGACCGGATCGCCGCGGTCGACGGCGACGTGCACGCGTTCCTGCACGTCAGCGACAAGGCCCTCGCGGTCGCCGGATCGGTCGACGCGCGCCGCGCCGCCGGGGACGCTCTCGGGCCGCTCGCCGGTGTGCCGATCGCGATCAAGGACGTCCTCTGCACGCAGGACATGCCGACGACGTCCGGATCGCGGATCCTCGAAGGCTGGGTACCGCCCTACGACGCCACCGTCGTCACGAAGCTGCGGCAGGCCGGCCTCGTGCCGCTCGGCAAGACGAACATGGACGAGTTCGCGATGGGCTCGTCGACGGAGTACTCCGCGTACGGTCCGACGCGGAACCCGTGGGACCTCGACCGGATCCCCGGCGGCTCCGGCGGCGGGTCCGCTGCGGCAGTGGCGGCGTTCGAGGCACCCGTCGCCCTCGGCAGCGACACCGGCGGGTCGATCCGGCAGCCGGGCGCCGTCACCGGGACCGTCGGCGTCAAGCCGACCTACGGCGGCGTCAGCCGGTACGGTGCGATCGCTCTCGCGTCGAGCCTCGACCAGATCGGACCGGTGTCCCGCACCGTGCTCGACGCGGCGCTCGTGCACGACGTCATCGCCGGACACGACCCCCACGACTCCACGTCGCTCACGGATGCCTGGCCGTCGTTCGCCGCGGCCGCCCGCGACGGACTGCAGGAGGGCGTGCTCGACGGTGTCCGCGTCGGCGTCGTCACCGAGCTCGGTGGCGACGGCTTCCAGACCGGTGTCACCCAGCGGTTCACCGAGACCGTCGCGCTGCTGGAGTCCGCCGGTGCGACCGTCGTCGAGATCGACGCTCCGGCCTTCGCGTCGGCGATCGCCGCCTACTACCTGATCCTCCCGGCCGAGGCCTCGTCGAACCTCGCGAAGTTCGACTCGGTCCGCTTCGGCATGCGGGTCACCCCGCCGAACGGTGGCACGGTCGAGGACGTCATGGCCGCCACGCGCGAGGCCGGGTTCGGTCCGGAGGTCAAGCGTCGGATCATCCTCGGCACGTACGCGCTGAGCGCCGGCTACTACGACGCCTACTACGGCAAGGCGCAGAAGGTCCGGACGCTCGTGCAGCGCGACTTCGCGGCGGCCTTCGAACAGGTCGACCTGATCGTCAGCCCGACGGCCCCGACGACCGCGTTCCCGATCGGGGAGCGCATCGACGACCCGTTGTCGATGTACCTGAACGACCTCACCACGATCCCGGCGAACCTGGCGGGCATCCCCGGCATGAGCATCCCGATGGGGCTCGCACCGGAGGACGGCCTGCCGACGGGGTTGCAGCTCATGGCACCCGCACACGAGGACGTCCGGCTCTACCGGTACGGCGCGGCACTCGAGCGGCTCCTCGAGGACTCGTGGGGGCACACGCTCATCTCCCAGGCCCCGGACCTGGACCAGACGCAGCAGGCGGCAGCAGAGGAAGGCGTGGTCTGATGGCCAAGGACGCACTCATGGACTACGACGAGGCGCTCGAACGCTTCGAGCCGGTCCTCGGGTTCGAGGTGCACGTCGAGCTCGCGACGGCGACCAAGATGTTCTCGGACGCCCCGAACTTCTTCGGCGGCGAACCGAACACGAACGTGACCCCGGTCGACCTCGGGCTGCCCGGGTCGCTGCCCGTCGTCAACGAGCAGGCGGTCCGGTACTCGATCAGCATCGGGCTCGCACTCGGCTGCGAGATCGCGGAGTCGTCGCGGTTCGCCCGGAAGAACTACTTCTACCCGGACCTCGCGAAGAACTACCAGATCTCCCAGTCCGACGAGCCCATCGCGCATGACGGTTCCGTCGACGTCGAGCTCGCCGACGGCACGGTCTTCACGATCCCGATCGAGCGGGCCCACATGGAGGAGGACGCCGGCAAGCTGACGCACGTCGGCGGTGCCACGGGTCGGATCCAGGGCGCCGAGTACTCGCTCGTCGACTACAACCGCGCCGGGGTGCCGCTCGTCGAGATCGTCACGCGACCGATCCTCGGCACGGAGCACCGCGCGCCGGAGCTCGGCGCCGCGTACGTCGAGACCATCCGCGACATCGTCCGCGGACTCGGGGTGTCCGAGGCACGCATGGAACGCGGGAACCTCCGCTGCGACGCGAACATCTCGCTGCGGCCCCGCGGCCAGGAGAAGCTCGGCACCCGCACCGAGACGAAGAACGTCAACTCGTTCCGCGCCGTCGAGCGCGCCGTCCGCTACGAGATCCAGCGGCAGGCCGCGATCCTCGCCGGCGGGGGCAGCATCACGCAGGAGACCCGGCACTGGCACGAGGACACCGGGCGGACATCCGCGGGGCGCCCGAAGTCCGACGCCGACGACTACCGCTACTTCCCGGAGCCGGACCTGCTCCCCGTCGTGCCCGCCCCGGAGCTGATCGAGGAGCTGCGGGCCGCGCTGCCCGAGGCACCCGTCGCGCGTCGACGCCGCCTCAAGGGCGAGTGGGGCTTCGCCGACCTGGAGTTCCAGGACGTCGCGAACAGCGGCCTCCTCACGGAGGTCGAGGAGACCGTCGCCGCAGGTGCCGCCCCGCAGGCCGCCCGCAAGTGGTGGACGGGTGAGATCAGCCGGATCGCGAACGCCCGCGGACAGCAGGAGGACGGCGAGCAGACCGCTCCGGGCGACCTCGTCAGCCCGGCGCACGTCGCCGAGGTCATCGCGCTCGTCGAGTCCGGCGACCTCACCGACCGGCTCGCACGTCAGGTGCTCGAGGGCGTCATCGCCGGGGAGGGCTCCCCGGCCGAGGTCGTCGAGGCCCGTGGTCTCGAGGTCGTCTCGGACGACGGTGCGCTGACGGCGGCGGTCGACGAGGCCCTCGCGGCACAGCCGGACGTGCTCGCGAAGATCCGCGACGGCAAGGTCCAGGCGGCCGGTGCGATCATCGGCGCCGTGATGAAGGCCATGAAGGGCCAGGCGGACGCAGCACGCGTCCGTGAGCTGGTCCTGGAGCGCGCGCAGGCGTAGGCCGGCCAGCCGGCACGACACGACCGGATCCCCACCACACACCGTGATCGCATTGTGTGGTGGGGATCGCGTTGTGCGAGCGGGTACCGCCGGCCTGGAGGGACGGTGCGGGGCCGACCCGTCCCTCCAGCCCGTCGGGTGGTCGCGTCGGTCGCAAACCCGGCTGCTCGGCATGGGCCATGGGAACGAAGGATGCTCAGGCCGAGAGGACCGACCGGGAAGAGATCGACCGGTACCTCCGGCAGGCGATGGCGCCCGCGGAACCGGCCGCGATGCTCACCGCTGCGAAGATGGTGAAGCCCAGCCACCAGTCCGGATCGCTCGGACGCCCGATGGTGACGAGGGGCACCGCCGCGAGTGTCCCGGCGAGCGAGGACGTCGCGACGACGTGTGCGGACCGGGATCGCGCGGGATCCAACAGGCGACCGACGCCGTAGGTGAGCGGCAGCGCGACGATCATCGCTCCGAACGTGCAGGGCACTGCGAAGGCGTCCGCGTATGCCGCCCACCCGACTGCGCTGGCGACGAACGATCCGGGGCTCTCCCCGAGCGTGAAGCCCGCGCTCGGGACGAGGATCGCGACCAGGACGACGACGAGCATGCTGCTCACGGGCATCGTGAGGCCGATCATCCAGCAGTACGCGCGGAGCTCGAGGCGCCAACTGTCCGCCCATGTCCATCGAGCCGTCGCTGTCCGGGCTTCCGCAGCCACGCCGGCACTCACGACACCCTCCCCGCGACGATGCCGACGATCTCGGTCACGGCCAGGCGGAACGGGCGGAGCCGCAACAGCGGGAGCGCGAACCGCAGCACGCGCAGCATGGCGTCGACGAGCCTGGTCGTTCGCATCTGGTCGGGGGACCGGTCGTACGTCCAGAAGAGCGCGAGGAGCAGGTACCCCATCCACAGGGCCGTCGGCAGGTCCCCGGCGAGGTCGGACGGCAGCTGCTGGCGGGCACCGCGGACCGCGTCGGTGAAGGTGCCGAGCACGAGGTCCCTGGCCGGTGTCGACTCGGACGACAGCGGGTTGACGGGCGAGTCCGGGGTGAACGCGGCGGCGAGGAACTGCGGCGCGATGGCGTGGTACTCGGTCAGGTTCGCGAGCCCGGTCCGCACCACGATCCCGATCCGTGCCGCCAGGTCGTCCGTCTCGGCCAGGAGCGGGACGGCGACCTGCCGATGCGCCTGTTGCACGTCGAGGTAGAGCTCCTGGACGAGGTGGTCCTTGGTCGGGAAGTGGTAGTACGCGTTCCCGACGGACAGCCCGGCCTCCTCCGCGATGCCGCGCATCGTGGTGGCGTCGTACCCCTTCTCGCGGAGGGACCGGATCGCCACTGCGCGGATGGCGGCTCGCGTCCGCTCTCGCTTCGGCAGGGGCGTCGGATCCGGATCCGGAGCCGTCGAGGGCTGCATCTCATTTTCGAACACGTTCAAAAACTAGCAGCCGGTGACCGCCGTGACCACGCGCGGGGTCGAAGCGGCCGCGCGTCCCTTCCGTCCGCCGTCGGTTCCTGCCATGGTGGTCGGATGCTCGGACCGGCAGACCCGTTGTCGCCATCGCCGCGCCGCGTCGTCGTCGCCGGACCCTCCGGTGTGGGCAAGACCTCGATCGCGCGCCGGAACGAGGCCGCGTCCGGGATCCGGCACACCGAGGTCGACGCGCTGTTCCACGGTCCGGGGTGGGTCCCGCGGCCGGAGTTCCGGAGCGATGTCGAGACGTTCACGAGCGAGCCGTCGTGGGTGACGGAGTGGTCCTACTCGTCGCAGCTCGGCGACCTGCTCGAGGCCAGGGCCGACACGATGGTGTGGCTCGACTTCCCGGTCTGGGTGCACATGGGACGGCTCGTCCGCCGCACGCTCCGTCGACGACTCCGTCGTGAAGCGCTCTGGAACGGGAACGTCGAGCCGTCGTTGTGGACGTTCTTCACCGACCCGGACCACATCGTGCGCTGGGGGTGGCGTGCGCGCGCGGTCCTCCGCCGACGGGTGGCGGACGTCGAACGCACGCAACCACATCTGCGTGTCGTGCGGGTCCGGTCGCAGGGCGAGGCCGATTCCTGGGTCCGATCGATCGCACGGTGATGGCAGGCCACCCACGCCCGGGCGGCCCTTGCCCGGTGCGTCCGGTGCGGGAGGATCGGCACATGGACGACAAGGTGAGCTACACGGACGCGCTCGACGACCTGACGGAGTTCTGGTCGCAACGCACCCTCGCGACGGCGAACGGGACCCTGATCAAGGTCGCGAAGGGCACTGGCTCGACCCGGTGGCACGCACACGACGACCAGGACGAGACCTTCGTCATGGTCGACGGTTCGCTGACGGTGCAGCTCCGGGACCGTGACGTCGTGCTCGGACCCGGCGACCTGTTCGTGGTCGAGCGAGGGATCGAACACTGCCCGAGGACCGACACCGAGGCGCGGTTCATCATCCTCGGGACGAGCGTCACGTCGAACGCAGCCGGCGGCAAGCCCGCGTGGAGCGAGCACGGCGGCACACCGGAGGACCGGACCACCCCCGGCGAGTGACGGTGGGCCGCGGCAGGATGGGCGCGTGACCAGCGACCCTCTCCGCACGCGGGTGCTCCTGCCCGGGCAGTACGGCCCCGCCTTCGACGACGGCGGACCGATGCTCGTCGTCGAGGCGATGGAGTTCTTCACGGCGCGTCCGATGCACCGTGCCAAGGCCCTCCTGTGGCTCTCCGCCCTCCGGCACCGCGTCGTCGAACTCGGTGACCGGGCCGAACACGCCCGGGTGGGCCGTGTCCAGGACGCGCTCGCCGAACGACACGACCTCGAGGTGATCGACCCACCGTCGTGGTCACTCCGTGCTGACGTCCGCCGGTTCCCGGACGTGCACGTCCTCCCGAGCCGCGGCTTCGTGACGAGCGAACGGGAGTTCGCGGACTGGGCCGACGGATCGTCCCGCCGGTTCGTGATGGAACACCACTACGAGCACGTCCGCCGGCGCGAAGGCTGGCTCATGGACGGCGACCGTCCGACGGGCGGGCGGTTCAGTCTCGACGACGAGAACCGCAACCCGCCTCCGAAGGGCGCGACCTCGCTCGGTCTCCCGGACCCGTGGTCGCCGACGGAGGACGACATCGACGCACAGGCACGCGACGACCTCGCGCAGTGGGAGCGAGACGGCCTCGTGCACTTCGTCGGGGCGATGGACCGCCGACGGTTCGCGGTGACGCCCGGCGAGTCCGAGCACGCACTGGCCGACTTCGTCGCGACCCGGTTGAACGACTTCGGGCCGTTCGAGGACGCCGTGCTCCAGGACGACCGGGCGATGGCGCACTCGCTGTTGAGCGTGCCGATGAACCTCGGTGTCCTCGACCCCCGGACGGCGATCGGCGCCGTGATCTCGGCACTCGACGACGGCGCGCCGCTGGCGAGCGTCGAGGGCTTCGTCCGTCAGGTCGCCGGGTGGCGCGACTACGTCTGGCACCTGTACTGGGAGTTCGGCGAGGACTACGGCGCGGACGCCGCACCGCTCGGCCCGCCGACGTCGTTGCCCGCGTGGTGGTGGGCGCTCGACACGTCGGAGGTCACCGCGGCCTGTCTCACCACCGCGCTCGACGACCTCCACGACCACGGCTGGCTGCACCACATCCAACGCCTCATGATCCTCGGCAACTGGTCGTTGCAGCGCGGGTACGACCCCGTCGAGCTCACCGCGTGGTTCACCGACCTGTTCGTCGACGGCACCGACTGGGTGATGCCGGCGAACATCATCGGGATGTCGCAGCACGCGGACGGCGGTCGGGTCGCGACGAAGCCGTACGCATCGGGCGGGCGCTACATCGACCGGATGACCGACCACTGCGGTGGATGCCGGTTCGACCCGACCCAGCGGCTCGGTCCGGACGCCTGCCCGTTCACCGCCGGGTACTGGGCCTTCCTCGACCACGCCGAACCTGCACTCCGCGCCAACCGCCGCATGACGCGTCCGTTGCAGCAGCTCGGCCGCCTCGCCGACCGGGAGGCCGTGGTCGAGCAGGAACGCGGGCGCGCGATGCCCTGACCCGACGCCGCGGCCTCGTCCGTCCACAACCTGTGGGATCTCGACCCCGTGGTGCCAGGATGGAGTGTGTCCGCAACGATCCGTGCCATCGGCACCGCAACCCCGCCTCGCGTCATCGACCAGGACGGGGCGATGCGGTTGTTCCGAGCACAGCCGGGCCTCGGGCGGCTCGGTGAACGGCTCGTCGGCGCAGCGTTCGGTGCCTCGGCCGTCGACCAGCGGCACACCGTCCTCGACGACCTGCACGACGACCACCGGCCGGGGGCCTTCGTGGACGCGGACGGGACGATCCACTCCCCGTCGACACGCTTCCGGAACGACCGCTACCGCGACCTCGCGATCCCGCTCTTCGTCGAGGCGGCCCGTCAGGCCCTCACGGCGGCGGACATCGACCCGGACCAGGTCACCCATGTCGTGACGGTGTCGTGCACGGGCTTCACGCAGCCCGGGCCGGACCTCGCGGTGGCGCGGCAGCTCGGCATGCGCCCGGGCGTCTTCCGGCACCACATCGGCTTCATGGGCTGCTACGCCGCGTTCCCCGCACTCCGGACTGCGGCCGCGTTCTGCCAGGCCGACCCCGACGCGGTCGTCCTCGTCGTCTGCGCGGAACTCTGCACGCTCCACGTACGGTCGTCCTCCGACCCGGACCAGATCGTCGCGAACAGCGTCTTCGCCGACGGTGCCGCCGCCGCCGTGGTCGTCCCCGACCTGCCGAGTGCGCGGTTCGCCGACGAGGACCAGGCCCCCGGCCCCGCGGGGCTCCGCATCGACGCGTTCGCCACGACCGTCATCCCCGAGGGCGAGGAGGACATGGCCTGGAACATCGGCGACGAGGGGTTCGAGATGGTCCTCAGCACGGCGGTGCCCCGGCTCATCGAGCAACACGTCGCGGAGGCGGTCGCGCCGGTCCTCGCGGCGATCGAGGTCCGTTCCGCAGCCGAGGTCCCGCTCTGGGCCGTGCACCCAGGAGGCCGCGCGATCCTCGACCGCGTCGACGAGGAGCTGACGTTGCCGCTCGGCGCACTCGACGCCTCGCGCGACGTGCTCCGGAGCTTCGGCAACATGTCGAGTGCAACGGTCCTGTTCGTGCTCGAGCGCATCCTCCGGGAGCAGCCGACGGCGGGCACCCGCGTGGTCGCGTTGGCCTTCGGCCCCGGCCTGACGGTCGAGTCCGCCGCGCTCGAGGTGGTGCGCGGGTGAGCGACGGTCGCGATCGCGACCCGACGGTCGGCCGGTTCCGGAACGGGGAGCCGCGGCACCCGGACCTCGCCGTGCGGGCGACCGACCTGACCGAGCTGATGGACGACCCCGGGTGCGATCCGCAGACGCTCGACCGGACGTTCCGCCGGTTCGCGCTGATCAATCCACTGGTCGCCGGATGGCGGAGGGTGTGGCGGCGAGAGGTCCGGCCGTTGCTCGGTGCCAGTCGTCCTGGGCGGGTCCTCGACCTCGGCTGCGGTGGCGGCGACCTCGCACGGTCCCTGGCGCGGTGGGCCCGGTCCGACGGCCTCGACGTCGAGGTGGTCGGCGTCGATCCGGACGAGCGGGCACTCCGAGCCGCGCGTCGTCGGTCGACGGCCGGGGTCGCCTACCGCACGGCCTCGAGCGCGGAGCTCGTCGCGGCAGGGGAGCGGTTCGACGTCGTCGTCTCGAACCACGTGCTGCACCACCTCGGTGACGACGAGCGTGCTGGGTTCCTGGCCGACTCCGCCGTGCTCGCCACGCGTCGGGTCGTGCACAGCGACATCCGCCGATCCCCGGCTGCCTACCGGTCGTACGCGCTCACTGCACCGTTCGTCGCGGCGGGGACGTTCGTGCTCGTCGACGGTCTGCGCTCGATCCGTCGGAGCTACACGGTGTCGGAGCTCGACGCCGTCGTGCCCGCGGGGTGGCGGGTCGAGGCCTCGGCCCCGCACCGCGTCCTGGCGATCTCCGACATCGTCTGACCGGCGCTCCCATGATCCGCGGCTCCATGGAGCCTGCTGCGATCGTCACGCCGCGCGCCTCCAGGCGGACGGCCGCGTCCTCAGGGCAGCAGGTCCCGCGTCAGCGGATCCCGCCGCCCACCGTCCTCGCCGTGTCCACCCGCAGGAAGTCGAACGTGCTCGTGAACCCCGAGCCGCCGAGCGAGATGAGCCCGATGCGGGGATGCGCGCCGAGGTCCGCCGTCCACGTGCCGCCCTGCACGAAGTGACGTCCGTCGACGCTCGTGGACGCGGTGTAGGCGTCCTGCCCGTCGACGAGGTGGTGCGCGATCCGGAGCGTCGTCCACTCGCCGACCGGTCCGACGACCATGTTGCCGTAGTTCGGTGCGCCCGTCGGTTGCGGGGTCACCTCCTTCCCGAACTCGGTCTGGCGGGTGTCGAAGATCGAGTTCGAGACGAGGCGGATGTAGTTGCCGTCGTCGCCGTAGACGATCAGGCCGCCCTGCACGTAGTTGACGCCGTCGCCCGTCGCCGGGGTGTCGACCTTGACGCGGGTCTCGACCACGTAGTCCCCGGAAGGCGCCGCTTCGGTGAGCACCGACGCGAGCGGTGTCTGCGGGGGATGCAGGTCGGCGGCCTGGGTCTGCCAGCGGAACGAGCCGTGGCGGACGGACCACGTCGAGGGGTCCGGCTCCCGGGTCCACGTCAGCGCGGCGGGCAACGACCGACCGGAGAAGTCCGTCGACGCGGCGCCGATGGTCCGGCCGGGGACGATGACCGGTGCGGGCGCGGCGACCGCCGCAGCACGGTCGCCGGGCTGTGCGGCGGGCGCCTGCTGCGGGGTGTCCGAGGGGCCGGCTCCGCCGCGGACGCTCGGCCAGCCGCCGTTCCAGTCGAGCTGGTCCATGAGCACAGGACGCTTGGTGTAGCCGGTCTGCCCGGCGTAGTACGGGTCGTTCCGGTCGACGGCGTGGTAGATGATCCAGTCCTGCCCCGCGAAGTCCGTGACCACGGTGTCGTGGCCGGGTCCGACCCACCGGTTCCCGTTCTGCGCGAGGAGCGGAGTGCCGCCGACGCGCGTGTCGAGGATCGACACGCCGTTCTGGTCGACGAAGGGTCCGAGTGGGCTCCGCGACCGGGCGACGAACACCCCGTAGCCCGTGAGCGAACCGTTGCAGCAGTTCGTCGCGGACCCCATGAACCACCACCAACCGCCGTGCTGCATCAGGTACGAGCCCTCGTACCGGTTGTCGATCGCGATCGGCCGCTCGGACGCCGGGTCGGACCGGAGGCCGTCCGCGCTGAGGGTCCGGACGTTCACCCCGCCGAAGTAGCTGCCGAAGTACACGTAGGTCGAGCCGTGGTCGGTGATCACCTCGGGGTCGAACTCCCACCGGTAGCCGGTGCCGTTCGCCGCGGTCTGCGGTGCCACCACGGGGCCGCCGGAGTCCGTCCAGGGGCCGGTGGGGCTGGAGCTCGTCGCCACGCCGACGGCGGAACCGCCGCCGGTCGGCCCGGTCGCGCTCGGGGTGTCCGATGCGGCGTAGTACATGAACCACGTCCCGGCACGGCCGTGCGACCCGGCCCGGTAGACCACGTCGGGTGCCCAGATGCCGTTCGCCGCACCGACCCAGGCGGGCTTCGTCGTGAAGGCGTCGCCGACGTAGGTCCAGTCGGTCAGGTCGGTGGACCGGTAGGTCGGCACGACGTGCTGCACGAGCGACCCGTCCGCGTTCAGCTCGGTCGCACTGAGTGCGTCCGAGGTGCAGTACAGGTACCAGTTCCGATCGCGACCGGCCCCGTGGACGGCGGTCGGGTCGGCGCAGCTCGCGGCCGTCTGACCGTCCGGGAGGCGCAGCGCGAGCGGGTTCTGGTAGGTCGCGGTCCGTCCGTGGTGGCGGTCCGGTGACACGGCCGCGCCCGAGGACGAGCCCGGCGCGACCGGTGCCGTCGACGCGGACGGTGCCGACGACGCGGACGGTGCCGTCGACGCGGCCGGTGCCGTCGGTGGGCTCGACGCGGCCGGGGTCGTCGGGCTCGCGGTGGTCGCGGGGTCGGCGCTCGCACTCGCGGACGGCGACGACGTCGGCGCGGCCGTCGGCGTCGCCTCCGCGGCAGCGGGCAGGACGGCCGCGCCGATCAGACTCGTGGTCAGGATGCCGACCGTCAGGAATGCGTGTCGCACGGGAGCTCTCTCTCGTCGTTGAGGAGTGGTTCGCGTCACGCTACTCCGCTCCGCGGACACCACCCGCGCCGGCACCCTGCACCGCACGGCGCGATCCGCGCCGTGCCACCTCAGCGCACCGGCACGATGGTGTCGGAGAGGTCGAGGGACCAGACCGCGACACCGGTGAGGCCGAGCTGCTCGGCGAGGGTCTCGCGCACCCCGAGCGACCTGGCGTCGGACCACCAGAGCACCTCGCCGTTCGGCAGCGTCGCCGTCCACTCGCCGACCGTGCCGTTCCAGGTCGCGGTGGCGTGTGCCGCGGCGACACGGTCGCGGGCCTCTCGGTCGGAGACCTGGGCCGCGGCGTCCGGGCCGTGCCAGTGGTACCCGTAGCCGGCGACGCCGAGGACGATCTGGTCCGCCGGTGCCAGGCTCTTCAACGCGGCGACCGACTGCGTGGTCCAGTCCAGCGCGCCGACGGGCCCCGGGTCGTTCGGCTCCCAGGGTCCGTGCTGGTCGTAGGCCATGAGGGTCAGGTGGTCGAGCGGTGCAGCGAGCGCGGCGACGTCCCATCCCTGGGCGGCGTACCCGGCCTTCGTGGTGGACGCGGCGATCGCGATGTCGAGCCGGACGGAGTCGCCGACCTTCGCCCGCAGCTCCTTCGCGAACGAGGTCAGGCCGGTCTTCTCGGCCGAGCTCATCGCCTCGAAGTCGATCATGATCGAGTCCCAGCCGCCGGTCCTGACGTCCGCGGCCAGGGCGTTGACGACCTTCGCCCGGTTCGTGGCCGACGTCAGCAACTTCTTCGCGATCGGTTCGCTGAAGTCGCCGATGCCCTCGTCGTAGTTGCTGACGAGCAACTGCGCCGTGAGTCCGTCGGCGTGTGCCCGGTCCCGGCGGACCTTCGCGTCGGTCGACGGTGCGGAGACGCCGGTCCCGTCGGTCCTCAGCAGCAGCCCGTCGACCCCGATCACGTTCACGGCGGCCGCGTTCTGGTCGATCAGGGCGGCGTCGGCGCCCTCGGGTTCGAACCCCTCGACGTCGAACCCGTCGACGGCCTTCCTCGTGGCGGCGGCACGGACGGGGGCGGCCGAGACGACGGACCTGTCGTTGGCGAGCTTCTTCACGGCGCTGAACGCACTCGACGAGGAGTGGATGCGCCAGTCGCGTTCCTTCTGGATGTCGAACCAGACGAGGGCCTTGACGTCGGGGAACTGCTTCGCGAGCGTCGGCAGGATGCTGGCGATCCACCCGGCCTTGCTGCCGCCCTGTTCGGCAGACGCCGTCTCGCCGATGATGATCGGTTTGCCGAGCCGATGCAGGACCCCGTACATGTCGCCGAACACGGACGCGAACGACTGCCAGTCGAAGTCCGGGTCGGACGTGCCCCAGTTGTACCCGTCGATCCCGGTCCAGTCGACGTAGGCGCTGCCCGGGTAGTACTCGATCGCCGCCGGAGCGCCGTCGCTGTCGGTGTTGTTCGGGGCCCAGACCCACTGCACCGCCCCGCCGGCCTCCGCAGCGAAGAGGTCGTGCACGTGACGCCAGGCGGCGACGTACAGCGCGGGGTCGTGGCCGCCCCAGCCCTCTTCCTCGTTCATCTCGGCGGCGAAGTCGAGCATGACCGGACGACGCAACGTGGCCGCACCCTTCGCCTGCTTGGTGATGAGGGCGTCGTACCTGCCGCGGACGATGTCGTGGAAGTCCGCGCCGAACGGCTCCCAGTTCACGAGCGAGGTCTGTCCGCGGCCCGCGTCTGCCGCGAGGACCGGGTCGTGGCTCCAGTCGGACTTCCAGTCGTGGTAGGTCAGGTGGATCGCCGGGGTGGTCCCGAGCGCCGCGTCGGTGGCGGCGAGGGACTGGTCGCCGTAGTACATGCCGAGCTGCAGTCCTCGTGCGTTCGTGATCGCGTCGCTGCGGGTCTCGAGCATCGGTGCCCGTGGCAGCCGGTGCGCCACCGGGGAGGTCGCGCAACCGGCGAGCATGGCGCCCACCGCGACGACGGCCGCCATGCCGAGGACGAAGCGTGTTCTGCGAGGTCTCATGGTCTGTTCTCCCCAGGTCGTGTGTGCTCGCGGCGAGGAGGCCGCGCGCTGCGGGTGAGGCCGCAGGGGCAGTCTCGCCAGGCGGACATGAGGTGACGATGAGGTTCCGCGACGTCAGACGGCCGGGAACGCGATCTCGGCGACCAACCCACCGCCCGGGGCGTCCGACAGGGTCAGCGTCGCTCCGTGCAGCTCGCTCACCCAGGCGACGATGGACAGCCCGGTCCCCGTGCCGCTCCCGGAGCCGGTGCCGCGTCGGAGGACGGATCCCCGGCGCTCCTCCGGGATGCCGGGACCGCCGTCGCGGACCGCGAGGCGCTGCGGCGTGACCGTGACGTCGACCGGCCCCGGAGCGTGGCGGAGCGCGTTGTCGACGAGGTTGCGCGCCGCCTGGCCGAGGAGGACCGGATCGCCGACGACGACGGTGGGTTCGGTCACGAGGCGGACGGACCGGGTGTCGCCGACCTCGTGCACGACCTCCTGCACGAGCTGGTCCAGACGCAGGGCGGTCCGTTCCGGTTCGAACGTCCCGGCCTCGATCCGCGCCCGCGTGAGGAGCGCCGTGATCAGCCGGTCGAGTCGGTCGACGACGCCGAGTGAGTGCTCCCGGTCGTCCGGGTCCCCGGTCTCGACGGACAGGCGGAGGGTGGCGAGCGGTGTGCGCAGTTCGTGCGCGGCCTCGGTGAGGAACTGCTCCTGCTGCGCGAGTGCGCGGGTCGCGGGGCGCATCGCGCGACCCGAGAGCGTGTAGCCGGCGAGCCCCGCGGCGGCGAGCAGCACGAGGCAGCCGAGCCCCAGCCCCAGCGCGAGCCGGTCGTGGCCGGCCTCCTGTGCCGAGAGGTCCTGCCCGACGATGACGACGGCACCGATGCGGTCGGCCTCGTTCCACACGGGTGCAGCGGCCCACACGACGGAGTGCCCGGCGCGTGTCCGGAGGCGGTCGTGCACCGACCCCTGCTCCTCGACGACGTCCGCGACCATCCCGTCGCGTTCGTCCGTCGTGAGCTCGTCCACCCGGGTGCCCTTCCGGTAGGCCGTGGACGCGACGTCGGAGGAGCGGTCCAGGCGGTAGACGCCGATCTCCGTCGCCCCGACCGCGAGCTCGTCCTCGCGGAGCGGCTCCAGGTGCAGCACGCCGCCGTCGAAGTAGATGCCGCGCGCCAGGCCACCCGCCCGCTCCGCGACGTTCGACGTCTGCACGTCGACCCCGGACGACGCGTCGATCCGCAGCGCGAGCCCGGCGAGCAGCGCGAGGCAGATCGCCGTCACGGCGGTGAACGCGACCGTCATCAGGATCCGGGTCCGGCGGAGTCGCCGGGCCGCCGTGCCGGCCGGGACCGTGCTCACGGTGCCCCGGAGAGCCGGTAGCCGGCGCCGCGCACGGTCTCGATGACCTCCGGTGGGCCGAGCCGTCGGCGGAGCTGACCGATCACGACGTCCACGACGTTCGACATCGGCTCGGTCGCGTCGTCCCAGCACCGATCGATCAGCTCGGTGCGCGTCACGACCTCGTCCGGTCGCTCGGCGAGCACGTCGAGCACGGCGAACTCCTTGGCGGTGAGCGTCAGCAGGACACCGGCGCGGGACACCCGCCGTCGTGCGAGGTCGAGTTCGACGTCGCCGACCGTCACGACCGGGACGCGGGGCGGGTGCGTCCGACGCGTCAACGCCCGGATGCGGACGACGAGTTCGGCGAGTGCGAACGGCTTGACGAGGTAGTCGTCGGCGCCGTGCTCGAACCCTGCGACGCGCTCGTCGAGCCGGCCATGCGCCGTGAGCAGCAGGACCGGCACGGCGTTCCCGTCGGCCCGGAGCGCGGACACGAAGTCGACGGCGTCCCCGTCCGGGAGCCCTCGGTCGGCGACGACGCAGTCGTACCGGTTCACCGCCATCGCGAACCCGGCCTCGGCGATGGACCCGGCCGGGTCGGCGGCCATCCCCGCCCGGACGAGCCCCGCGACGACGCGCACGCGCAGCGGGGCCTCGTCCTCGACGACGAGAACGCGCATCCGTCCCTCCGATCCCGGTCGGGCACGAGCGCCCATCCGAGATCGTATGCCGGGACCGGGCTACGGACGGAGCAGCACCTTGATCGCGCGCCGCTCGTCCATCGCCGCGTACGCCTCGGCGGCCTCCTCGAGCGGGAGCTCCAGGTCGAAGACCCTGCCGGGCTGGACCGCACCGGACAGCACGTCGGGGAGCAGCTCCTCGATGTAGGCGCGGGCGGGTGCGATGCCGCCGCCGACCGTGACGTTGTGCCCGAACAGGTACGGGAGCGGGAGCTCGGGTCCACCGGCGGGCACACCCACGTAGCCGACGTTCCCACCCGGGCGCACGACCCGGAGTGCCTGGTCCATGCTCTCCTTCGTGCCGACGGCCTCGAGTGCGCAGTCGGCGAGGTCGCCGCCGAGCAGGGCACGGACCTCGGCGACGCCCTCGTCCCCGCGGGTCGCGACGATGTCGGTCGCACCGAACTCCGTCGCGAGTGCCTGCCGGTCGGCGTGGCGGCTCATCGCGATCACGCGGTCCGCACCGAGCCGGGACGCCGCGAGCACCGCGGACAGCCCGACCGCGCCGTCGCCGACGACGACGACCGTCTTGCCGGGACCGACCTCGGCCGACACAGCGGCATGGTGGCCGGTGGAGAACACGTCGGACAGGGTGAGGAGCGACGGGATCAGCGCCTCGTCGACGGGTCCGGGGACGACGACGAGCGACGCCTGCGCGTCCGGGACCCGCACGAACTCGGCCTGCGCCCCGCCGAGCGCCTCGCCGTACGCATCGGGGGTGACGCCGAAGGTGGACTGGTGGTCGCAGCTCGAGGTGACCCCGTGCCGGCACGCCTGGCAGGTACCGTCGTTCGTGGTGAAGGGCGCGATGACGAAGTCGCCGACGTGCAGGTCGGTCACGTCGTCGCCGACCTCGGTCACGGTCCCGACGAACTCGTGTCCGATCGCGCGGGGTTCCGTCGTCTCGCGGACGCCGCGGTACGGCCAGAGGTCCGACCCGCAGACGCAGGCCGCGACGACCTGCACGACGGCGTCGGTCGGGCGGAGGATCGTCGGGACGTCACGGTCCTCGACACGGATGTCACGGGCGTCGTGGATGACGGTTGCACGCATGGATGAGCCTTCCGTTCGGCGGTCTCGGCTCGCCGCGCGGCACGTTCCGACGCGCCAGGGCGACGGAGCCGGAGGGGGACGCCACGACGTTACGCTCCTGAAGGTGGACGACGATCGATACGGCGGGGACGTGCTCTCCGGCGACTGGCGCTCGAAGGGTCGGAAGCTCGTCCGGGAGGTCCCGCTCGAACGCGACATGGTCCTCGAGGACCCGGCATCCGGATGGGCGGGTGCCGTCGTGCGGCTCGAGGCCGGCAACGTCGAGCTCGAGGACTGGAAGGGCCGCACGCGCTCCTTCCCCGCCACGGGCCAGTTCCTGCTCGAGGGCGAGCTCGTCCGGCTCGGGCGTCCCGGCGCGCCGGTGAACCGCCCCGGCGGCGGGGGACCCGGCAGCACGGTCCCGTTCCGCAAGCCGGCACCCGTCGCCGCGCCGCTCAGCCTGGGTCGACCGGGAGGACCGTTGCCGGCATCCGGACCGGCCGCCGGTCGCGCGCGCACCGCGTCCGGCAGCTTCGCCGTGGAACGGGAGCGGGCGCGGGTCGCCCTGCCCTCCCGGATCATGGTCGAGGGACGGCACGACGCCGAGCTCGTCGAGAAGGTCTGGGGTGCCGACCTCCGCGTCGAGGGCGTCGTGGTGGAGTACCTCGAGGGCGTCGACAACCTCGCGGCGGTCCTCGACGACTTCCGGCCGGACCGGGATCGTCGCGTCGGCGTGCTCGTCGACCACCTCGTGCCGGGGTCGAAGGAGTCCCGGTTCGCCGAGGCGGTGATGCGCGGGAAGTGGGGCGCGCACGTGCTCGTCGTCGGACACCCGTACGTCGACGTCTGGCAGTCCGTGAAGCCCGCGCGGCTCGGCTTGCGGGAGTGGCCGACGATCCCGCGGTCGATCGAGTGGAAGCACGGCATCTGCGACGCGCTCGGCTGGCCGCACGAGGAGCAGGCGGACATCGCTCGGGCGTGGCAGCGGATCCTCGGGCAGGTCCGGTCCTACGCGGACCTGGAGCCGTCGCTGCTCGGCCGGGTGGAGGAGCTCATCGACTTCGTCACCGGCCCGACGCACTGACCAGCGCACCCGTTCGTGCATCGTTCCGTGCGGGAACGGGTGATCCGCGCCTCCCGTCCGTACGCTTGTCCCATGGACGGGATCGACGGACGCGTGCGGAACGCCGTCGACGTCTGGCTCCGATGGCTGCCACGGTGGCAGATCGGCTCCGCCCGTCCCCGCACCCGGATCTGCCGGAAGTGCACCGGGTCCCCGATCGCGACCGCGGCCGGCTTCGGCCCGGACGTCCCGCACGCCGTCCAGCACGCCCTGATCGGCCGGGTCTCCACGATCGTCGACGCAGCGGTCGACGAGTACACCGCGAAGAACCTGCCGCTCCTCGGCCGTGAGCTCGACCGGATGGCTGCCCGCCGTCGACACGCCGGCTACCAGCCCGCCGACGGCCTGTCGCCGGAGTTCCAGGGGCTCGACATCGACCCGGAACCGACCCCGGGGGAGCCGTTCCTGTTCACGCTCGCCGAACTCGAGGGCACCGGCGCCGCGGAGCAGGTCCCGCGCGAGCCGCTGTCGGACGAGGCGAAGGCGGCGCTCCACCACGAGATCGCCCTGTCCGACGAGTGCGCGCGGGCGACGGGCACCGCCGTCTGCCTCGCCCTCGTCGACCACCGCGGACGGATCGCCGAGGCCGTCGACCGACTCGTCGAACCGCAGATCGCGGCGCTCGTGTCGGACATGTTCGCCGGGTTCGACGAGCGCGACGACCGCCCGCACGACGGACTGTTCTGAGCGGGGCTGCGACAATGGGCGTGTGACGACTCGCTCCTTCTCCTGGCTCGCCGCCGTCGTCGACGTCGTGCTCCTCGTCGTGTTCGCGCTGATCGGCCGCCTCTCCCACGGGGAAGGCGTGACGCCCTGGACGCTGTGGGTCACGGCGTACCCGTTCCTCGCCGGCTGGGCGATCGCCTACGTGACGACCGGAGGCTGGTCACGCCCGCTCGCCCTCTGGCCGACCGGTGGCGTCGCGTGGATCCTCACGGTGTTCGTCGGCATGGTGATCCGCGTCGCGAGTGGTCAGGGCGTCGAGGACGGGAACCCGCTCCCGCTGTCGTTCCTCATCGTCGCGACGATCGTGACCGGGGTGTTCCTGCTCGGCTGGCGGATGGTGGTGGGTCCGCTCGTCCGTCGTGCCGAGCGTCGTGCCGCTCGTCGTCGTCCCGAGGCGTCGGTCGAGGAGACGGTGGAGGAGCACCGCGCCGCTCGCTGACGCCGACGGTGCACAGCCCCCTGACAGCTGGGTCGGGCACATTCTGAGCAGCCGTACAGCGCGTGCTCGACGGTGCTCCGTAGCCTGAGACGCCATCGACCCCGAAGGAGCGACACCATGGGTTTCCTCGACCGGCTGCTCGGCCGTGACGACCAGCAGCAGCCCACGACGCAGGACGGGCGGGGGCAGTACGGCCGGCAGCCCGACTCGCAGTACCGGTACGGCGAGCAGTCCTACCAGGGCGGTGCGTCGTCCGGACCGGCTCAGTCGGGACCGCGGTCGGCTGACGAACAGGCTGTCGACCGGTACCGCTACCTGCTCCGCACGGCGCCGCCCGAGCGCATCGAGGAAGTCCACACCGAGGCGTTCGAGCGCCTGACGCCCGAGCAGCGCCGCATGGTGTTCGACGAGCTCTCCCGGAACGCGCCGGCCGGAGACGCCCCGCGTGCCGACGACCCACGGTCCCTCGCGCAGGCTGCGACCCGCTCCGAGATCCGCCAGCCCGGCACCATGGAGCGCTCGCTCGGTGGACTCGGGGGCGGGATGGGGGCGCAGCGGCAGGGCCCCGGGTTCGGCAGCATGCTCGGCGCCTCGATCCTCGGGTCGGTGGCCGGGTACGTCATCGGGTCCACGATCATGAGCGCCTTCCTGCCGGATCCCGGATCGTTCGACGGCGGTACGGATGCTGCGGGCGACGGCGGTTCGGAGGGTGCTGGGTCCGGAGACACCGGCTCCGACGGCGGGGCCTCGGACGGCGGCGGGTTCGACAGCGCCGGATGGGGCGACGGCGGCGGTTTCGACCAGGACCTCGGCGGCGACTTCGGCATCTGAGTCGCGAGCCCCGGCCGTGGTGGGGCGCCGGATCGCAGACCACGACGCACGACGACCGAGGAGCGGCCGATGTCGATCATCGAGGCAGCAGGGCTGACCAAGACCTACGCGTCCGGGTCGGGCCCGGTCCATGCGCTCGCGGGACTCGACCTCGACGTTCCCGAAGGCACCGTGACCGCCCTGCTCGGGCCGAACGGCGCCGGCAAGACGACGACCGTGAAGGTCCTCACGACGCTCGTCCGTCCGGACTCCGGTCGCGCCACGATCGCCGGGGTCGATGTGCTCGCTGACCCGCAGGCCACCCGTCGCTCGATCGGGGTGTCCGGGCAGTACGCCGCGGTCGACGAGAACCTCACCGGGTTCGAGAACCTCGAGATGATCGGGCGCCTCTACCACCTCGGTCGGGCGGCGTCGCGGGCCCGGGCTCGGGAGCTCATCGACGTGTTCGACCTCTCCGAGGCAGGCGACCGGCCGGTCAAGGGGTTCTCCGGTGGCATGCGGCGCCGGATCGACCTCGCGGGTGCGCTCGTCATGAACCCCCGGGTGCTGTTCCTCGACGAGCCGACGACCGGTCTCGACCCCCGGAGCAGGCTGGCGCTCTGGGACGTCATCGAGCACCTCGTCGCGGACGGTGCCACGGTGCTCCTGACGACGCAGTACCTGGAGGAGGCCGACCGGCTCGCCGACGACGTGGCGGTCATCGACGACGGCCGGGTGATCGCCCGCGGCACGTCGGACGAACTGAAGGCACAGGTCGGCGGACACCGTGTCGTCGTGACCGTCGTGGACAGTGCGTCCGCGTCCGCCGTCGTCGACGCGCTCCGGCGGCACGGGAACGGCGACGTCGAGAGCTCGGGCGACGGCCGGACGCACTCGATCGCCGTCGTGGACGGTCCGGCCGCGCTCCAGCGGATCCTCGCGGACCTCGACTGCGCCGGTGTCGCGCTGCACGACGCCGGCATGCGTCGGCCGACACTCGACGACGTCTTCCTCCGCCTGACCGGTCATGCGGCCGCGCCCGACGGCGGCGCTGACGACGGCGGGTCTGCTGGCGGCGGGGCTGCGGACGGCCGGATCGCCGGCGGCGGGTCGGCCGACGCGGCTGCGGGCGTCCGTCCTCCTGCGGCCCCGGGCCCGGCGCGCGAACGGGAGACGGCACGATGACCATCATCGGTCGGCCGTCGATCGGGCCGCTCCCGGTCGTCGTGACCGCGCCGGTCGCCGTCTGGTTCTCTGACGGCTGGACGATCACCAGGCGGAACCTCACGAAGATCAAGCGCTCCCCGGACATGCTCGTGTTCGCGGTGCTGCAGCCGATCATGTTCGTGCTGCTGTTCAGCCAGGTGTACGGCGGGGCGATCGCCGTGCGGGGAACCGACTACACGCAGTTCCTGATGGCGGGGATCTTCGCGCAGACGGTGGTGTTCGGCGCGACCTTCTCCGGCTCCGCGATGGCGCAGGACCTCAAGGAAGGGCTCATCGACCGGTTCCGCACGCTGCCGATGAGTGCGTCGGCGGTGCTCATCGGGCGGACCAACAGCGACCTCGTGCTGAACACCATCTCGATGGTCATCATGATGCTCACCGGGCTGGCCGTCGGGTGGCGGGTGAACTCGTCGCCGCTCGAGTTCGTCGGCGGCGTCGCGCTCCTGCTGCTGTTCAGCTACTCGTTCAGCTGGGTGATGGCGCTGCTCGGCATGAGCGTCAAGACGCCCGAGGTCATCAACAACGCGTCCTTCATGATCCTGTTCCCGCTGACCTTCGTCTCGAACGCGTTCGTGCCGAGCGACACGCTGCCGCTCGTGCTCCGCGTGTTCGCCGAGTGGAACCCGGTGTCGTCCCTGGTGCAGGCCGCGCGCGAGCTGTTCGGCAACGTCGGCTCGACCCGAGTCCCCGACATCTGGACGATGCAGCACCCGCTCGTGACCGTGCTGATCGGGATCGGGGTGATGCTCGCGGTGTTCGTCCCGTGGAGCGTCGACAAGTACACGCGGATCAGCGCGAAGTAGGCCCTATCCTCGACGTGAGATGAGCGCTCCCGACACGCCCCCGGCCCTGCCCCCGACGACCGCCGCGATCCGGATCGCCGCACGCCGCGACCGCGTCACGGCCTGGATGCTGCAGGGTGCCACGACGAAGGCCGCACAGCAGGGTCCGCACCAGACCGAGGTCGAGAAGACCCACTCGTGGTGGCGGGTGATGTGCCTGACCGGCGTGGACTACTTCTCCACCCTCGGGTACCAGCCGGCGATCGCTGCGCTCGCCGCCGGGCTGCTGTCGCCGGTCGCCACCATCGTCCTGGTCCTCGTGACCCTCTTCGGCGCGCTCCCGGTGTACCGTCGCGTCGCGAACGACAGCTTCCGCGGGGCGGGTTCGATCGCGATGCTCGAGAAGCTCCTGCCGTGGTGGGCCGGAAAGCTCCTCGTGCTCGTGCTGCTCGGGTTCGCCGTCACCGACTTCATGATCACCATCACCCTGTCGGCCGCGGACGCCACCGCGCACATCGCCGAGAACCCGTTCACACCGCACTGGTTCACGGACATCCCGGTGCCGCTCACCCTGGCGCTCATCGCACTGCTCGGCGTGGTGTTCCTCCGCGGGTTCCGCGAGGCGATCGGCATCGCGGTCGGCCTCGTCGCGGTCTACCTCACGTTGAACGTCGTGGTCGTGTTCGTCGCGTTCGTGCACGTCTTCCAACGGCCGAGCGTGGCGAGCGACTGGTGGACGGGGCTCACGACACAGCACGCGAACCCGCTCGTCATGATCGGCATCGCGCTCGTGGTGTTCCCGAAGCTCGCCCTTGGCCTGTCCGGGTTCGAGACCGGCGTCTCCGTGATGCCGCAGGTCACCGGGGACCCGTCGGACGAGCACACCGAACGCCCGGAAGGCCGGATCCGAGGGACGCGTCGCCTGCTCACGACGGCGGCCATCATCATGAGCTCCTTCCTCATCCTGTCGAGCATCGTGACGACGTTCCTGATCCCGCAGCGGGAGTTCCAGCCCGGCGGGCAGGCGAACGGGCGCGCGCTCGCCTATCTGGCGCACGAGTACCTCGGGGGCGTGTTCGGGAGCATCTACGACTTCTCGACGGTCGCGATCCTCTGGTTCGCCGGCGCGAGCGCGATGGCGGGTCTGCTCAACCTGGTGCCGCGGTTCCTGCCCCGCTACGGCATGGCACCGCAGTGGGCTCGCGCCGTCCGGCCGCTCGTCATCATCTTCACGCTCATCGCCTTCGCGATCACGATCATCTTCCGCGCCGACGTGGACGCCCAGGGTGGGGCGTACGCGACGGGCGTGCTCGTCCTCATCTCCAGCGCCTCCGTCGCGGTGACGCTCTCGGCACGACGCCGACGGCAGCGGAAGCGCATGATCGCGTTCGGGTTCGTGACGGTCGTGTTCTTCTACACGACCGTCGCGAACGTCATCGAACGCCCGGACGGTGTCCGGATCGCCGCGATCTTCATCATCGCGATCGTCGTCGTGTCACTCGTGTCCCGGGTCCGCCGGTCGTTCGAGCTCCGTGCGTCGTCGATCGAACTCGACGCCGTCGCCCGGCAGTTCGTCGAGGCCGACGCGGACCAGTTCAGCACGATCTGCATCATCTCGAACGAGCCCGGGTCCGGGACCGCCGAGTCCTACCGCGAGAAGGGTCGCGTGGAACGCCGGAACGCGGGGATCCCGGCGCGGGTGCCGACGATGTTCCTCGAGGTGCTGCCGGCCGACTCGTCGGACTTCGAGGAGGACCTCGTCGTCGAGGGCGTCGTGACGTCCGGCTTCCGCGTGCTCCGGGTCCGGTCCGGCAACGTGCCCAACACGATCGCGTCGACACTGCTCGCGATCCGCGACCTCACCGGTGTCGTCCCCGGCATCTACTTCGAGTGGACCGAGGGCAGCCCGATCCGCAACATGCTGCGGTTCCTGTTCACCGGCGGGGGCGAGGTCGCCCCGGTCACCCGTGAGGTCCTCCGCGAGGCCGAGGCGGACGTCACTCGTCGACCGGCCGTGCACGTGTCCTGAGGGGTGCGGTCAGCGTCCGTCCACGATCCGGTCCCGGACCTTGCCCGTGGGGGTCGCGGTCAGCGTCCGTCCACGATCCGGTCCCGGACCTTGCGACGGAGCACCTTGCCGATCATCGACCGCGGCAGGTCCTCGACGACGACGATGCGCCGCGGGACCTTGTAGGCGGCGAGGTGCTCGCGGGCGAACTCGCGGAGGGCGTCGGCGTCGAACGATGCCGGGTCGGTCGGCACGACGGCCGCGACGACCTGTTCGTTCCCGCCCTGCGTGATGCCGACGACGGCGACCTCGCGGACGGCGGGCGAGGCGATGAGCGCGTCCTCGACCTCGGACGGTGACACGTTGAACCCACCCGTGATGATCAGCTCCTTGAGCCGGTCGACGATCGCCACGTAGCCGTCCGCGTCGATCGACACGATGTCGCCGGTCCGGAACCAGCCGTCGGCCGTGAAGGCCTCGTCCGTCGCCTCGGCACGGCCCCAGTACCCGGAGAACACCTGCGGGCCCTTGACGAGCAGTTCGCCGGCCTCCCCGACGGGCACGTCCCGCGACGGGTCGTCCGGGTCGGCGACGCGGATGTGCGTCGACGGGAACGGCACGCCGATCGTGCCGAGTCGCCGACCGTCGGACACCGGGTTCGCCATGATGACGGGCGAGGTCTCGGACAGACCGTAGCCCTCGACGAGGGTCCCGCCGGTGCGTTCCTCCCACGGCTCGATGACGTCCTTGCTGAGCGGCATCGCGCCGGAGATGCCGATCTCGATCCCGCGGAGCGAGATGCCCGCGGCGTCGGCGGCGTGCTGCAGCCGAGCGTAGATCGGCGGAACGGCGGGCAGGAACGTCGGCGGGTGCTTCTTCATCGCCTTGAGGACGAGCGCGGGGTCGAACGCGGGGAACAGCACGAGGCGGGCGCCCATGCTCATCGCGAAGGTGAGGCAGAGCGTGAGCCCGTAGGCGTGGAACATCGGCAGGATCGCGTACACCGTGCAGTCGCCCGGGGTGATCTGCGGGATCCAGGCGCGTGCCTGGGCGGCGTTCGCGATGAGGTTCCGGTGGGACAGCACGGCACCCTTCGGCGAGCCCATCGTCCCCGAGGTGTACTGGATGAGGGCGACGTCGTCGGTGGCCGGTCGCGGATGGCGCCGGCGGAGCCGACGGCCGTCCACCAGGTCGTCCCACTTCGTCGTGCCGCGAACCGTCGTCGTCAACCGGTCCCTGGACTCCCGCGCCTTTGCGAGCGGGAGCGCCAGCGCGGCCCGGGTGCTCCTCGGCATCGCGCGCGTCAGGTCGACCGACACGATCGCGCGCTGCCGGAGGTCGGACGGGAAGTCCTGGAGCGTCGCGACCGTCTTGTCCCACACGATCGAGACCTTCGCCCCGTGGTCCTCGAACTGGTGCCGGAGCTCACGCGGCGTGTACAGCGGATTGTGCTCGACCACGATCGCACCGAGCCGCAGCACGGCGTAGAACGCGACGACGTGCTGTGGACAGTTGGGCAGGACGAGCGCAACACGGTCGCCGGCGACGACCCCGAGCCGGCGGAGACCGTTCGCGGCCCGTTCGATCTGCCGCTGCAGCTCCGCGTACGTGGTCGTCCGGCCGAAGAACTCGAGAGCCACGTGGCGTGGGAACCGGCTCGCCGAGGTCTCCACGATGTCCGGCAGCGAACCGGTCGGTTCGTCGATGTCGTGCGGAACTCCGGGCGCGTAGCTGGCCAGCCATGGCCGTGGCGTGTCGTTGCTCACGCCGACCACCCTAGAGGCCCGACCGGGAGGGCGCTGGGAGCGGACCGTGCAGGATGTCAGGCGCGCGGCGGACAATTCGGACATGGTTTCCCTTGCCACTGCGATGCGCGATCGGCTCAACGAGACGTTCACCGGCAGTTCCACCACTCGCCCGGCGTGGATCGACGATCTCGAGCACGGCACCGATGCAGGGTTCTTCGGGCCGGACTCCGCGACGTGGGCGGTGCACGGCGGCATGTCCACGATCGTCGCCGGGATCCGCGCGCTCCTCGTGCAGGCCCTGCACCCGGGTGCGCTCGCCGGCGTGTACGACCACTCCCGGTTCCGCGAGGACCCGTTCGGGCGTCTGGCCGGCACCATCCGCTGGATCTACACCGTCTCGCACGGCGACACCGCCACCGCCACCGCCGGCAGCGAGTGGGTCCTGCGCCTGCACGAGCGGGTGCACGGGACGTTCGTCGACGGGCACGGGGTCACCCGGGACTACACCGCGAACGACCCGGACCTGCTGCGGTGGGTGCATCTGGCCTTCGCGGACGGGTTCCTGCGGAGTGCCGAGCTGTGGGGCGGACCGATCCCGGGCGGTGCGGATGCGTACGTCCGGGAATGGGCGACGGCAGGGCGGTTGATGCACGTCGTCGACGCGCCGGAATCGGACGCCGAGCTGCGTGCGGCGATGGACGGGTACCTCGACCGGGGCGAACTCGCGGTAAGTTCACGGACGCTCGAGGTGGTGCGGTTCATCCGGAACCCGCCGCTCGCCCGCCTGCTGCAGCCCGGCTACCGGGTGCTCTTCGAGGGAGCGGTCGCCTCGCTCGACCCGCGGCACCGGAAGCTGCTCGGACTGCGGACGCCGTCCATCGGGCCACTCCAGGCCCCGGCGATCACGTCGACGAAGCTCGTGCTCGACGGGATCGGCCGGGTGCTCGGCGGTCGGCCCGGGACCGAGCGGGCAGCGCTCGTCCGGATCGAACGACTCCGCGCCCAGGCTGTGGCCTGAGCCCTGAGCCCTGAGCCCTGAGCCCTGAGCCCCGGGCTGCGTCCTCAGAACCCCGACGGTTCCCGCGGCGTGTAGGGCGCTTCGAGCTGGTCGATCTCGTCCTGGGTCAGCTCGATGTCGCTGGCCGCGACGGCGTCGTCGATGTGGTGGGCCTTCGTCGCACCCACGATCGGCGCCGTCACCGCCGACTTGCCCGCCGCCCACGCCAGGGCGACCTGTGCCATCGGGACGCTTCGCCCCTCGGCCACCGCGGCGACCGCGTCCACGATCGCCCGGTTGGCGTCCTCGTCTTGCCGGTAGAGGGTCTTGCCGAACTCGTCCGTCCCTTCGCGCTTGGTCCCGGACTCGCCCCACGGTCGCGTGACCTTGCCACGCGCGAGCGGGCTCCAGGGGATCACGCCGACGCCGGTCGCAGCGCAGTACGGGTGCATCTCGCGTTCTTCTTCGCGCTCGAGGAGGTTGTACTGGTCCTGCATCGACACGAACGGTGTCCACCCGTGCAGCTCCGCCGTGTGCTGCATCTCGGCGAACTGCCACACCCACATGCTGCTCGCGCCGATGTAACGGGCCTTGCCGGCCTTCACGACGTCGTGCAGGGCCTCCATGGTCTCCGCGATCGGGACGTTCGGGTCGAACCGGTGGATCTGGTAGACGTCGACGTAGTCGGTCCCGAGGCGTGTGAGCGAGGCGTCGATCTCGTGCATGATCGTCGCCCGGGAGAGTCCGGCGCCGTTCCGGCCGTCGCGCATCCGCCCGTTGACCTTGGTGAGGATCTGGACGTCCTCGCGCGGTGCCAGTTCCTTGAGCACAGTGCCGGTGATCTCCTCGCTCGATCCGAGCGAGTAGACGTTGGCGGTGTCGAAGGTCGTGATGCCGGCCTCGAACGCGCGGCGGATGAACGGGCGTGACTCGTCGAGCCCGACGCTCCACGGGTGGCCACCACGGTCCGGTTCGCCGTAGCTCATCATCCCGAGGACGACGGCGCTGATCTCGAGGCCGGAGGTGCCGAGTCGAACGGTTTTCATGCTGCTGTCCTGTCCCGCGCGTCGCGGCCGGTCGCGGCGAGCAATCGTGTCTGGAGTGGTGCCTGGTCGTCGACGCGCACCGGCGCGTCGTACAGACCGCTCGCGGCGAGCGAGTCGATCTGGGGTTCGAAGACGGTCCACACGGCCTCGACCAGGTCGTCGGGGAGGCGTTCGTCCGACCCGGTCGCGCGAGCGAGGTCCCACGTGTGGATCGTGATGTCCGATGTCTGCTCGGCGAGGTAGTCGCCGGCGCGGACGGTGTCGGTCGACAGGTGCACGGGGGTGTCCATGGGGACGTCGTGCCACGCTGCGGTCGCCGCCGCCGCGAACGACGACCACGCGGCGACGAGGTCGTCACCGATCGGTTCGAGGTCGGCTTCGGCCTGCTCATGGTCGCGGCCGGTCAGGAGCAGCGGGATCCACCGCTGTTCGTCGATCACGTGGGTGACGAGGTCGCGCGTCGTCCACTCGGAATCCGGCGTCGGGGCATCCCAGTCGGTGACGGCTGCGAGTCTGCGGCCGAACTCGGCGGCGGCCCGTTCCTGCAGGTCGATCCAGTCGTGTGCCATCGTGGTGCTCCCGTTCGTGCTGGCGTCGCTCCGTCCGTGCCGCGGAACGCGGTCAGGAGAACGCGCACGGCGGCTGGGCGATTCCCGGGTGTCGGCCGGGAGGATCGGAGCGGTTCCACGCTACGCCGTGCGCTGTGCGCACGGCCGGGTCGCGCCTCCCGGCTGGGGACGACGGCGACCGCCTGCCGGACTGGGGAGGACTGGGGTCACTGCTCCGGATCCGACGCCCCGGACTGCATGCCGCGGTCTCCATGCTGTGGGCTCGACACCGCGGACACGACGAAGCCCCGGTCCCACGTGTGGGCCCGGGGCTTCGTTCGGAGTGGACTACGCGGCGGCAGCGGTGAACTGCAGGTCGAGCGTGATCGTGACGTCGTTGCCGAGCGTCAGTCCGCCGGCCTCGGTCGCAGCGTTCCAGGTGACGCCGAACCCGGTGCGGTCGATCTTGGTCGTGGCCTCGACGCCGAGCTTGGTCTGGCCGTAGCCGTCCGTGGTGATGCCTCCGAACTCGGTCTTCAGCGTGACGGGCTTGGTGACGCCCTTCATCGTGAGGTCGCCGTCGACGAGGAGGTCGTCGCCGTCCTCGCGGATGCCGGTCGACGTGAAGGTGATCTGCGGGAATTCGTCCGCCGAGAAGAAGTCGCTGGTGCGGAGGTGGCCGTCGCGCTGCTCCTGGCCGGTCTTGACGCTGGCGATCTCGATCGTCGCGGAGATCGAGGTGTCGAGCGGGTTCTCGCCCGTGGTGAGGGTGGCGTCGAACTGCTCGAACTTGCCCTTGACCTTGCTGATCGCGAGGTGGCGGACGCTGAAGGCGACCTCGGAGTGCGCCGGGTCGAGGGTCCAGGTGCCGGCGGCGTAGCCGGGGATGGTGGATGCGGTGAGTGCCATGAGTGCTCCTCGGGGGTGGTGGTCTGCCGGATGGCCTGGTCGATGCAAGCGCATCGACCGTCACTCTACTGCAACCGGGGCGGAATTGTTGATCCGACAACCAATTGTTTCGCGCGGATTCACTCCCGGAGCCGCGCCGACCGTGCAGTTCCGACGTGTCGCCTCCGGAAACACGGGGCCGAACTGCACGCTCACCGCGGGTGCGGGTGCGGGTGCAGGTGCAGGTGCAGGTGCAGGTGCAGGTGCGGGTGCGGGCGCGGGCGCGGGTGCGGATGCGGGCGGGGAGGCGGGCCCAGATCCAAGCGCGGGTCCCGGTGTGCCACCTCCGAACTCGGGCGCCCCGCCGACCGTGCAGTTCTGCCACGTCAGCGCCGGGCGCACGCGGCCGAACTGCACGCTCACCGCGGGTGAGGCGGCTCCGATGGACGCGGTTGCGGGCGATGGCCGACACCCGAGCCCGCCCGGAGCAAGCGACGGACCCGGGCGAGGAACTCCGGAGCACCGACCCCGACGTCGAACGCCGTCGCGCGGATCACCCACCACCCCACGTCCTTCAGGCGTTCGGAGCGTGTCAGGTCCTTCCGGTACGCCGCCGGATCCGTCCGATGGAGGTCGGAGTCGTACTCGATGGCCAGCCGCGCGGCCGGGTAGGCGAGATCGACGCACGCGATCCGGCGTCCGGCCACGACGACGTCGAGGTTGCGCTCGGGTTCCGGGAGGCCCCCGCGGGTCAGCACGAGTCGGAGGCGTGTCTCGCCGGGGGACCGCGAACCCGTCCGCGCATCGACCAGTGCGGCGCGGAGGTTCCGGACGCCCCGCACGCCCGGAGCTCTCGCGACTGCGCCATGGAGGTGCTCGAGCCTCGCGAGCCGCAGTTCGCCGACCACCGCATCCGCAGCGATGACGAGGTCGTCGACGTCGAGCAGGCTCCCGAGCGCCATCCAGGTGGACACCGGGTCCGTGACCGCCACACCTCGGTACCGCTCGAGTGGTGTCGACCGGGCGCCGCGGTGTCCGACCACCCCGCGACGCCGCATGGCCGCGTCGGGTCGGAGCGTGACGACGTGGATCGGTTCGACCCCCTGGAACGCGCGGGGGAGCGGGATGCCCCAGACCATCGCCGCGGTGGTGTGGCTGAACGCCTGGTCGCGCGCGAGGAGGGGCTGGAACGCGCGGAGCGTCTCGAGGACGGTCCTCGGGCCAGGACCGGACTGCGACACAGCCGGTGTGCGGACGCCGCGGAACGGTGCGGTCAGGTCCGATCGACCGAGCCGGTGCCGGTCGACGCCCCGGGTCATGGCGTCCCGCACGGCGAAGGGCTCGTCGCGGAGCGCGCGAGGGAGCGGTCGGCGAGCGGTCATGTCGTCATGCTGGCCGAGGCCATTCCCACGTGGCCGCCCGGAGCTCCCATCTGTGGAGAACCCGGCCCTGTGGAGGGGCTCGCCGCGGACGCGCGGCCGCCGAGCGTGCACTTCGGCCGTGTTTGCGGGCCCAGGACGGGGTCGAACTGCACGGTCGGCGGACAGGACAAGACGGGTCGGGTACGCGACAGGACAGGACAGGACAGGACGCCCGCAGGGCGCGGCCCCCGCGCGCCAGCCGGACGGGAGGCGCGGGGCGGGCCCGCAGCGCGCCTCCCGTCCGGCCCGGCCCGCGTGTCCACTCAGCGCATGATTCCTCATGTCCCCCGGACGGGGGACGCCCGGCGTGACACAGTGGGCGCACGACGCGTCCCGCTCCCTGGCGACGACGCGGAGAGGCCGTCTCGTCGAACCGAGTGACGCGGCCGCCGACCCGTCGTCGACGCTCCCGCGCGTCGACGGCCGCCGCACCGATGGCGACGCGACACGGTCGGCCGTCCCCGTGTGAACCAGAGATGTCACGTTTCTGGCAAACGCCTGGACGACCCGGTACCCACCCAAACACATCATCGAGCGCCCCCGAATGAGTGACATGACCCGAACCATGACCCTCGAACGGGTGATCCCCGTCCTGGGGACAGCCAAGGTGCACGGACCGCCGTGTCCCAGCCGTTCCACCCTGCGTCCGCTCGAGTCGTCCACCGCGATCAGCCGCGTCCCGTTCCCCTCGCATCCCGTACTCGTTCCCACCTCGACCCTCGCCGACAACGTCGCCGGCAGCGGAATCGGTCTCGTGCTCGGCACGACGTCCCGTTCCGTCGCACACACGGCAGTCGTTCCCCGTCCCAAGGAGGCCCTGGTCCATGAGTAGTCACCTCATCAGCTCGCTTGCATCGCATGCCACCACGCTCGCCGCCGCCGTCCTGCAGCCGAGCCAGAACGGCCCCGCCGACGACACGCCGAACCGAGGGACCAGCACAGTCCCCACCGGTGGTTCCGGCGCGGTCTCGACGGGCTCCTGGAGCATCGGCGAG
Source organism: Curtobacterium phyllosphaerae (assembly GCF_049341865.1). Classification (NCBI taxonomy): domain Bacteria; kingdom Bacillati; phylum Actinomycetota; class Actinomycetes; order Micrococcales; family Microbacteriaceae; genus Curtobacterium; species Curtobacterium phyllosphaerae. Next base: position 200,922 of record NZ_JBMPIU010000004.1, on the reverse strand, counting down.
TGGATCGGGTACTCGGCACTCATCGCCACCTCGATCCTCCTGACCTGCATCGCGCTCTCGACGCTCTGGTGGATGCTGCACGCGTGGCGCTCCCGCGATGCGCTCAAGTCGACGAGCTTCAGCGCCGACCCGCTGCCCGCCGCGCACCGCTTCACGTTGTTGGTGCCCGGCCGTCACGAGCAGGACGTCATGGGGGAGACCCTCGACATGCTCGCGATGCAGGACCACCCGGACTTCGAGATCATCGCGATCGTCGGCGAGGACGACCCCGAGACCGACCGCGTCGTCCGCGAGGCCGCCGCACGGCACCCGGAACTGATCCGCGTCGTCGTCGACGACACCCTCCCGAAGAACAAGCCGAAGGCGATGAACCTCGCGCTGCAGTCCGCGACCGGCGACATCGTCGGCGTGTTCGACGCCGAGGACGAGGTCTACCCGAAGCTCCTGTCGCTCGTCGACTCGCGATTCCAGGAGACGAACGCGGATGTCGTCCAGGGCGGCGTGCAGCTGATGAACTTCCGGTCGAGCTGGTGGAGCCTCCGCAACGTGCTCGAGTACTACTTCTGGTTCCGCTCGCGTCTGCACTTCCACGCCGAGTCCAAGTTCATCCCGCTCGGCGGCAACACCGTGTTCGTCACGAAGGAGCGGCTCGACTGGTCGAACGGGTGGGACGCGCACTGCCTCGCCGAGGACTGCGAGCTCGGCGTCCGGCTCTCTGCCGACGGTGCCAAGGTCGTCGTGGCCTACAGCCCGGAGGCGGTCACCCGTGAGGAGACCCCGCCGACCTTCGTGTCCCTCCTCAAGCAGCGCACGCGCTGGAACCAGGGCTTCCTCCAGGTGCTGGCGAAGGGCGAGTACAAGAAGCTCCCCACCGCCAAGCAGCGGTTCTTCGCCCGGTACCTGCTCGTCATGCCGTTCGTCCAGGCGGCCACCGGCCTGCTCATCCCGCTCAGCGTCCTGATGATCGTCTTCGTCAAGGTGCCGACCGCCGTGGCGCTGGTGTCGTTCATCCCGGTCGCGCCGACGCTCATGCTGTTGGCCGTCGAGATCGTCGGCCTCAACGAGTTCGGCCGCATCTACCAGGAGAAGGTCCGCGTCCGCGACTACGTGAAGCTCGTGCTCGGGCTCATCCCGTACCAGATCTTCCTCGCGGCAGCGGCCGTGCGGAGCGTCGTCCGCCACGTGCGCGGGCAGAACGGCTGGGAGAAGACGGAGCACACGAACCAGCACCGTCAGCCGCAGGTCCAGGGCTCCCCGAGCGCCGTCACGCAGTCCCAGCCCGTCCTCGCCATGTCCGGAGCAGGGTCCCGACCGTTGTCCGGAGCCGTCTCCGGCGGCGCGTCGGGTGCCCGCAGCACGACTTCGAACGGAGATGACCGATGAGCGCCAGCACGACGACCGCGCCGGCCACGCCGACGGGCACACCGGCCACCACGACCGCCCCGGGCACGCCGACCGGCACGAAGATCGGGCCGACCGGGACGAAGAACGGATCGCCCGGCACGAAGGGCGGGTCGGGCGGGACGAAGATCGGACCGACCGGCACGAAGAACGGGTCGGCCTCGCCGCGCACCGGTGCCGCCGCGCAGTCCGGCATCGCCCGCTGGTTCGTCGCGCACGCCCGCAGCATCGCGTGGATCACCCCGGCCCTCGCGATCGCCGCCGTCGTGCAGTCGGTCAACATGACCGGGAACCCGCAGCGCATCGACGACGAGGGCACGTACACCGCCCAGGCGTGGGCACTGACGCACCTCGGCGAGATCACCCACTACACGTACTGGTACGACCACCCGCCGCTCGGCTGGATCCAGATCGCCGGCTACACCCAGCTCACCGGCGCGTTCCTCCGCTACCCGTTCGCCGTCGACGCCGCCCGCGAGGCGATGGTGTTCTTCACCGTCGTGTCCGCGCTCCTGCTCTTCGTGCTCGGACGGAAGCTCCGCCTGTCCCGTGCCGGTGCCGTCGTCGCCCCGCTCGTCTTCGCCCTGTCGCCGCTGGCCGTGCAGTACCACCGCACGGTGTACATCGACAACGTCGCGACCCCGTGGCTCATCGCCGCGTTCGTGCTCGCCCTGAGCAAGCGGCAGCAGCTCGCCGGGTTCGCCGCGTCGGCCGCATGCCTCGGCGTCGCCACGCTCAGCAAGGAGACGTACCTGCTCGCCCTGCCGTTCCTGGCGTGGACGATGATCCGGAACAGCGATCGCAGCACCCGTCGCTACACGCTCAGTGTCGCGGCGGCGGTCCTCGTCATCATCGGCGGCGGCTACATCATGCTCGCCGCGGTGAAGGGCGAACTCCTCCCCGGCCCGGGTCGGGTCAGCCTGCTCCAGGGGATCACCTACCAGCTCGCGTCGCGGAACGGCAGCGGTTCGGTGTTCGACACGGGCAGCCTCGCGTTCGACGCAGCCTCTCAGTGGTGGCAGCTCGACCCGACGTTCATCGTCGCCGGCATCGTCGCGAGCATCGCCGGACTGTTCCTCCGCCGTGTCCGACCGATCGCCGCGATGATGGTCTTCCTCCTGCTGTTCATGTTCCGTCCGAACGGCTACCTGCCGGTGCCGTACGTGATCATGCTCGTGCCGTTCGGCGCACTGCTGATCGCCGTCGCCGGGGAGCGCGCCGTGATCGCGGTGATGGGTGTCCGGCGCAAGCAGGTCGCCCTCCGCCGGACGGTCGGCGTCGCCTGGCTCGCCGCGATGGCCGCCGCCCTGGTCGTCGCGGTGCCGCTCTGGACCGGGCAGCTCCGCGGGTTCTTCCTCGCGAACCTCGACCGACCCATGCAGCAGGCCGAGACCTGGGTCAGCGGCAACGTCGACAAGAGCTCCCGGTTGATCGTGGACGACGCCATGTGGGTCGACCTCGTCGACGACGGTTTCGCCCGGGACAACGTGATCTGGTACTACAAGCTCGACACCGACGGAGCCGTCGAGAAGCAGTCGCCGAACGGCTGGAAGGACTCCGACTACGTCATCACGACGGACTCGATGCGGACCGGTGGCAACTCCTCCCCGGACGTCGCGAAGGCGATCCGCAACTCGAGCGTCGTCGCGAGCTTCGGCACCGGCAACCAGCAGGTCGACGTGCGTCGCATCCACCCCGAGGGGGAGGCCGCCGCGAAGCGGGAGATCACCGACGCGGCGAACGTCCGGAAGACGATCGGCACGCAGCTCGCCGAGAACCCCGCGCTCGAGGCGAACGCCGGGACGAAGAGCCAGTTCGATGCCGGACAGGTCGACCAGCGTGCGGTGATCGTCCTCGGGCAGCTGCTCGCCGGGCAGTCCCTGCACGTCGACCGGTTCACCCCGCTCCCGGGCGAGGACGGCCAGGTCTTCCGGCGGATGAGTCTCGAGGCGAACTCGCTCGACGACGCCGTCCGCATCCAGCAGACGATCCGGGCGATGTCCGGCACGTACGCAGCCGAGGACGTGCAGCGCGAGGGCAAGCGCCTGACCGTCACGTTCTCGGCCACCGACCCCACCACCACCATCACGGCGGCCTCGTGATCGACCCGGTCGTCAGCACCCCCAACCGAACACAATCCACGACGCGGACGTCCCTTCCGCGGACAAGGAGCAGGACCAGAATGTCATCCCGAACCAGCACGAGATCCCCCCTGACGCGCCGTACCCGGTTCGCCATCGCCGGCGGCATCGCCGCCGCCGTCGTCGCCGCGATGATCGGCGTCGGCACCCCGGCCGATGCGGCCCAACCCGACGGATGGCTCCGCGTGGGCCACCTCTCACCGGACACCAAGGGGGTCGACGTCCAGCTGTCGAACCTGTCCGGTGGCGCGAGCGTCTTCGAGCTCGACAACGTGCAGTACGGGCAGGTCAGCGCCTACAAGGAGCTGCCCGCCGGGACGTACGTCCTGTCGATGCGCGCCACGGATGCACCGAACTCGACCCCGGTGATCTCGACCGACGTCACCGTGAAGGCCGGATCGCCGACGACCGTGGTGGCGTACGGCAAGAACAAGAACCTCAAGACGGCCGCGTTCACCGACGACCTGACGGCCCCTGCGGACGGCCAGGCCCGGTTGCGGCTCGTGCAGGCCGCCACGAACGCCAAGACCGTGAGCGTCAGCACGACGACCGGCACGACGGTCGCGAAGGACGCCGAGTTCGGCACGGCCACCCAGTACGCGTCGGTCGCGGCCGGCAAGTGGGCGCTGTCCGTCCGGGGCGGCGGCCAGACCGGATCGGCCGACGTCGACCTCGCCAGCGGTTCCGTCTCGACGCTCTTCGTGCTCGACAACGCACAGGGCAACCTGACCGTCGTGCCCGTGGTCGACAGCGCCACGGTCGGCGCCACGCCGGTCGGCGGCGTCCAGACCGGTGGGGGCGGAACCGCCGGGTCGCCGATCGAGGCGATCTCGCACGGCATCGTCAAGGCCGTCGACACGCTGGTGCACTGAACCGAACGACGGACGGGAGGTGCGGTGCCAGCCCGCACCGCGCCTCCCGTCCGACGGTCCGTGCCCTGACACGGGCTCGACCCACCGACCGACGTACTGACCACACGGGCCGCCCGCATCGCGGGACCGTGCGCCCGGAGAGGACAGCATGACGAGGAAACAGTGGGCCCCCATCGCCGGGCTCGCCGCGGCAGCCGTGCTCGTGACCGGGGGCATCGCCGTCACGGCGGTGCACCCCTGGACGACCACCGCCGATGACGAGCAGGCAGCAGGACAGCCCAGCTCGACGACGACCACGAAGGCGGTGCCGGACGGGACCCGATCGGCTGCCGCGCTCCGTGAGGACTTCCTCGACGACTACGTCCGGGGTGGCCGCGTCGTCCGCACCGACCAGGGCGGCGACACCGTGAGCGAGGGGCAGGCCTACGGGATGCTCATCGCGCTCGCGTCCGACGACCGCTCGACGTTCGCCGACATCTGGAAGTGGACGCGGCAGCACCTGCAGGGTGACGACCACCTGCTCGCGTGGCGGTGGCAGGAACGGGGCGGAACAGCGGACGAGCAGTCCGCGAGCGACGCCGACCTCGACGCCGCACGCGCGTTGGTGCTCGCCGGCGAGCGGTTCGACGAGCCGTCGTACACCGCGGCCGGCAAGCAGATGGGCAGAGCGATCCTCGATCGGGAGACCGTGCAGACGGACGTCGGGCGGATCCTCCTGCCGGGGCCGTGGGCGAAGACCGCCGACCCCTACAAGTACGACGTGTCGTACGCGTCCCCGGTCGCCTACGCGGTCCTGTCGTCCGCGACGGGCGACCCGCGCTGGCGGGAACTCGAGACCGGCTCCCGCGTCGTCGCGCAGAACATCCTCGCGGAGACCGACCTGCCGAGCGACTGGGCGCAGGTCCACCAGGACGGCACGGTCGACCCGCTGCCGTCCGCGAGCGGCGAGAGCGGTCCCGTCGTGTACGGCTGGGACGCGATGCGGATGCCGCTGCGGTACGCGGAGTCCTGTTCGGCCGACGACCGGGTGCTCGCCGGCAGCATCGCACCGACGCTCCGGCGGACGACGCAGCTCGCGGCACAGCTCGACCTGGGTGGCACGGCCGTCACCGACTCGACGAGCGCGCTGGCCTACGCCGCCCGTGCCGCGAGCGAACAGGCCACCGGATCGACCGCTGCCGCGACGGCGGACCTGGTCCGTGCCGACCGGACCTCCGCGTCCACACCGACCTACTACGGTGACGCCTGGGCGGCGCTCGGGGCGACCATGCTCACCTCCGACGTCCTCGGCGGATGCGCGGCCGACGGCGGGAGCTCCTCGTGATCCGGCTGCCGCGCTGGGGATGGGCGACCGTGGTCGGCGCCGTCGTCGTGATCGGCGGCGGAGTCGGCGTGTCGGCCGCCGTGGCAGGGTCGGACGCTGGGAGTTCTCCGGACGCCAGCTCCACGCGATCGGCCACGTCGACGCCCCGCCCGTCGTCCTCGCCGCTCGGCAACAACGCCGCCGCCGGGCCGCTCGACCCCACCGCGAACAAGACGTCGACCACCGCCGCCGACGCCACCCCCGTCTCCGTGCACATCCCGGCGATCAAGGTGGACGCGACCCTCGAGGACCTCCACAAGGACCCGAACGGGGCACTGGAACCGCCGACCCAGTGGAACGACGCCGGCTGGTACAGCGACGGCGTCGTCCCGGGCCACGTCGGTCCCGCGGTGATCGCCGGCCACGTCGACTCGCTCACGAGCGCCGCGATCTTCTACGACCTCGACGAACTCGCCCCCGGTGACCAGGTGATGGTCTCGATGTCCGACGGCACCACGCTGACGTTCACCGTCCGGGGCTCGCAGCAGGCGGCGAAGAACGCGTTCCCCACCTCGAGCGTCTACGGCACGACCCCGACGCCGGAACTCCGGCTGATCACCTGCGGCGGCACGTTCGACAAGACGGCCGGGCACTACACGGACAACCTGATCGTCTTCGCAGACCTCGACGGTGCTCAGTAGTTCCCCATCGGGCCCCCGTCAGTATCGTCCAGACCAGCAGCACCAGACTCCGAGAGGCCACCGCGCATGAACGACACCCTGGTCGTCATCCCGACGTACAACGAGAAGGACAACGTCCGGATGATCGTCGACCGCACCCTCCGTGCGACCGACCGCGTCGACGTGCTCATCGTCGACGACAACTCCCCGGACGGGACCGGCGACATCGCCGACGCGCTCGCGAGCTCGTCACCACGGGTGCACGTCCTGCACCGCTCCGAGAAGAACGGACTCGGCGGAGCGTACCTCGCCGGGTTCGCGTGGGGACTGGAGCGCGGGTACGAACGCCTCGTCGAGATGGACGCGGACGGCTCGCACCACCCGGAGTACCTCCCGCACATGCTCGAGCTGTCCGAGACCCACGACCTCGTGCTCGGGTCCCGCTGGGTCCCGGGCGGGCAGGTCGAGAACTGGCCCTGGCACCGCGCGTTCCTGTCGAAGGGCGGGAACCTCTACTCGCGGCTCGCGCTCGGCATCGCGGTCCAGGACGCGACCGGTGGCTTCCGGGTGTTCACCTCCCGGGCGCTCCAGCGGATCGACCTGACCGGGATCGCGTCGAAGGGCTACTGCTTCCAGGTGGACCTGTGCTGGCGTGCACTCGAGGCAGGGTTGAGCGTCGTGGAGACCCCGATCACATTCACCGAGCGGGAGTTCGGCGTGTCCAAGATGAGCGGCAACATCGTCCGCGAGAGCCTGACGCTCGTGACGCGCTGGGGCATCGACCGCCGCGTTCGCGAGGTGAAGAGCCTCGTGCTGCACCGGCGTCGGCTGCCGTCGGTACGGGCGAACGCGCACGTGTCGGCGTAGTCCGGCACGCGCTGGCCTGCCACGGTCCTCGTGGTGCAGGCGGCGTCCGGTCCGGCCGGAGACTGCGAGCGCTCCAGAGGGCGGACGGGACCGGACCTGCGTGAGGTGAGCTGCGCCTCCCGTCCGTCCGCCCCGGCGGAACGCTCTGCCCGGGACTACCGGACCACCGCCACCCCACGCCCGGTGAACCGCAGGCACCCGGCGGCGTGCGTCACGCCGTCGGTCGAGAACAGGACCTCCGGCTCGGCGCCCGCGAACGGGACCGGGACCTCGCTCGACCCGGGCAGGAAGTTCACCGCGACGTGGATGTCCGAGCGTCGCAGGACCAGCCATCGCCGGTCCTCGCTGAACCGCACGTCGTTCGCCAGGTACCGCCAGTCGACGAGTGCTTCTTCGCGTCGGCGCAGCGCGATGAGGGCCCGGTAGGCGGCGAGGACACGGGCGCCGCGACCTTCGAGCGTCTCCGCCCACTGCAGTTTCGAGTTCTGGAACGTCGCCGGGTCCTGCGGGTCCGGGACCACCGACTCGTCCCAGCCCATCTTCGCGAACTCGGCGATGCGCCCCTTCGCCGTCGCCTCGCCCAGGTCGTGCTCCGGGTGCGACGTGAAGAACTGCCAGGGGGTCGACGCGGCGAACTCCTCGCCCATGAACAGCATCGGCGTGAACGGGCCGAGCAGGGTGACCGCCGCGGCGATGATCAGACCGTCGTCGTCGAGCGTCGCCGCGAGCCGGTCCCCGACGGCGCGGTTGCCGACCTGGTCGTGGTTCTGGTTCGCCACGACGAGCGCCGTCGTCGGCGAGGTGCCCCGGTCGATCGGCTTCCCGTGCAGCGCACCGCGGAACGACGACCAGGTGCCGTCGTGGAAGAACCCGTGGTCGAGCACCTTGGCGAGGGCGGCGAGCGGGGCGAAGTCCGCGTAGTACCCGGTGGTCTCGCCGGTGAGCGCGACGTGCAACCCGTGGTGGAAGTCGTCCGACCACTGTCCGGTCAGCCCGTACCCGTGCGACTCCCGCGGCAGGAACATCACCGGGTCGTTGAGGTCGGACTCCGCGATGAGCGACAACGGCCGACCCACGTGCGTGGCGAACGACTCGGTCTCCGACGCCATCGCGGCGAGGACATGGGGACGCGTGGTGTCCCGGATCGCGTGCACCGCGTCGAGCCGGAGCCCGTCGACGTGGAAGTCCCGGAACCACATCCGCACGTTGTCGAGCACGAAGCGGCGGACCTCGGGCTCCTCGACGTTGACCGAGTCGCCCCAGGTGTTCCCGGAACCGCTGATCAGGTACGGGCCGTACTGCGGCAGGACGTTCCCGCTCGGGCCGAGGTGGTTGTAGACGACGTCCTGGACGACCCCGAGCCCGAGTCCGTGCGCGCGGTCGACGAACCGCTGGTACGCAGCGGCACCGCCGTAGGGGGCGTGCACGGCGAACCAGTCGACCCCGTCGTAGCCCCAGTTCCAGATGCCGTTCACGGCGTTCACCGGCAGGACCTCGACCAGGTCGACACCGAGTTCGACGAGGTGGTCGAGCCGCTCGGCGGCCGCGTCGAGCGTGCCGTCCGGCGTGAACGTGCCGACGTGCATCTCGTAGATCACCGCGCCGCGCGCCTGCCGACCGGTCCACGACTCGTCGGTCCACCGGAACGCGTCGAGGTCGATCACCTCCGAGGTGCCGTGCACCCCGTCCGGCTGGGAGAGCGTCCGCGGGTCGGGGAGCACCGCGTCGTCGTCGTCGATCCGGTAGCCGTACCGCTGCCCGACCGTCGGCGTCACGTCGTCGGTGGTCCACCACCCGTCGTCCTCGGCGAGCGCGTACTCGACCCCGTCGACGACCAGGCGCACCCGGTCGGCGTCGGGCGCCCAGACCTCGAAGCGTCCGGCGCGGACCGGTCCGGTCCGGAACACGGTGGTGCGGTTCATGCGTGGCCCTCCAGGATGTCGATCTCGGCCTGCGTCTCGGTCGGCGCGGCCTCCGGACGGGAGGCCCGGTCCGCGCCCGGTGCGTCGGCCCCGGCGGCCATCGCGCCCGGTTCCGCCGCGGCCGCGGCCGCGGGTGCCAGCAGCGCGACCGGGTAGGTGCGGAACAGCTCGCTCGCGAGGATGCCCCGGCCCGCAGCGAAACGGCGGCCGGTGAGGACGTCCACGCGGTCGGCGGGGACGGGGTGGATCAGGGTGTCCGCCCAGCCGCCGGCGCGGTCGAGTCCGAGCGGGAGCCGGGTCACCGCGGTGACGGCGCCACCGCGGTCGAACGCCAGGACGTGGTCCGCGGCGGTGCCGGACGCCGGGACCGGCAGGTGCCGGGAGAACAGCTCGGGACGGTCTCGGCGCAGGTGCAGCGCGGCCGCGGTGACGAGGAGCTTCGCGGCCCCGGAGGCGTCCACCGGCGGCAGGAACCCGTCCTGCACGTGCCGCAGGATCCGCCGGCGCTCCGCGAAGTCGACGGGACGGCGGTTGTCCGGGTCGACCAGCGAGCGGTCCCAGAGCTCGGTGCCCTGGTAGACGTCCGGGACACCCGGGGCGGTGAGCTGCACGAGCTTCATCGCGAGCCCGTTCGACCAACCGGCGGCGTCGATCACGGCGTCGATCCGGTCGAGTTCGGCGACGACGTCGGGGTCGTCGAACGCCGCGTCGACGAGCGCGTGCATCCGTTCCTCGAACGCCTCGTCCGGAGCCGTCCACGTCGTGCTGTTGCCGGCTTCGCGCGACGCCTTCTCGGCGTAGTCGTGCAGCCGCTTCCGCGACGCGGGTCGAGCGCCGACGATCGCCTGCCAGAGGAGGTTCGCGAACACGCCGTCCGGGAGCGGGGCGAGCGCGTCCAGGCGCTCGAACGCGGCCACCCACTCGTCGCCGAGCTCGGACAGCACCGCGATCCTCGCGCGGGTGTCCTCGCTCCGCTTGGTGTCGTGCGTGGTGAGGGTCGTCATCGTCGCGGGCCAAGCGGCGAGGCGGGCCTGCTGCGCGGCGTGGAACTCGCCCTGGGTCAGCGCGAAGGAGCTCGGATCGCCGCCGACCTCGCTGAGGCTTGACAGCCGGGCGTACCGGTAGAAGGCGTTGTCCTCGACGCCCTTCGCCATCACCATGCCGCTCGTCTGCTGCATCCGCAGCGCGGCCGGGTGGTCGGCGTCGACGAGGAACGGTGCGATCCGGTCGATCGCGGTCGCGAGGTCCGGGCGGCGTCCGCACGCGGCCTCGAGGGCCTCGAGCAGGTGCGTCGCCTCCTCCGGGAGGTAGGTGCGGTAGACCGGGAAGCACGCGATGACCTCGGCCAGGGCGTCCTCGAGCACCGGGCGGGTGACGTCCGGCACGTCCGCGGCGAGCATCCGGGCCAGCCGGGCGACCTCGCTCCGGAGGATGCCGTCGGTGACGTCGCGACGGGTGCCGTGGGTCAGCGAGTCCCACTCGAACGGACTCGTCTCCCCGCGGAGGCGCGAGTCGAGTCGTCCGAGCGGTTCGGCGCCGGCGGGGTCGACGAACACACGGTCGACGATGCCGAGCGCGTCGTACCCGGTCGTGCCGTCGACCGGCCAGGACGCCGGCAGGTCCTCGCCGTGCTCGAGGATCTTCTCGACGAGCGTGTAGGCCCCGCCGGTCAGCTCCGCGAGGTCGGCGAGGTAGCCGGCCGGGTCGAAGAGGCCGTCCGGGTGGTCGATGCGGAGACCGTCCGCGAGCCCGTCCCGGAACCACGCGCCGACGAGGGCGTGGGACTCCCGGAACACCTCCGGCTCCTCGACCCGGATGCCGGCGAGGGTGTTCACCGCGAAGAACCGGCGGTAGTTGAGCTCGCGGTCGGCACGCTTCCAGTGCACGAACTCGTAGTGCTGCCGGTCGTGCACGGTGCGGACGTCGTCGCCCGGGTGGACGGTGCCCGGCGCGGTGGGGTACGGCGTGCTGCCGACCATCAGGTGGTCGCCGTCGAGCTCGACGGCGTCCATGCCGTCCTCGCCGGATCCGGGGGTGAGGTCGTGGTCGAGCACCGGGATGCGGACCCGTCCGCCGCCGAACTCCCAGTCGACGTCGAACGAGTCGGCACGTGCGCCGTCCCGACCGGTCGTCAGGAGGTCGTTCCACCACGCGTTCGAGGACGGGTCGGCGACACCCATGTGGTTCGGCACGATGTCCACGAGGACCCCGAGGCCGGCACGGTGCGCGGCCTCGGCGACGGCGCGGAACGCCTCGTCGCCACCGCGTTCGGCGTCGACCCGGGCGTGGTCGACGACGTCGTAGCCGTGTGTCGACCCCGTCTCGGCCTGGAGCACGGGGGAGAGGTAGACCCAGTCGGCGCCGAGCGCGGCGACGTAGTCCACCAGTGCGGCGGCGTCGGCCAGGTCGAAGTCTGCGGTGATCTGCAGGCGGTAGGTGGACGCAGGGACACGATGGGCGTTCACGCGGGGTCCTCCTCGGGACGGGTTCGGCGGGTGGGTCCGCCCTCACCGAGCGGATCGGCGGTCTTCGACTCGGCGAGCGCATCGGTCGGAGCGGCGGTGGGGGCGGCGATCGGGGACGCACCGCCGACCGAGGTCACGGTCGTGATCGGCGTGCTGGACGGTTCGCGCGGCGGTTCGGCGCGGAGCACGAGCATCGAACGCGCCGGGACGTCGAGCAGCGCACCGGCGTCGAACACGTCGCCCTTCTCGGTCGGGTCCGCGGTGTCGATCCGGATCATCCAGTGCGGCGAGTACTCGTCCGGCGGCAGGGTGAAGGTGACCGTGTCCGAGTGGGCGTTGAAGTACATCAGGAAGTTCACGTCGGTGACGCGGCCACCACGGGCGTCGCGTCCGCGGATGCCCTCGCCGTTCAGGAACACGCCGACGCTCTTGCCGAAGCCCGAGTCCCACTCGGCGGGCAGCATCGCGTCGCCGTCCGGGGTGAGCCAGACGATGTCGGGCAGCGGGTCCTCGGCGCCGCGGAGGACCGGTCGACCGTTGAAGTAGCGGGTGCGTCGGAACGTCGGGTGGTGTCGGCGCAGGCGGACGACCTCGGCCGTGAACGCGATGAGGTCGTCGTCGGCGTGCTCCCAGTCGATCCAGCTGACGGCGGAGTCCTGGGCGTAGACGTTGTTGTTCCCGAGCTGCGTGCGGCCGAGTTCGTCACCGTGCGCGAGCATCGGCACGCCCTGGCTGAGCAGCAGGGTCGCGAGGAAGTTCCGTCGGCGCTGGAGACGGAGCTGCGTGATCGCGGGCTCGTCCGACGGACCCTCGACGCCGGAGTTCCAGGACCGGTTGTGGCTCTCGCCGTCGTTGTTGTCCTCGCCGTTGGCGTCGTTGTGCTTGTCGTCGTACGACACCAGGTCGAGGAGCGTGAAGCCGTCGTGGGCGGTGATGAAGTTGATGCTCGCGACGGGTCGGCGTCCGTCGTGCTCGTACAGGTCGGCCGAGCCGGAGATGCGCGACGCGAACTCCCCGAGGGTCGACGGCTCGCCCCGCCAGAAGTCGCGGACGGTGTCGCGGTACATGCCGTTCCACTCGGTCCACTGCGGCGGGAAGTTGCCGACCTGGTAGCCGCCGGGTCCGACGTCCCACGGCTCGGCGATGAGCTTGACCTGCGACACGATCGGGTCCTGCTGGACGAGCTCGAAGAACGTGGAGAGCCGGTCGACCTCGTAGAACTCCCGCGCGAGCGCCGAGGCGAGGTCGAACCGGAAGCCGTCGACGTGCATCTCGGTGACCCAGTACCGGAGCGAGTCCATGATGAGCTGGAGCGAGTGCGGGTGCCGGACGTTCAGCGAGTTGCCGGTGCCGGTGTAGTCCATGTAGTACCGCTGGTCGTCGTCCATCAGCCGGTAGTACGCCGCGTTGTCGATCCCGCGGAACGACAGCGTCGGGCCGAGGTGGTTGCCCTCCGCCGTGTGGTTGTAGACGACGTCGAGGATGACCTCGATCCCGGCGTCGTGGAGCGTCCGCACCATCGCCTTGAACTCCTGGACCTGCTGCCCGCGGTCACCCGAGGCGGAGTAGTGCGACTGCGGGGCGAAGAACCCGATGGTGTTGTAGCCCCAGTAGTTGCTGAGCCCCTTGTCCTGGAGCACCGAGTCGTTCACGAACTGGTGCACCGGCATGAGCTCGAGCGTCGTGATGCCGAGACGCTTGAGGTGGTCGATGACCACGGGGTGGGCGACGCCGGCGTAGGTGCCGCGCTGTTCCTCCGGCACGCCGGGGTGCGTCTCGGTGAGGCCCTTCACGTGCGCCTCGTAGATCACCGTCTCGCTGTAGGGCACCCGCGGCGGCCGGTCGCCCTGCCAGTCGAAGAACGGGTTGATCACGACGCCCTTGATCATGTGGGACGCGGAGTCCTCGTCGTTCGTCGAGTCCGGGTCGCCGAACGTGTACGAGAACAGCGACTGGTCCCAGTCGATGTCACCGCTCGTCGCCTTGGCGTACGGGTCGAGCAGCAGCTTGTTCGCGTTCGCGCGGTGGCCGGACGCCGGGTCGTACTGCCCGTGGACGCGGAACCCGTACTCCTGCCCCGGGCCGACGTTCGGCAGGTAGGCGTGCCACACGTACGCATCCACCTCGATGAGGTCGATGCGCGTCTCGACGTCGTGCTCGTCGAAGAGGCACAGCTCGACCCGCTCCGCCGCCTCGCTGAAGACGGCGAAGTTCGTGCCGCTCCCGTCGTAGGTGGCGCCGAGTGGGTACGGGCTTCCTGGCCATGTCTGCAAAGGGACCTCCTGGTCGGGGACGGAGCCAACCTACTGGGGGGCAGCCGTGCATGTCCGGCGGGGGTCGCCACGGGACGCACCGGCGGCGGTCGTGCGCACGCGGGTCGCCCCCGGCGACCTCCGCGGAGTACCGTCGCAGCATGGCCAACATCGTCACCCAGATCGCAGACAAGGTCCGCCCGCTCGGCGTCTCCACCAACTACGGAGATCCGATCGAGGTCGGCGACAACACGCTCATCCCGGTGTCGATCGGCTGGTTCGGCTTCGGCGGGGGCGGCGACGACCAGCAGGGCGGCGGCGGCGGTGGCGGCGCGTCCGTCCCGATCGGCGCCTACGTCCGACGTCCGGGCAAGGACATGGTGTTCGAGCCGAACATCATCGCACTCCTCGCCGTCGCGACACCGTTCGTGTGGACGGCGGGCACCGTGGTCCGCAAGCTCGTCCGCGTCCTCAAGAAGTAGCGCGGCCCGCGCCGCACGCGACCCAGCGACGGACGGGAGGCCCGGTACCAGCTGGTACCGGGCCTCCCGTCCGTCTCCGGCCCGCGTCCGAACCCGCACTCGGTGGCGATGCCGAACCGCGGGCCGCGGTGCGCGCGGCCTCGACGCGGGCGAGCGCCCCGGCGAGGCCGTCCTCGTGGTGCACCAACCCGAGGACGAGTTCGGTGTCGGCGGGGACCTCGACCGACCCGAGCGGGGCGAAGTACGCCGCGTCCGACTCGGTGGGAGCGTGCGGTGACGGCACCGGCATGGGAGCAGCATCCCGCGCGGTCCTATAGTAGGTGCAACACACACGGGAGTCCGGGCGGTACCGGGCTGAGAGGGAGCGAACGGCGCTCCGACCGTCGAACCTGATCCGGATCATGCCGGCGCAGGGAGGAGTCCTCATGCGCGATCGCGCCACCACGTCCACGCGTCCCCCGGCCGGAGTGCCCGCCGAGCCCCGCACCCGTCGTCCGCGGAACCTCCGCTGGCGTGTCGTCGACATCGTCGTGGCGAGCGTCCTCGCCGTCGCGGCCGGTCTCGTCTTCACGCTCTGGGACCTCGGCTACGCCCCGATCAGCGCCGGGCTGCAGGTCGTGCTCCCCGGACTCCAGTCGCTCGTCGGCGGCGTCTGGCTCTTCGCCGGGGTGCTCGTCGGCATCGTGGTCCGGAAACCGGGCGCGGCGCTCTACGGCGAGCTCGTCGCCGCGACCGTCGAGGCGCTCCTCGGCAACTACTGGGGCGTCACCACGATCGAGTCCGGCCTGGTGCAGGGCCTCGGCGCAGAGCTCGTCCTCGCACTGTTCCTGTACCGCTCGTACCGACTCCCGGTCGTCGTGCTCGCGGGCGCCGTCGCGGGGCTCGCGCTCGGGTTCAACGACCTGGTGTTCTCCTATGCCGGGTACGCCGTCGGGTTCAGCGTGACGTACGTCGTCGGCGCCGTCGTGTCCGGTGCGGTGATCGCCGGACTCGGGTCGTGGCTCGTCGTGCGGGCGCTCGCCGCGACCGGAGTGCTCTCCGGGTTCGCCGCCGGACGGGAGGCCCGCGCCGCGCGTCCGTCTCGGCGCCCCGCCCGGCGAGCGTGATCGACGCCCCGTCGGTGGACGTCGAGCGCGGACCCGTCGACCCGCCGGCGCGAACCGGGGGCGCGGCGCGGATCGTCTTCGACGGGTGGGGCTACCGCTACGGCGAGCGGGACGGCTGGGCGGTCCGGGGCGTCGACCTCGTGGTCGAGCCGGGGGAGCGCGTCGCGGTCGTCGGACCGTCCGGATCGGGCAAGTCCACGCTGCTGCGCGCGGTCGCCGGCGTGCTCCCCGACAGCGACGGCGGTGACGACGACGGCGGTGGGGACGCCGAGGCAGGCCGCTGCACCGTCGACGGCCGCGAACCCCGGGGCGTCCGCGGCCGTGTCGGACTCGTCATGCAGGACCCCGAGGCGCACACCGTGATGTCCCGCGTCGGGGACGACGTCGCGTTCGGTCCGGAGAACCTCGCCGTGCCGCGGTCGGACATCTGGTCGCGGGTCGACCACGCGCTCGAGGTCGTCGGGCTCGACCTGCCGCAGGGACGGGCGACGTCGACGATGTCCGGCGGGCAGCGGCAGCGGCTCGCGCTCGCCGGGGTGCTCGCGATGCGCCCCGGTGCGCTCGTGCTCGACGAGCCGTGCGCGAACCTCGACCCGGACGGCACGGCCGCGGTGCACGACGCCGTGCGGGCGCTCCTCGACCACAGCCGGGCGACGTTCCTCGTGGTGGAACACCGGATCGGCACCTGGCTCGACCTCGTCGACCGGCTCGTCGTCCTCGCGCCGGGGGAGGGCGTCGTCGTCGACGGTCCCCCGGCGGCCGTGCTGCGCGACCACGCCGCGCTCCTCCGGGACGCGGGGGTGTGGGTCCCGGGCGCCGGGATCGACCCCGTCCGGTCCGCGGACCCGGGTGCGGTCCTCCTCCGCACCGATGCGCTGACGACGGCGAGGACGCCGGGCACCCCGGTCGGCCGGGCGCCGGACCTGGCGCTCCGGGCGGGCGAGTGCCTCGCCGTCACCGGGCCGAACGGCGTCGGCAAGTCCACGCTCGGCCTGACGCTCGCGGGACTGCTGCCTCCTGAGCATGGCGCAGTCGTGGCGACGGCGGCGTTGGTCCCGGTGGCAGCGGGGGCCGTGACGGCTGGTGTGGTCGCCGCGGGGTCGGCCGGTGACGTCGGTCCGCACCCCATCGACTGGTCGAGCGCGACGCTGGCCGTGCGGATCGGGACCGTGTTCCAGGAACCGGCGCACCAGTTCGTCGCCGGGACGGTCGCGGACGAGCTCGCGGCCGGTCCTCGGGCGGTCGGGATGGCGGAGTCCGCGGTGGGGGAGCGGGTCGACGAACTGCTCGACGCCCTCGGCCTGTCCGCACTCGCCGACGCGAACCCGTTCACGCTGTCCGGCGGGGAGCAGCGCCGGTTGGCGATCGGTGCCGCGGTGGCGGTGCGGCCGCGGGTCGTGGTGCTCGACGAGCCGACGTCTGGGCAGGACCGCCGAACGTGGCACCAGGTCGTCGACGTCCTCGGGGCGCTGCTGGCGGGGGGGACGGCGCTCGTCGCGGTGACGCACGACGCCGCACTCGTGGAGGCTCTCGGCGCGCAGGAGGTCCGGCTCCAGCATCCGTCGGCGGAGTCGTCGGTGCGCGGACCCGTTCCGGGCCCGGCTCCGGGCCCGGAGCCGGTCTCGGTCCGGGGGCTCGCCGTGAACCCGGCGGCGTCCCTGGTCGGCGTCCTCGTCCTCGCCGTGTGTCTCGTCACGAGTCTCGACGTCGTGTCGGCCACGACGGCGCTCGCCCTGGAGCTCCTCCTGCTGCCGCTCGTCCGGGTGCGGCTCGGGACACTGCTGCGACGCGGAGCGCCCCTGCTCGTCGCCGGTCCGCTCGCCGGCGTCGGCATCGCCCTCTACGGCCGTGCTGACGGCCGCACCCTGTTCGACCTCGGACTCGTCCACGTCACAGACGGGTCACTCGGACTCGCCCTCGCAACGGTGCTCCGGCTCATCGCGATCGGCCTGCCGACGATCGCGCTCTTCGCCCGGGTCGACCCGACCGACCTCGCCGACGGCCTCGCACAGGTGCTCCGACTCCCGGCGCGCTTCGTCCTCGGTGCGCTCGCCGCCATCCGGATGACGACCTTGATGCGCGAGGACTGGCGGGTCCTCGGCATGGCGCGGCGTGCCCGGGGGACGGCGGGACGCGGACGGTTCCGTCGGGGCGCGTCGATGGCGTTCGCGCTCCTCGTCCTCGCGCTCCGTCGCGCGACGACGCTCGCGGTCGCGATGGAGTCCCGCGGATTCGGAGCGCCGGGTCGCCGCACGTGGGCGCGGGAGTCGCGGTTCGGGCCGCGCGAGTGGGCGATGCTCGCGGCGCTCCTCGGCATCGGCCTGGCAGCGATCGGTGCGGCCGTCGCCGCCGGCACATGGCACACGCTGTGACCGGGGTGCTCGGAGACCGCGCGTTCCTCGACGCGGACGGCGCACCGGTCCCGCTCAACGTCCTCGTGGCGGAGGCCCACACCGCCTCGCGGCCCGTGGTGCTCGTCGACGGGCGATCCGGAACGGGCAAGACGACCCTCGCCGGTGGCCTCGCCGCCGCGCTGGGCGCCGAGCTCGTACACCTCGACGACGTCTACCCCGGGTGGGACGGGCTCCGCGCCGCGGCCGACGCCGTCGTGCGGGACGTCCTCGGGGGGTCGAGGACGTCGGCGGGGCGCGGGTCCGAGGACCTCGCCGACGAACCGGTCCCGCCGCAGGTGCCGGAGCCGACCCCGCGCCCGGGGTGGCGGCGGTACGACTGGGGGGCGGGCCTCCAGGCCGAATGGCACGCGCTCGATCCGACCCGGCCGCTCGTCGTCGAGGGGTGCGGCGCGTTGTCGCGCGGAGCGGCGCCCCGCGCGACGCTCCGGATCTGGCTCGACGGCGAGGACGCGACGCGTCGACGGCGAGCGCTCGACCGGGACGGCGCGGTGTTCGCGCGGGAGTGGGAGCGTTGGGCGGCCCAGGAGCGGGCGTTCATCCGCGAGGAGGACCCGATGTCCCTGGCTGACCGGCTGCTGCACCTGCCCTGAGGGCCGGTGCGTACCGCGGGCCGCCGACCGCCGGCCCAGGGCTGTCGTCCGCCGGCCCAGGGCTGTCGCCGAGGATGCGCGGATGCGGGGATGCGCGGTTCGGGCGCTGTGCCACTCCGGATGTGTGCGTCCTCGGCGGAGGGCGGGTCAGGCCCAGCCGAGCTCGTGCAGGCGTTCGTCGTCGATGCCGTAGTAGTGGCCGATCTCGTGCACGAGGGTGGTGTGGACCTCGTCGCGGAGGTCCTCGAGCGTGTCGCATTCCGCGAGGTGCGCCGTCCGGAACACGACGATCCGGTCGGGGAGTTCGCCGAAGCCGTACTGGCCGCGTTCGGTGGCCGCGATGCCGTCGTACCTCCCGAAGAGCTGTTCCCCGTCCTCGGGTTCGTCCTCGACGACGAAGGCGACGTTCTCGAGGCCGTCCATCATGTCGTCGGGCAGGAGGTCGAGCTCGTCCGTCACGAGGGCCTCGAACGCTTCCGGCGACATCTCCATCACGGGTCGATCCTCCCAGCCTTCCCTGGGTTTGCCGCCGTCCGCCCCGTCGCTGCGGCGAGTGAGCAGGAATCGTCGGCAGGGCGTCGCGCACCCGACGATTTCGACTCACTCGAGGCCATGTCCGTCCCGCCGCCCGCCGCCCGGTCGTCGCTGCGGCGAGTGAGCAGGAATCGTCGGCAGGGCGTCGCGCACCCGACTATTTCGACTCACTCGGAGCCATGTCCGTCCCGCCGCCCGGACGTCTTGTCGGCGAGTGAGCAGGAATCGTCGGTCGCCGGTCACCCACCCGACGATTTCGACTCACTCGACGGATGCCTGTCCCGCCGCCCGGTCGTCGCTGCGGCGAGTGAGCAGGAATCGTCGGCAGGGCGTCGCGCACCCGACGATTTCGACTCACTCGACGGATGCCGCGACCGCGCCGCTCGGAGGGCGGGCCGGTAAGCACTGAGGGAGAGCTCCCGTTCCGTCAGGCGAAACAGAACGCTCCCTCGGATCGCGCCGCCCAGAGGGCGGGCCGGTAAGCACTGAGGGAGAGCTCCGGTTCCGCTAGGCGGAACAGAACTCTCCCTCGACCGGGTGAATAACGGGGCTCGAACCCGCGACCTCCTAGACCACAACCAGGCGCTCTACCAGCTGAGCTATATCCACCATGTCGCGCCCGGGGTGGAGCCCAGACGCGGCTCATCAATAGTAGTACAGACGGCGGCTCGTTCCGAACCATCTGCGACCGGCGGGCCGCGGTGCGGGGGTGGGTCGTGCCTCCAAACCGGATCGGCTCGTGTCGCCGTGACGCGTGGTTCAGGCGTCGGGTGCGACGAGCCGTGGCGCCCACTTCGCGACGACCTCGGCATTGATCGCCTTGACGTCGTCCGACGTCGGGCCGGGCTCGGGCGTGAAGCCGGCTCGACGGTAGTACTCGAGCTCGCGGATCGACTCCAGGATGTCCGCGAGGGCCCGGTGCCCGCCGTGCTTCTCGGGTGCGTTGAAGTACACACGCGGGAACCAGCGACGGCTGAGCTCCTTGATGCTCGACACGTCGACGCTCCGGTAGTGCAGGTGGCTGTCGACGCGGGGCATGTACTTCGCGAGGAACGCCCGGTCGGTGCCGATGGTGTTGCCCGCGAGCGGGGCGGATCCCTCGGCCGGGACGTGCTGGAGGATGTACTCGAGCACCTGGTACTCGGCGTCCGCGAGACTGACGCCGTTCGGGATCTCGTCGATGAGGCCGGACGACACGTGCATGTTCGTCACGAACTCGTTCATGTTGTCGAGCGCCGACTGGTCCGGCTTGATGACGATGTCGAACCCGGGGTGCACCGGCTCGAGGTCGAAGTCGGTGATCACGACGGCCACCTCGACGAGTTCGTCGACGGCGATGTCGAGGCCCGTCATCTCGCAGTCGATCCAGACGAGACGGTCGTTCGCGGTAGCCATGGCTCGATCCTATTGCGCCGCGGTCAGCTGACCTCGCCTGCGGCGATCGCCTCGGCTTCGACGCGTTCCGGCTCCGGACCGTCGTCGACGCGGCGCAGTGCCTTCGTGGCGACGACCGTGACGATCAGGGCGACGACGACCGACGAGCCGGCGAACACGTAGGCGGCGCTCGGGTTGATGGCGTCGGCGAGGAGCGTCGCGGCGGGGGGTGCGATGGCGCCACCGATGAACCGGACGGCCGAGTACGCACTCGACGCGACCGCGCGGGGGAGGTCCGTGGCCTCCATGACGCTCTCCGTGAGCACCGTGTTCAGGATGCCGAGGACGAGTCCGCCGACCACGACGCAGATCACCAGGCCGACCTGGCTGCCGACGAACACGGCCGCGGCGAACAGGTCGAGGGCGAGCAGCGGGAGCGCGATCCGCAGGACCGTCGTCCGGCGGAGCCGTGCGGTGAGCAGCGGAGCGACGAACACCGAGGTGATGGCGAGACCGAGACCCCAGCCGAAGAACGTCAACCCGATGCCCATCGCACCGAACCCGAGTGGGAACGGCGTGTACGCGAGGAGCACGAAGAAGCCGATGTTGTAGAACAGCGCCGTCGCGGCGAGTGCGGCGAGGGCCGGCCGTCCAAGAGCCCGGAACGGCGCGGAGAGCTTTGTGGGGACGGGCTTCTCCATCGCGTTCGACTTGAGGAGCACCACGATCGCGACGAACGCGATCGCCATCAGGGTCGTCACGCCGAAGAACGGACCGCGCCAGCTGACCGAGCCGAGCAGGCCGCCGACGAGCGGGCCGATCGCGATGCCGAGTCCGAGGGCCGCCTCGTAGAGGATGATCGCGCTCGCGGTGCCGCCGGATGCCGCGCCGACGATCGTGGCGAGTGCCGTCGAGATGAACAACGCGTTGCCGAGGCCCCATCCGGCGCGGAACCCGATGATGATCCACACGTTGTTCGACAACGCGGCGAAGAGCGCGAAGACGACGATCAGCGCGAGGCCGATCATCAGGGTCTTCTTCGCTCCGATGCGGCTCGACACCCAGCTGGTGAAGAACATCGCCACACCCGTGACGGCGAGGTAGCTCGTGAAGAGCAGCTCCGTCTGCGAGGGGGTCGCCTTGAGGGATGCGGCGATCGCGGGGAGGATCGGGTCCACGAGGCCGATGCCCATGAACGCGACGACGCTCGCGAAGGCGATCGCCCACACGGCCGTCGGCTGCTTCAGGATGCTGTTCCTCGGCGGGTGGCCGCCTGTCGGTGCGTGCGTGCCGCTCGGTGCGTTGCCGCCTGTCGGGGCGTGGCTGCTGGTGGCCGCGCTGCTGCCGGTCGGGGCGTGGCTGCTGGTGGCTGATGCGCGGGTGCTCACGCGGGGATCTCCGTTCTCACCCTCGATGCGAGGAGGGTCGCTGCGTCGTGCAGGGTGTTCCATTGGTCGGGGTCGAGGTCGTCGAAGAGTGGGAGGACCTCGCGGGCCAGGGTCGTGCGCCAGGCCGTGATCGCGTCGTGCCCGGCGGCGGTGATGGCGATGAGTCCGGCGCGGGAGTCGCCGGGATCCGGGGTCCGGTCGACGAGGCCGTCGATCGTCATGTTCGCGACGAGCTTCGTCATGGTCGGCTGGCTGACCCGGCTGGCAGTGGCCAGTTCGCCGATGCGCATGGTTCCTTCGGCGTCGAGGATGCCGAGGGTGCGCCAGACGGCGGACGATGTGGCGTTCCCGCTCGCCTGCGCCGCGCGGCGGATCAGCCGGTTCACCGAGACCAGGAGGGTCTCGATCGTCACGTCGTGCGTCGGGCTCATGCGCCCAAGTGTATAGCCTAGCTATGTAAATCGCAATGGAGGCGCGGGAGACGCTCGCCAGGACGGTCGCGTGGCCGCTCGGTCCGGCTGGGCATGCGGCCGGGCTGGGCGTTCGCGGCCGGGCTGGGCGTTCGTGGTCGGGCTGGGCGTTCGTGGTCGGGCTGGGCGTTCGGTGACGGGCTCCTGGTAGAACGGTCCCATGAGCGAGATCACGATCAACGAAGGCGACGAGTACACCGCCATCTACCACGGCGGCCCCTTCGACGGCACGACCGACTCCAGGACCGCGACGAGCGACACGTGGGAGACCGAGGTCACGGCCTACGCGGGGGTCGAGGGGCTCGAGACCGCGTTCACCTACACCGCGACCGGAGCCAAGCAGGTCCTCGACCAGGTGCACGTCGACTACGCGTTCGACCCGAAGGACTCCGACCCGGTCGACGACCTCGACGAGCGTGGCGACCGGAGTGGCTCCTTCGACCGCGAGTGACACCCGGTCGGACCCCGACTGACACCGACACGGCCATCCCGCGGAATGCGGGGTGGCCGTTCGATGTTGGCGGACGCATGCGCATCGATCTGTACACGTCGGCGTTCTGTGCACCGTGCGGCGCTGCCCGACGCATCGTCGACGACGCCGTCCGCGTCGTCCCGGGACTGCGCGTGCGCGAGATCGACGTGGCCGCCCACCCCGACGACGTCGAGGCGCTCGGGATCCGATCGACTCCGACCATCGTGGTCTCGGACGCCGCGGGCGCGGAGGTGTTCCGGTCCCCGGGCGTTCCTCGTCGGGACCAGTTGCTGCGGGCGCTCGCACTCGCTGTCTGACGGGGCTCGCGCTGGCTGGCTGCGGGTGCTCGCCGTGGCCGTCTGTCGGTGCTTACGCTGGCCGTCGGGCGATCGAGGGTGCCCCCGGCAGGAGTCGAACCCGCAATCGTCGGAGTAGAAATCCGCTGCCTTATCCATTGGGCCACGGGGGCTACGTCACCAGGATATCCGGGTGCGGCGTCGTCCCACCGTCATGACGAACGCCGGCGTCGGGACTCGGGCGACCCAGCTCGTCGCAGTTCTGTGGCGGATGGACGCCTGTTGCTCTCGACTCAGACGCCTGTTGCTCTCGACTCAGACCCTTGTTGTTCGGGACTCAGTCGTCGTCCTCGCTGCGGCGGCGCAGCTCACTGGCGCTCACGGGTGCGCCGTAGGGGGCTTCGTCGGTCTCGTGCGGATCGGCGAACTCCGCCGGGACGTCGGTGATGCGCGTCGGGATCGACGTCGTGCTCGTGTCTCCCGCGGGGGACGCGGCATCGACCTTCGGGTGGGTCAGCGCGCCGGGTTCGTCGCGGCGCTCAGCAGCAGGCGCGGAGGTGCTCGGTCCATCTGCGGACGCCGGTGCGGGGCCGGGCGGCGCCGGGACGACGGCCGCCGGTGCGACCGCGCCTGGCAACGGAGTCGCCCTGCCTCCCTCGCTGCCCTGGCTGACGGCGGCAGGGCGGGCGCCCTCGGGAACGACGGCTGCCGGGGAGCCCGTCAATGTGCCCGCTCCCGACGCGGCTGCGACCGCGCCGGACGCGGCTGCAGGATCGGCTGCCGGCCGTCCCGCACGTGACCGAGGCTGATCGATCTGCTCCGCGTTCCACGCCTGTTGGCGGGTGATGAGGTCCGCATCGGGGTCCGGAGTCTCGAACTTCCAACGTTCGAGGTCGTTCCGGAAGAGCCTGCGCGCCCTGGACGGCCTCGACTGCCATTCGAGCATCCGGTCGCGGAACTCGGAGAGGGACTGTTCGGCCTGGAAGCTGAACGTGGACGAGTTGCGCTTGATGTCGGCGATCTCGTGCTGCGCCCAGTTCGCGGCGACGGGCGCTCCCGACACGGGCAGGAGTCGGAGGCGGATGTCCGCGTCTTCGGCGAGGTGGTCGGCGTACGCCCGCTCGTCGTGCCCGAGGCTGCCCCAGGTCGATGCCTTGCGAGCGGCGGAGATGATGCCGGCGACGGCCGCGTTCCGAGCCTCACGCTCCTGCACGGCGATGATGCGCTTCGTCGCGCCGCGACCGATGAGCGCCGCGACGACACCGGCCACGACGATGGCGACGAACGGGACGACCGCACCGGCGATGAGCTGCGAGCCGCGATCCGACCCGCTCCAGTCAACGAAGTTGCTCCACCAGTCCATGCGGGCACTGTATCGACGTACAGCCAGACACCCGTGCCGCGACAGGCATGTCCTTGATTTCCAGTGCGCACGTGCCGATCGGGCCAGGCACGCGGCCCACCGCAGCAGAAGGGTCGGTCAGAACCGCAGCATGTCGACCGCGTCGTCAGGACTCCAGACCGCCGGCAGATCGACGAACCGGCGCTCGGCAGCGATGTAGCGGCGTGCACAGTAGGCGGGACCGCCCACGACGTCGATGCGGTCGACGTACCCGAGGATCGCACCGTCCGCACGCATCACGCGGCTCAGGTCGTCCCTGACATCGAGGACCTGCAACAAACCGCGGTTCCTCGCCACGGGTCGTGTGGTCCTGATCCGCAGGGCCGGGTCCGTGGCGGTCGATCCGGTCGGTGTGGTCATCATCGTGCGCTCCATTCCGTGTCGAGATCCGGTCGGGGACGTCTCCGACGCTAGGGCGCACCACCGACATACCACCGATGCTCGACCTGGCCTGTGGAATGTGATGACCGCCCCGAGGGTTGTGCAGGGAGGGCCACCCAGGCCCCGGAAGGTAGGTTGTCGCCATGACGACGTTCGTGCTCGCAGGTGGTTGTTTCTGGTGTCTCGACGCGGTATACCGCACGCTGCAGGGTGTCTCGGACGTGGTGTCCGGCTACATCGGCGGAACGGCTCCGGATCCGTCGTACGAAGACGTCTGCACCGGACGGACCGGACACGCCGAGGCCGTCGCAGTGACGTTCGACGAGGACGTGATCCCCGCCGACGTGATCCTCGACGTGTTCTTCACGCTCCACGATCCTCGCCAGCTGAACCGGCAGGGTGCTGACGTCGGCACGCAGTACCGTTCGGCGATGTTCCCCGCGGACGACGCGCAGCGTGAGCTCTTCGAGAAGGCCATCGAGCGCGCCTCGGACATCTGGGACGGCGGCATCGTCACGACGATCGAGCCGCTCGGGGAGTTCCACCGGGCCGAGGAGTACCACCAGGACTTCTTCGCGAAGAACCCTGGTCAGGGGTACTGCCTGGCCGTCGCCCTGCCCAAGGTGAATAAGGTGCGCAAGGCGTACAGTCAGTACATCCTGGCGTCGTAGCCCGCTTCGAGCAGGACGGCGCCGTCGCCGAACCACGAGGAGGTGGTCGATGATGCAGCAACCGATCGACACGATGACCGAGACCGGTCCCACCACGGACACCTGGGTCGCTGTCGGCCCGGCCGGAGCGGTCGGGAGTGTGCACCGCGTCGAGTCCGGGTACCGCGTCGAGCTCTACGGCACCCGTGCCCGGACGGCGGTCTACCCGACGCTGGAGTCAGCCCGACGTGCGGTGCACGCCGCGCTCGGACCAGGTGCCGAGCGCCCGGAGTTCCGGGCGCACTGACGCCGGCCGTCCGAGTCCTGCACAACTCGGACGGCATGACGGTCCATCCACAGATGCGCCCCGATGCGGTTTCGACCGAGTCGGGGCGCATCAGCATCGACGTCATGAACGACATCATCTCCATCCGCGGCATCGTCGCCACCATCCCCCGTCACCTCGTCACCGGTACGGGCCTCTCGATCACGAGCTTCCGCCTCGCCTCACCATCGCGTCGTTGGGATCGATCCACCTCGGCGTGGACGAACGGCGACACCAACTGGTTCACCGTCACCGCGTTCCGCACCCTGGCCACGAACGTCCAGGAGTCCGTCGTCAAGGGGGACCGCGTCCTCGTCACCGGCCGTCTGCGGATCCGCCCCTGGGAGGGCGAGCGGCGGAGCGGCATCTCGGTCGAGATCGACGCGGACGCGGTGGGCCACGACCTCGCGTTCGGTCGGTCGCAGTGGCGCAAGGTCCTCCGGCACACGATCGAGGAGACCGCCGGTCCCGGCGAGCACCCGACCGAGGAGGAACGGGCTGCCGCACGCCGCGTCGCCGACGGCACCGCAGTGGCCGACCCGGAGACCGGGGAACTCATAGCGGACACGGATCTCGAGACCTCCGACACGGACGACGGCACTGGACCGGGGTCTGGACCGAGCGGACCCGCCACGATGTCCGATGGCCGTGCGGGCTCCGGTCTCACGGACACCGGATCGACCGGTACCGGCCTGGAGGACCGGATCGCCTCCGCCTCGTCGGCTGCGGTCGGTGCGGGCGAGCGCGAGCTCGACGCGTCGGCGGACCACGTCGACCGGCGCTCCTGACCCATGGTTCCCCGTAGACTCGGACGTCGTCGCCGTCCGGACGCGTGCGACAGGAGGGGTCGTCGATGCGCGCCAGGGCACCGTTCGCACTCGCGGGTGCGACCGTCGCCGTTCTCGTCCTGGCGTCCTGCACCGCCGGCGGCGGCGTCGACCGGGACACCGTCTCCGCGCCGGCCTCGGACTCGGCGACGTCGTCCGCAGGCCCGACCTCGGGAGGCACGTCGTCCTCTGTCCCGTCCTCCGAGGCCGCCACCACCGCGTCTGCAACGCCGGCGCCCGAGGTCGCGGCAGCCCGCACGAAGTTCGACGCCACGAACCAGGCGACTGCGACCGCCAACGCCGACGCGGGCGACACGGCCATCGTCGCCGCACTCGTCGCGGCCGGCTTCGACGTGCATGCCATGCAGATCACCCCGGACACCACCTCGATCGGACGCAGGGCGGACGCGATCCAGGTGTCGGTCCTCGTCGGGTCGACGTGCCTCCTCGGACAGTTCCGGGGTGCGACCTACGTCGGTGACACCGCGCCGGTCCTCGGCACCGGCAAGTGTCTGATCGGCACCACCCAGGCGATCGGCGGGTAGCCGCGGTCCCTCCCTCGCTCGGTAGACTGGAGACAATATGGCTGAGTACATCTACCAAATGGTCCGTGCCCGCAAGGCGGTCGGCGACAAGCTGATCCTCGACGACGTGACCATGTCGTTCCTCCCAGGGGCCAAGATCGGCGTCGTCGGCCCGAACGGCGCCGGGAAGTCCACCATCCTCAAGATCATGGCCGGGCTCGACCAGCCGTCGAACGGCGACGCCAAGCTGTCGCCCGGGTTCACCGTCGGCATCCTGATGCAGGAGCCGGAGCTCGACGAGTCGAAGACCGTACTCGAGAACGTGCAAGAAGGCGTCGGTCCGATCAAGGCGAAGCTCGATCGGTTCAACGAGATCTCGGCGGCCATGGCCGAGCCGGATGCCGACTTCGACGCACTGCTGTCCGAGATGGGGGTCCTCCAGGAGGACATCGACGCCGCGGACGCATGGGACCTCGATTCGCAACTCGAGCAGGCGATGGACGCGCTCCAGTGCCCGCCGGGGGATGAGATGATCTCGCACCTCTCCGGCGGAGAGAAACGGCGCGTGGCCCTCTGCAAGCTGCTGCTGCAGAAGCCGGACCTGCTCCTCCTCGACGAGCCCACGAACCACCTCGATGCCGAGAGCGTGCAGTGGCTCGAGCAGCACCTCGCGCAGTACCACGGTGCGGTGCTCGCCGTGACGCACGACCGGTACTTCCTGGACCATGTGGCGGAATGGATCGCCGAGGTCGACCGCGGGCGCCTCTACCCGTACGAGGGCAACTACTCCACCTACCTCGAGAAGAAGCGTGCGCGCCTCGAGGTCCAGGGCAAGAAGGACGCCAAACTCGCCAAGCGTCTGTCCGAGGAACTCGACTGGGTCCGGAGCAACGCGAAGGGTCGCCAGGCCAAGTCCAAGGCTCGTCTCGCTCGGTACGAGGAGATGGCGACCGAGGCCGAGCGCACCCGCAAGCTCGACTTCGAGGAGATCGTGATCCCGGTGGGACCGCGCCTCGGGTCCCAGGTCATCGACGCGAGCAAGTTGCACAAGCAGTTCGGCGAGCGCGTCATCATCGAGAACCTGTCCTTCACGCTGCCCCGTAACGGCATCGTCGGGGTCATCGGCCCGAACGGTGTCGGCAAGACGACGCTCTTCAAGACCATCGTCGGCCTGGAGCCGCTCGATGGCGGAGACCTCCGTGTCGGCGAGACCGTCGACATCTCCTACGTCGACCAGAGCCGCGGCGGCATCGACCCGAACAAGAACCTGTGGGAGGTCGTGTCCGAGGGACTCGACTACATCCAGGTCGGCAAGACGGAGATCCCTTCCCGGGCCTACGTGTCGCAGTTCGGGTTCAAGGGACCGGACCAGCAGAAGAAGGCCGGTGTGCTCTCCGGTGGTGAGCGCAACCGTCTCAACCTCGCGCTGACACTCAAGCAAGGCGGCAACCTGCTGCTCCTCGACGAGCCGACGAACGACCTCGACGTCGAGACTCTCGGCAGCCTCGAGAACGCGTTGCTCGAGTTCCCCGGATGTGCCGTGGTCATCACGCACGACCGGTGGTTCCTCGACCGCATCGCGACGCACATCCTGGCCTGGGAAGGCGTGAACGAGGACGGCACCCCGAACTGGTACTGGTTCGAAGGCAACTTCCAGTCCTACGAGGAGAACAAGGTCGAGCGCCTCGGTGCCGACGCCGCGAAGCCCGCACGGTCGACCTACCGCAAGCTCACGCGCGACTAGGCCTCCGGATGACACGCCTGCACGTCCCGACGCGGATCCGGTGGAGCGACATCGACGCGTACGGGCACGTCAACAACTCGGCGATGCTGCGTCTCCTCGAAGAAGCTCGGATCATGGCGTTCTGGGCGCCGGACCCGGAGGAGCTCGAGGCGTCGACCGAGGTCCCTGCGCCGATCATCGACGGCCGGCCGGGTTCGGGCACCCTCACGGTGATCGCCGGCCAGCGACTCGAGTACCTGGCCTCGATCCCGTACCTCCGCCGTCCGCTCGACATCCAGCTGTGGATCGGGCGGGTCGGCGGGGCGAGCATCGACGTCTCGTACGAGGTGTGCTCGCCGGTGGGGACCGACCCGTTCGAGGTCTACACGCGCGCGACGACGACGCTCGTGCTCGTCGATGCGGCCACGAGCCGTCCGCGGCGACTCACCGACGTCGAGCGTTCGGCGTGTGAGAGCTACATGGAGCAGCCGGTCGCGTTCTCTCGCCCGTGAGCCGTGAGCCGTGAGCCGTGAGCCGTGAGCCGTGAGCCGTGAGCGGTGAGTCGCGGCTGTCAGGCCTGTTCCGTGAGCGCTGAGCACTGAGCGCTGAGCACTGAGCACCCGGCCTTGACCCCCCGAGGCCCCTACCCCCTGGGCCGCCCCCCCGCAGCCCAGGGGACTGGGTGGGGACCTCAGTCCGCCAGACCCTCGGGGACCCGCACCATGCCCTCCTGGGCGACGGTCGTGAGCAGCCGACCTGCCCGGTCGAACATCCGGCCGAGCGCAAGCCCGCGTCCGCCCTGCGCGCTCGGCGACTCCTGCGTGTACAACACCCAGTCGTCTGCGCGGCCATCCCGATGCCACCACATCGCGTGGTCGAGGCTCGCCGTCTTGACACCCGGCGACCCCCACGCGACCCCGTGCGCACGCATGATGGGTTCGAGGATCGAGAGGTCGCTCGCGTACCCGAGGACGGCGCGGTGGAGCGCTGCATCATCCGGCAGGACGCCGTCGACCCGAAGCCACACGGCCTGGTGCGGGACATGCGCGCCTTCGACGTCGATGAACACCGGACCGTCGACGTGACGGACGTCCACCGATCGCTTCGCCCAGTGACGGGCGACAGGGTGGTCGACCGATGAGAGCACACTCGCGGTCGAGGGCAGGGACTCAGGCGGGGGAACGTCCGCGGGCATGACGTCCTGATGCTCGATCCCCGTGTCCGCCGTCTGGAACGAGGCGATCATCGAGAAGATCGGCATGCCGTTCTGGAAGGCCTGGGTCCGCCGCGTCGCGAACGAGCGCCCGTCGTGGATGCGCTCGACCGCGAACGTGATCGGCTCCTCGATCGATCCCGGACGCAGGAAGTAGCCGTGCATGGAGTGGATCGCGCGGTCCTCGATGGTGGCCTGGGCGGCGACGATGGACTGCGCGAGCACCTGTCCGCCGAAGACGCGGTTCCCCGGGGACCAGTGGCTCGTGCCGGTGAAGATCCGTTCGCCGGTGTTCGCTCCGGTGTCGACGAGTCGGAGCGTGTGCAGGAAGTCCGGCTCGTCCGTCATCGGGCTGCCGTTCGGTTCGCCGTTCATCGCCCGTAGTCTACGGAGCCCGGAGCCCGGAGCCCGGAGCCCGGAGCACGGAGCCCGGAGCCCGGAGCCCGGAGCCCGGAGCACGGAACACGGAGCACGAACCCCGAAGCCCGGAGCCTGGAGCACGAACCCCGAAGGACCGGTCAGACCCGCACAGCGCAGCACAGCGGCGCGCAGCCTGATCCTCGCGTCGGCACGAGGGCCGCTGGTCACACCGGCACCCAGCCGTTCGGCGTCACGGGTCCGATATCCTCGCGGAGCGATGAGTCCCTCCTTCACCCTCCCCGACGCTGCCTCCCTCCGCGACCTCCGCACCTACCTCGGCCGTGCAGCTCGTGTCGAGGACGGCTCGGTCCGGCTCATCGCGGGGTCGGGGGTCCTCGCTGTCTACACCGCGATCCTCTACCCGGTCGGCCTCCTCGACGAGGTGCCCACCGTCCTCGGACTCCGGACGTTCGAGCTCGCGTCGCCCGCGACGTTCGACGCCGTCGTCCCGATCGCCTCGTTCCTCGAACGGTTGAACCGACTCGCGGACCGCATCGCGACGGAGGACGACGACGCGCCCGACGACGCCCCGACCACAGCGAGCACGGGCGACGGGTCGGGATCGGTCGGGATCACCGCTGAGCTCCCGCTCGAGGTCCACACGGTCACCTGGGCTGCGATCTCACCGCCGCGCGGCGGGTGGTCGCCGCTCCCGGACCTCGACCTGACGGCCCTTCGCGACCAGGCAGCAGCCGGCATCGCGGAGGTCGCCGAGACCGTACCGACCGCGGCGGGTGACGCCGTGGTGCGTCGCGTCCGCGCGGAGGTCTGGGGTCGGCCGATCGAACGCGCTGAGCACGTACCGGCCGGCGCGGCGTTCGCGGCGGAGAGCCTGGGGTTCCTCGCCGACGGCGACCGGGTCCGTCTGTTCGAGGCCGGTCCGTGGGGGCGGTTGACGACGTCGCGGGGCCACGTCCTCGTCAAGCGTCGACCCGTCGCGGCCCGCTGAGCCGATCGTCCACCCACTGCGGCCCGCTGCCCTGATCGCTCGTTCACCGTGGCCTGCTGACCTCTGCGGCAAGTCCTGGTGTACGCCGACGCCGAACGCCGATGCCGAGCACCGAGCAGCGACGGCCGAGCGCCCATGACCCGGCACTCCCCAGCCGGGGGTGGTTCGGTGGTCCCATGCATGTGTTCCTCACCGGCGCGTCCGGCTACATCGGCTCGGCCGTCCTCCGTTCCCTGCTCGCGCACGGACACACCGTCACCGCCATCGTCAGATCGGACCAGAAGGCCGCCGCGGTCCGCGACGCCGGCGGGACCGCGATCGTCGGGGACATCACCGACACGGACGTCGTGACACGGCTCGCGCACGAGTGCGACGCTGTGGTGCACACCGCGGCCACCGGCGACGCGACGAGTGCGACCGTGGACGGGGACTTCGTCGACACGATCCTCGATGCATTGGCCGGCACCCCGAAGCGGTTCGTCCAGACCGGGGGTGTCTGGGTGTTCGGCAACTCCACGGACATCTCGGAGCACTCGCCGCTCGACCCGCCGGAGCTGACGGCATGGCGCATCCCGATCGAGCGGGCGATCCGGCAGAGCGACGTGCACGCCACGGTCGTCGCCCCCGGCATCGTGTACGGCCACGGCGGGGGCATCCCCGCGATGCTGTCCGGCGACGGCACCACGGACGTCCGGCTGATCGGCGACGGTTCGCAGCGATGGGCGACCGTCCACGTCGACGACCTGGCGGAGCTGTACAGCCTCGTGCTGCACCACGATCGACACGACCCGATCGTCATCGGTGCCGCCGGCGACAACCCCACGGTCCGGGAGATCGGGGAAGCGGGAGCGCGTGGCCGCGCAGTCGTCCGTGATTCGCCGAACGCGACGCGGGACCGCCTCGGCAGGCCGCTGGCGGATGCGCTCATGATGCACCAGGAAGCGTTCGGGGCACACGCTCGCAACGAGTACGGGTGGCAGCCGGCCCGGCCGTCCCTGCTCGACGACACGGCGTCGGGCAGCTACGCCAGCTGACCGTCGGGTTCGCCGTCCCGGTCAGGGCCGGTTCGCGCGGCGTCGTCCGTCGCTCACTCGAACGCGTTCACCATCGCGTGCGCGGCACGGTCGAGGTACGCCCAGAGTGTCGCCTCGTCGAGCGGCGCGAGCTCCAGGGACTCGACCGCATCCCGCATGTGCACGAGCCAACGGTCGCGGGCCTGGGGTGTGACGTGGAACGGCATGTGGCGCATCCGGAGGCGCGGATGTCCACGGTTCTCGCTGTAGGTGCCTGGACCGCCCCAGTACTGCTGGAGGAACAGCGACAGTCGGCTGATCGCTCCCTCGAGGTCGTCGGCGGGGTACATGGGCCAGATGACCGGGTCGGTCTGGACGCCGTCGTAGAAGGTGCGGACGAGCCGGTCGAAGGTCGGCGCACCACCGATCCGGTCGAACAGCTCACCGGAGTCGAGATTGCCGGCCGTCGATGCTGGGGCGCCGTCGGGACGCGGTGCGGCCGCACGGAGCGTGATCGGCGCGCCGCCCGGCACGCTCGACGCGCCGCCCGGCACGCTCGGCGCGCCGCCCGGCACGCTCGGCGCGCCGCCCGGCACGCTCGGCGCGGTACTGGAGTCGTCCGCCGTCCCGCCTGGTGGACGCGGAGCACCCCCGGGCGCGGGGAGCGAACCGGACTGGAGGCCGCGCGCACGCCCGACGTGCAGACCGGCCCCGGGCGCATGGCCGGGTCCGGGACCGGCGACCGGCGCATGGCCGGGTCCGTGACCGGCCCCCGGCGATTGGCGGGGTCCGGGACCGGCGCCCGGGGTGGCGACGTGGTCCACCGGCTCGGGCGACTCTGGTGGGAGCGGGGTCACGAGCTCGCCCCTGGCGCGCCGCCAGCCGGGGGAGTCGTCCGTGGAGCGCGCGTCCGCCGGGGCTTCGGCACCGGAGTCGGCTGCGTCTGCACGGACCGGAGCCCGTTGATCGACGAGGCGTTCTCCCAGCCCGCAGGCATGATCATCGCCATCGCCGGGAGCGTCACTCCGATGTCGTCGACGGCTCGCTTGAGACGGACTCGGAGCTCTCGGCCCACGGCGTCGAGCTCAGCGGCACGGGTCTTCACGACGAGCCGGAACACCATGGCTGAGTCGGAGATGGACTGGAGGCCCCAGATCTCGGGCTTCTCGACGATGCGTTGCTTCCAGCGAGCCTCGGACGCCATCCGCACGGCCGCGGCGAGGAGCGCGTCCTGCACGGCGTCGACGTCGGTGTCGTACGGGACCGTGATGTCGACGAGCACCCGGGACCAGCCTTGTGACATGTTCCCGACACGCAGGATCTGTCCGTTCGGCACGAACCACAGGATCCCGTTGACGTCGCGGACCTGCATCACGCGGAGGCCGACGTTCTCCACGACACCGGTCGCCTGCCCGGTGTCCACGACGTCCCCCACGCCTGCCTGGTCCTCGATGATCATGAAGACGCCGGAGAGCAGGTCCTTGACGATGCTCTGCGCGCCGACGGCGAGACCGGCGGCCACCACCGACGCACCGGCGACGAGTCCGAGCAGGTTCGCACCGAACTGCCCGGCGATGATCACGAGCGCGACGATGACGATCACGACGGTCGCGACGTTCTCGAGCACGGTTCCGAGGGTCCGGGTCCGTTGGATCACCCGCGCCGTCTGCAGCGGTGACGCGATCAGTGCCTGCGTGTCCTCGACGTTCTGACGCTTCTTGACGCCGTTCACGACGCGGTTCACGAGGTCCTTGATGACCTTGCGGAGGAACAGCCGGACGCCGACCGCCACGAGGATGACGATGACGATCGTGATCGGGGTCTGCCAGGTCTCGACGAACTGGGTGAACGCATTGCTCATTGCAGCAGTCGCCTCTCCGGCTGGCGTCGTTGGTTCTGGGGTCGAGGTCGCGAGGAGGTGCAGGTACATGTCCGAACGATGGTAGGTGGGACGTGTGCGGCGAGCCTGAGCGGCCCGCTGCACACGTCCCCGTCACACGGGGTTCTCAGCTCACGCGTCGGCAGCCTGGACGGCGAGCGCACGGTCGACGCCGGCGAGGCTCTCGATGACGATACGACGGAGCGCCGGGGTCTCCTGGTGGGTCTCGAGCCAGGCGTTCGTGGCGTCCCGCAGCTCGACGCTCGCGAGCGGCGCCGGGTAGAGCCCGCCGATCACCGTCGACGCGATGTGGTAGCTCCGCGTCGCCCAGACACCCGTGATCGCGTCGAAGTACTTCGGCACGATGCCCTCGAGCGTGACCGGGGACAGCACATGCTGGAACCCCATCGTCGTCTGTCGCACGATCGCGTTCGGCAGTGCATCCGAGTCGACGAGGGACGAGAACGCGGCGAGCTTGCCCTCGGCCGTCGGGATCGTCGCGCGCACGCGAGCCGCGGCCTGCGCGCCCGACGCGGTCTTGTCCGCGGCCAGCTCGGCGTCGACCTCGGTGTCGCCGGCCGCGCCCGCGAGCACCAGACCCTCGAGGAGCTCCCAACGGAGGTCCGTGTCGATCGTCAGGTCGTGCAGCGCCACGGAGCCGTCGCGGAGTCCGGAGAGCGCCGCCACGTGGTCGGGCGTCGAAGCGATCTGCGCGAAGAACTTCACGAACTGGAACTGTGCGTCGCTCCCGGCCGCGGCCGAGCCGGCGAGCTGCCAGAGGGCGTCGCCGACCTCGCGGACCGTGGCGTCGGCCTTGGCGGGCGCGACGTAGCTCCGGGCGGCGAGGAGCAGCTGCGACAGCGTCGTGCGGAGGGTCGTCGACTCGGTCTCGGTCGCGATGTTGCCGAGCACGAGCCGGACGTAGTCGCTCGCGGGCGATTCGGCATCGCGCGTGGCGTCCCACATCGCACCCCAGACGATCGAGCGGGCGAGCGGGTCAGCGATCGCGGCGAGGTGCTCGATCGCCGTGCGGCGGGACTGTTCGTCGAGGCGGATCTTGGCGTACGCGAGGTCGTCGTCGTTCAGCAGGACGAGGTCGCCGCGGTGGACGCCGACGAGCTCGGGGACCTCGGTGCGCGGTCCGTCGACGTCGATCTCGACGCGGTGCGCGCGCTCGAGCTTGCCGCCCGCGGACGCGGCGTCCGCGCCGAACGGGGCCGACGACTCCTCGGCGGCGTCCGCGCCGAACGCGTAGACGCCGATCGCCAGGCGGTGCGGGCGGATCGTGGGATGGTCGGCCGGGGCCTCCTGCAGGACCGCGAACGCGGTGATGACGCCGTTCTCGTCCGTCTCGATCTCGGGCCGGAGCGTGTTGACCCCGGCGGTCTCGAGCCAGAGTTCCGACCAGGTCGACAGGTCGCGGCCGCTCGTGACCTCGAGCTCGGCGAGCAGGTCCGCGAGCTCGGTGTTGCCGTGCGCGTGCTTGGTGAAGTAGGCCGAGACGCCCGCGAAGAACGCGTCGATCCCGACCCACGCGACGAGCTGCTTGAGGACCGAGCCGCCCTTGGCGTACGTGATGCCGTCGAAGTTGACCTGGACGTCTTCGAGGTCGTTGATCGTCGCGACGACCGGGTGCGTCGAGGGGAGCTGGTCCTGGCGGTACGCCCAGCTCTTCTCCATGGCCTGGAACGTCGTCCAGGCCCCGGTCCACTCGGTGGCCTCCGCCGTGGCGATGGTCGAGGCCCACTCGGCGAACGACTCGTTCAGCCAGAGGTCGTTCCACCACTTCATGGTGACGAGGTCGCCGAACCACATGTGGGCGAGCTCGTGCAGGATCGTGACGACACGGCGTTCCTTGATGGCGTCGGTGACCTTCGACCGGAACACGTAGGTCTCGGTGAACGTCACCGCGCCGGCGTTCTCCATCGCGCCCGCGTTGAACTCCGGGACGAAGAGCTGGTCGTACTTGTCGAACGGGTACGGGACGCCGAACTTGTCCTCGTAGTACGCGAAGCCCTTGCGGGTGGTCTCGAAGACGTAGTCCGGGTCGAGGTACTCGGACAGGGACTGCCGCGCGAAGATGCCGAGCGGGATCGTCCGGCCGTCGGAGCTCGTCAGCTCGCTCCGGACGACCGAGTACGGGCCGGCGACGAGCGCGGTGATGTAGCTCGAGATGCGGGACGTCGGGGCGAACGCCCACGTGGCGCGATCGCCGTCGACGCGGGGCTCGGGCGTCGGTGAGTTCGACACGACCTGCCAGCGGGACGGCGCCGTCACCGTGAAGGTGAACTCGGCCTTGAGGTCGGGCTGTTCGAACACCGCGAACATCCGCCGGGAGTCCGGGACCTCGAACTGGGAGTACAGGTAGACCTCGTCGTCCACGGGGTCGACGAAGCGGTGCAGGCCTTCACCCGTGTTCGTGTAGAGCGCGTCGGCGACGACGATCAGTTCGTTCGAGTCCTGCAGCCCGTCGAGCTGGATGCGGACGCCGTCGTTCACCGCGGCGACGTCGAGCTCGGTGCCGTTCAGGGTGATCGAGTGCACCGTCCGGGTGATCGCGTCGATGAAGGTCGACGCGCCGGCGGTCGCGGTGAACCGGACGGTCGTGGTGCTGCCGAACGTCTCCGCCCCGCGCGTGAGGTCGAGTTCGACGTCGTAGGACTGCACGTCGACGATCTGCTTGCGTTCCTGGGCTTCGATTCGGGTGAGGTTCTCTCCGGGCACGACCCGCTCCATCCTGATGCGATGCGCACGGGCGTTCGTGGGCCCGTCGCGCTGGTGGTGTCGCCGACGATGGCGACCAGACAACCCTATCGACGCGCGTACTGTCGGCGTCATGACGGACACCCCTGTGGAGAACTCCCGCACCACCCCGACCGCTGTGGACTTCTGGTTCGACCCGACCTGCCCGTGGGCGTGGATGACCAGCCGATGGGTCGGCGAGGTGGAGCAGCACCGCGACCTCGACGTCACCTGGCACGTGATGAGCCTCTTCGTCCTCAACGAGGGGCAGGACGTCCCGGACACGTACAAGGAGGCGCTCGCGACGAAGCAGGTGTACTCGCGTCTGGTCACCGCAGCCCGCCTCCGGCACGGCCAGGAGATCGTCAAACCGCTCTACGACGAACTCGGCGAGCGGATCCACCACCGGCAGCAGGACGACCCGGCGGCGGTCGTCCCCACAGCGCTCGAACAGCTCGGCCTCGAGGCCGATCTCGCCGACGCGGCCTGGACCGACGAGACCGACGCCGCGATGCGCGCGAGCCACGCGGACGGCATCCGACGGGTCGGCGAGGACGTCGGCACCCCGGTCATCGCGGTCGACGGCGTCGCGTTCTTCGGACCGGTCATCTCGCCGGCGCCGAAGGGCCAAGAGGCCCTCGACCTGTGGGACGGCGTGGTCGCCGCAGCCCGCTACCCGGGCTTCTTCGAACTGAAGCGCAGCCGGACGGTCGGTCCCCTCTTCGACACGGTCTGATCGGCCGACCGCCGGACGGGAGGCGCGGGGCGGGTCGGCACCGTCCCTCCAGTCCGGTGGTCACACCGCTCCGGCGGTCACACCGCTCCGGCGGTCACACCAGGGGCAACCGCATGACCACGAGGTCGAGCCACCGGTCGAACTTCCGGCCGACCTCGCGCACGGTCGTCACGTGCTCGAAGCCGAGCCGCTCGTGCAGACGGATCGACGCCGCGTTGTCCGAGGCGATGTCCGCGATCATCACGTGCCGTCCCGCGGCGACGGCGTGGTCGATCGCGGCACGGAGCAGCAGCGACGCGATCCCGCGGCCGTGGAACCGCGCGTCCAGGTAGATGCTGTCCTCGACCGTGAACCGGTAGCCGGGGTTCTCGCGCCACGGCCCGTACGTGACGTACCCCGCGACGACGTCGTCCACGCACGCGACGAGCACCGGGAACCCGCCGTCCGCCCGTGCGCGGAACCAGGTGTCGAACCACGATCGCGGGAACGGTTCGTCGCGCCAGATCGCGGTCGAGTGCAGGACGGCGTCGACGTGCAGGGCGTGGACGGCGTCGAGGTCCCGGGGCTCGGCCGGTCGGACGAGGGCTGCGCGCTCCTCGGACCCCCGCGCTGTCGACACGTGACCGATGGTAGAGGACGGTCTCGACCACACGCGACTCCTCGACGCACCGCCCGGTGTGCGCCGCGATCGCTCCTCCCGACCCGGAATAGGATCGGTCCATGCGCATCCACCTCGGAACGGACCACGCCGGCCTCGAGTTCTCCAAGACCCTCGCCGAGCACCTCACGGCGGCCGGTCACGAGGTGGTGGACCACGGCCCGACGACGTACGAGCCGCTCGACGACTACCCCTCGTTCTGCATCAACGCGGCGTCCGGTGTGGTCCGCGACCAGCGCGCGGGCGTCGAGGCGCTCGGCGTCGTCTTCGGCGGCTCCGGCAACGGCGAGCAGATGGCGGCGAACAAGGTCGAGGGGGTCCGCGCCGCGCTCGTCTGGAGCGAGGCGACCGCGCTCCTGGCACGGCAGCACAACGACGCGAACGTGATCTCGATCGGCGCGCGCCAGCACACCGTCGAGGAGGCCATCGACTTCATCGACCTGTTCATCCACGAGCCGTTCTCCGGCGAGGAGCGCCACGTCCGCCGCATCGCGCAGCTCGCCGAGTACGAGCAGACCGGGTCGATCGCCGGCAAGCAGATCGACCAGTAGTCGCGTGTAGACAGGACGCATGCCCGAAGGTCATTCCGTCCACCGCATCGCGCGGCAGTTCGCACTCCACTTCGTCGGTCACGCCTGCACGATCTCGAGCCCGCAGGGGCGTTTCGCAGAGGGTGCGAGCGAGATCGACGGCCGCACCATGATCGATGCCCGAGCCGTCGGCAAGCAGATGTTCCTCGAGTTCGAGGGGGACCTGTTCCTCCGCGTGCACCTCGGGCTGTACGGGGCGTGGGACTTCGCGGGCGACATCACCACCGACGCGACGACCGCGAGCGCGAACGGCAGGATCGGTCAGACGAACCAGCGCGGCACGGTCGTCGACAGCGCCGGCGAGGACTCCCTCGACAGCATCGGCGCACCGCGGCGCTCCCGCCTCCGGATGGCCGAGCAGGAACGGCAGGAGCAGCCGATCGAGTCGTTCCCGCCGGAGCCCGTCGGCGCCGTCCGGGTACGGATCCTCACCGAGACGGCGGTCGCGGACCTCCGCGGTCCGACCGCGTGCGTCGTCGAGACGCCGGACGAGGTGCAGAAGGCCCTCGACAAGCTCGGCCCGGACCCGATCAACGACGACGGTCCGGAGGCCGAGCAGACGTTCGTCGACAACGTCCGGAAGCGCGGGGTCGAGATCGGTCAGTTGCTCATGGACCAGTCCGTCGTGAGCGGGATCGGCAACGTCTACCGCGCGGAGCTGTTGTTCCGGGCACGCCTCGACCCGCACGTGCCGGGCAGGGAGGTCCCGGAGGAGGTGTGCCGTTCCCTCTGGCGGGACTGGTCGCGGCTGCTCCACGACGGCGTCCGGATCGGGCAGATGATGACGATGGACGACCTGTCGGAGGACGAGTACCGGGCCGCCCTGCGGAGTCGGGACGACCGGCACTGGGTGTACCACCGCGCAGGGCTGCCGTGCCGGGTCTGCGGGACGAACATCCTGCTCGAGGAGGTCGCCGGTCGGAAGCTCTACTGGTGTCCGGAGGACCAGGTGGCCCCGAGGAAGCCCCGGGCCCGGCGGACGCCCGCCGCGAAGAAGCCGGCTGCCGCCAAGAAGTCGACTGCTGCGAAGAAGCCCGTTGCTGCGAAGAAGTCGACTACTGCGAAGAAGCCGGCTGCCGCGAAGAAGCCCGCCGCGAAGACGCCGACCACGAAGAAGCCCGCCGCCGAGTAGCCCGCAGCCCCCCGCGACCCGCGCGCGTCATCGGTCCAGGTACGTCCAGCGCCCCTCGACGGCCGTCCCGAGCACCCGCATCGCCCGGAGCTCCGACGACGAGCACACCAGCGGGTCCTGCCCCACGAGCACCAGGTCCGCGACGTCCCCGACCGCGACCGTGACCCGGCCGTCCGTGGACGCCCGCCATGCCGTGACCGGGTCGATGCGCTGCTCCGGGTGCCACGCGGGACGCCCGTCGCGGTCCCGACCCACGGCGGCGGCCATCGACACCCACGGGTCGAGCGGAGCGACGGGGGCGTCGGACCCGAGCCGGAGCCGCGCTCCCGAGGCGGCGAGGGCCCGGAACGCGAACGCCCGGTCGGTGCGCCCGGCCCAGTACCGGTCGGCGACGTCGCGGTCGTCCATCGCGTGCTCCGGCTGGACCGACGCGTCGACCCCGAGCCGCGCGAACCGTTCGACGTCCGACGTCCGCAGCAGTTGGGCGTGCTCGATCGATCCGCGTGCCCCGACCTGCTCGAAGACGTCGAGTGCCAGCGTGTTCGCACGGTCCCCGATGGCGTGCACCGCGGGGACGAGTCCGGCGTCGACGGCGCGCCGCACCATCCGGACGACCTCGTCCTGTGGGTACGCGAGCACCCCGTGCGCGTCGTGGCCGTGCAGGCCGTCGTACGCGTCGGCGACGGCCGCGGTCCTGGTGTTCAGCGAACCGTCGGTGATGACCTTGAACGGGCCCATCCGCACGAGTCCGCGGGTCCCGGGTGCTGCGTCGCCGGTGCGCAGTCCGCGTGTGACGACGGCGTCGAGGTCCGACGGGTACGCGCCGGACCGCACGCGGAGGCCGTCGATCCCGGCGTGGACGCGCGTCGACCACCGATCGAACCCGAACCGCATCTCGAGGTCGACGACGCCGACGAGTCCACGGACCGCCGCCGCGTCCACCGCCGCACCGACGTGACCGTCGAGCTCGTCGTCGGGGACCGTCGAGATCGCCGTGTTGACGTCGAACGCGGCCTGCTCGCGGAGCACACCCGTGGGATGGTCCTGGTCGGCCGGTGCGAACCGCGCGAGCGCGGCGCCGTTGCACCAGACCGCGTGCAGGTCGCCGGACACGACGACGACCGGGAGGCCCGGGGCCGGTCCGTCCCGTCGGCTCAGGCGGTCGAGGAGGTCGCGGTGGGCAGCGTCCGGCCACATGCCGTCGCGGAAACCCCAGCCGATGAGCGTGCCGCCGGTGAGGGCACCCCCGGGGTCGGTGCGGAGGACGTCGGCGAGGGTGTCCGCGGCCTCGACGGCACTCCGAGCGGCGGACACGTCCACGCGACGGCGGACCATGGACCACTGCTCGAAGTGCGTGTGGTGGTCCCAGAGTCCCGGGCCGATCCAGGCGCCGTCGGCGTCGACGACGTCCATCGTGGTGCCGGGGCCGGCCGTCTCCGCACGGCTGGCCGGTGTGACGGACGCGATCCGTCCCTCCAGGACGGTGACGTCGCACGGACCACCCGCGGTGCCGATCCTGCGGACGTTCCGGATGACGGTCCCGCTCATGCGCGTCCGGCGGTGTCGTCGGCGGCGGCGGACGCGTCGGTGCCGAGCGGTGTCGCGTCGCGCGCGTGGACCCGCCGCATCTCGGCGGCCAGTGCGGGCGACGCGTACGGACCGTCGCCCTCGAGTCCGGCGATGACCTCGTCGACGACCTCCGGCGCCTTGTTCTGGCTGAGCTTGGCACGGGCGTCGAACCGGGTGACCCGGACACGGATGCCGACGGTGCCCATCGCGATCCGTCGGGCGGTCTGCTCGTCGACGTCGAGGGAGGCCGGCTCCGGCATGTGCTGCTCGAAGTGGTCGACGAGTTCGCCGAGGACCCGGAAGGTGTCGTCATCGGACAGGATCTCCGGGACGCCCCAGAGGTGCGCGGTGACGTGGTTCCAGGTCGGCACGAACTGGTCGGCGGGGTACCACGCCGGCGAGATGTACCCGTGCGGGCCCTGCACGATGAGCAGGACCTCGTGCTCGCCGAGTTCGTGGGCGACCTCGTCCGGGCGGCCGACGTGGCTCACCAGCACGAGCTCGTCGCCGTCGACCTCCTCGAGCAGGAACGGGTAGTGCGACGCGACGATCCCGGCAGCGGTGTGCGAGACGATCGTCACCCACGGGTGCTCCCGCACGAGGCGCGCGACCGCGTCGACGTCGGTCTGCAGGAAGTGCGGCGTGTGGCGCATCCCCCCAGCGTGGCACAGGCGCGCAGCATTCCTCGGTTGGATGGGGACATGGACGACACCACCGCAGACGCAACACTCGCCGCCTACCGGGCCACGTTCCCGTACGTCCGCGACTGGGTCGCGTACAAGGCCTGGCAGCTCAGGGTCCCTGGCGTGCAGGTGGCCGTCGGGTTCCGCGGCGACCTCGTGTGGCACGCCGAGTACGGCCACGCGGACGTCGAGGCCGGTCGCCCGCTCGGCGCCGACGACCGCTTCCGGATCGCGAGCCACTCCAAGACGTTCACCGCGACGGCGTTGCTGGTCCTGGCCGAGCGTGGGTCGATCCGTCTCGACGACACCGTCGGTGCGTACGTCCCGGCGCTCGTCGAGCACGGGTCCCCGATCGCCGACGCCACCGTCCGTGAGCTCATGGAGCACGGTGCCGGTGTCCTGCGCGACGGGCTCGACGGCGACTACTGGTCGCTCAGTCGGCCGTTCCCGGACGAGGACGAACTGCTGGCGCTCGTGCTCGACGAGGGTTCGAAGGTCCCGGTCGGCTCGAGCTTCAACTACTCGAACCTCGGGTACTCGCTGCTCGGCATGGTGATCGCGGCCGCCACCGGTAGGACCTACGACGAGGCCGTCCGGGAGCTCGTCGTCGAGCCGCTGGGGCTCGCGCACACCGGACCGGACTTCGATCCCGCCTGGTCGGACGAGTTCGTCGTCGGGTACTCCGGGTTCCACACCGATCGCGTCCGGCACCGCCTGCCGCACGTCGACACCCGCGCCATGGCGGCCGCCACCGGGTTCCACGGCACGGCCTCCGACCTCGTCCGGTACTTCTCCGCCCACGTCCTCGGCCAGGGCGACCTCATCGGCGACCACTCGAAGCGGCTCGCGCAGCGCAAGGCCTGGAGCGCCGACGCGGACCCGGCGTCGCGCGGCTACGGCATGGGGTTCATCGTCGACCGGATCGGCGGGCACGACCTCCGCGGACACTCCGGCGGGTTCCCGGGCCACATCACCCAGTCGCTGTTCGACCCGGAGTCCTCGCTCGTCGTCTCCGTCATGACGAACGCGGCGGGTGGGCCTGCGACGCTCCTCGCGCAGGGCATCGTCCGACTGCTCGATGCGGCGACCGAGACGGGCACCGGCGACGGCAGCGCGCGCGGCGTCGGCGCGGACGACGGCACCGGTACCGGGAGCGGACCCGACGTCGACCTCGACTCGTTCGTCGGTCGCTTCGCCAACCCGTGGGGCGTCGCCGACGTCGCGAGGATCGGCGGCCGTCTCGTCGAGATCGACCCGACGGCGCCGGACCCGATGGCGAGCCCGACGACGCTCCGGGTCGTCGACCGCGACACGGTCCGGATGACCGACGGCAACCGCTTCGGGTCGATCGACGAGGACATCCGGTACGACCGCGACGCCGACGGCCGCGTGGTCGCGATCCGCGCGGGTGGCGGGATGACGATGTCCCCGTGGAGCGTCCCGGTCGAGTCGCCGGAGGTCGCGGCGGGCCTGGCGTAGTCCGCGTCCACGGCGTCCGGGGTGGGGTTGTCCCCACCCCGGATCGGGGAGCGGGCAGGATGGGTGCGGAGCCTGCGGATCGCGAGGCTTGGTGTCATGAACAAGACGCTGCCCATCGACCAGGCGGAGACCGTGCCCATCACCTCCGACGTGCTGCCCCCGGAGCCACCGACGCCCCACGACGGCGACGGTGACGGTGGAAGCCCGGGTGACGGTGGAGGCACGGGTGACGGTGGAGCCTCGGGCGACCACGGCGCGGGCGACAGCGGCGCGGTCCCGGTGCGTCGCTCGTTCTACCGCGAGGCATGGCGGCGGCTCCCGCGGGACTTCGGCTACCTCGCACTCAGCGCAGTCCTGATGTTCGCGATCTACCTGCCGTTCCCCGCGGTCGTCTTCGGGAGCGGAGCGTCCCGGGCCGCCTGGTCGCCGTTCTTCCTCGTGCTGCTGCTCGTCGCGCTGTTCGTCGCCCGGTGGCTCGGCGCCTTCGAGAAGCTCCGGATCGGCTGGGCTGACAGGCGTCCGATCCGCCCCGTCGACTGGACGCCGCGCTGGCAGCAGAACTGGTTCATGCGGACGATCTCCGCCGTGGCGAACCCGCACTACTGGCTCTACCTCCTGCACGCGGTCGTCGTGTACCCGGCGGCAGCGTTCGTGACGCTCGGCATCGGTGCGGCGCTCATCTTCGGCTTCTTCTTCCCGATCTTCGCGGGGATCGTGGCGCTCGCCAACGGGTGGCGCATCAACGAGCTCCTCCAGGAGCAGAGCTTCGACCAGGACTGGGCGTGGATCCTCGGCGCCACCGCCTGCGTCCTCTCGATGGCCATCGCGGTCGTCCTCTTCCCGATCTGGGCCCGCGCCGCGACGCTCGCGCACTACTGGATCGACCACGGGCTGCTCGGCGGCTTCAAGGCCGAGGTGCTCCAGCAGCGCGTCGTCGGACTCCAGGCCTCCCGTGCCGGCGCGGTCACCGCCGAGGGGCAGGCGCTCCGCCAGATCGAGCGCGACCTGCACGACGGACCCCAGCAGCGTCTCGTGCGGCTCCGGATGGACCTCGCGGCAGCCGAGCGCGCGATG
This sequence comes from Curtobacterium phyllosphaerae, assembly GCF_049341865.1. Classification (NCBI taxonomy): domain Bacteria; kingdom Bacillati; phylum Actinomycetota; class Actinomycetes; order Micrococcales; family Microbacteriaceae; genus Curtobacterium; species Curtobacterium phyllosphaerae. The sequence continues at coordinate 155,924 of NZ_JBMPIU010000004.1, read as the reverse complement.
GAGAAGGACCCCGCGAAGGCCCGCACGCTCATCACCGAGGCATCCGAGCACGCCAAGGACGCCCTCGACGAACTCCGTGCGCTGTCGCGTGGGTTCGCGCCGCCGATCCTCCTCGACCGCGGGCTCGTCGCAGCACTCGAGGCGCTCGCCGCCCGCACACCGATCCCGGTCGGCCTGCGGATCGACCTCCCCTCGGGCTTCACCCTGCCGACCGAGATCGAGCGCAACGTGTACTTCACGGTGAGCGAGCTGCTCACGAACACCACGAAGCACGCCGGTGCGTCGACCGCCGGCGTGTACATGGGACTCATCGAGGACATGTACGGCCAGACCGTGCTGACCGTGAGCGTCACCGACGACGGCCGCGGCGGCGCCACGCTCCGCCAGGGACACGGCATCGAGGGGCTGACCGGCCGGATGCGCGCCCTCGACGGCGAGCTCACGGTCTCGAGCCCGCTCGGCGGCCCGACCGAGGCGACCGCCCGCATCCCGCTCGGAGCGCTCCACGGCGTGCCGACCGGCCGCGGCACGAGCGGTACCGGGCCCGTTGCCGGATAGCATCGAGCCCATGACCGACAGCCCGGACGCCCCGCGCATCCGGGCTGTCGTCGTCGACGACGCCGTGCTCCTCCGCGAGGGGCTCGCCCGCGTGCTCGACGAAGCCGGCATCGAGGTCGTCGCACAGCACGGCGACGCGCGGACGTTCCTCGCCGCGCTGCAGCAGCAGGCGGCGACGGGCACGGCCCCCGACGTCGTCATCATGGACGTCCGGATGCCGCCGACGTTCACCGACGAAGGTGTCCGTGCCGCCGTCGAGGCGCGTCGGATCGCCCCGGGGATCGGCGTGCTCCTGCTCTCCCAGTACGTCGAGGCCGCGTACGCCGAGGACGTCATGGCCGACGGCTCCGCGGGCATCGGCTACCTGCTCAAGGACCGGGTCACGCGGCTCGACGAGATCGACGACGCCGTCCGCCGCGTCGCCTCCGGCGGCACCGTGCTCGACCCCGAGGTCGTTGCCGAGCTCATGGCCCGGCGCCGTGACCCGCTCGCCGCGCTCACGCCGCGCGAACGGGACGTCCTCGGGCTGATGGCCGAGGGCCGGACGAACGCCGCGATCGCCCGGGCCCTCGTCATCGGCACCGGGGCCGTCGAGAAGCACGTCTCGAGCATCTTCGCCAAGCTCGCGCTCGAGGACACCGGCGAGGACCACCGCCGCGTCCTCGCGGTCCTCGCCTACCTGGGATGAGCGGAGCGTCCGTCACCGCACCCCGAGGACTCGCCCGCGTCCCCGCGCCGGTCCTCGCGATCACCGCCATGGTGTCCGTGCAGCTCGGCGCCGCGATCGCCAAGGACCACTTCGACGAGGTCGGGCCGATCGGTGCCGCGACGCTCCGCCTCACGGTCGGGGCCGTCGTCCTGTGGCTCGTCGTCCGACCCGCCGTGCACCGGTGGACGCGGTCGCAGTGGCTCGCCGCGATCGGGCTCGGGCTCGCCCTCGGCGGGATGAACGTGTTCATCTACGTCGCGTTCGCCTCGATCCCGATCGGGATCGCGGTGACCATCGAGTTCCTCGGCCCGCTCACGCTCTCCCTGGTGCACACCCGACGGTGGCGGGACGTCCTGTGGGCGGTGCTCGCACTCGCCGGGGTGGTGCTCCTCGGGTCGGGGTCGACCGGCGCGGCGCAGCTCCTCGGCATCGTGTTCGCCGTCCTCGCCGCGGCCTGCTGGGCCGGGTACATCGTGATGAACCGGTTCGTGGGAGCGCGGATCCCCGGGGTGGACGGCCTCTGCGTGTCGCTCGCGGTGTCGATGCTCGTGTCGCTGCCCTTCGGCACCGGCCAGGCCGTCGACGGCGTCCGGGGCGCACCCGTGCTGCTGGTCGTGTTCCTCGCGGTCGGGGTGCTGTCGAGCGTGCTGCCGTACGCCCTCGAGATGCTCGCGCTCCGCCGCATCCCGACGCGCGTCTTCGGCGTCCTGCAGAGCCTCGGCCCGGCGATCGCGGCGCTCGCCGGGTTCGTCATCGTGGGGGAGGCCCTGACGGTGGTGGAGCTGGTGGCGCTCGTCTGCGTCAGCGTCGCGAGCATCGGGGTGACCGTCGCGTCGCGACGCGGTTCCGGCGGACGGGAGGCGCGGATGGCGGCGTCCGTGCCGGACGCGTGACGGGCCTCCAGACCGCGTCGTCGCTGCCTACTCGTCCGCGATGAAGTCCGCGTACGTCGGCTCGGCGTGGTCGCCGGAGAGCAGCGACGGGTCGTTCACGCGGCGCTCGACGTAGGCGGCGATCACCTCGGGTGGGGTGAGCACCTTGGCGACCCACGACGGTACGTCCTTGGTGGTCATGGGCGGCCTCCTCTCGAGGCGAAGTGTCTCAGCGCTGAATTACTCGATTTTCGAGGTATCGGCGAGTCCCACGATCCTCCCGTCTCCCCATGCCTGTCAATCACGGCGCTGTGGGCTGTCCGATAGCCGAAGCCGGCGGTCGTCGTTCCGGAGTGTGCGGTGCTTGACCGCGGAGCGCCACACCCACGCGGACGTCGGGTGCCCGAACTGCGCCCACTCGACGAGCACCGCGTCGATCGTCCAGCTCCGGGCGAATCCCTTGACCCGGACGTGGAACGACGGGAACTGGATCCACGCCCACACCGGGAGCGGCGTCACGGCGTGGCAGACGTCGTCGCCACGAGCGTCGGCGGAGAGCGAGAACGCATCGGGGCGCGGTGAGTCGGGGTGCTCCGGCGGCGTCCACCGGTCCGCTCGTCGCTGGCCCATGTGCCCATTCGAAACTATGTTCGAACGCGGCGTCAAGTCGGGCGCCGCGTGTCGTGCTGTCGATCACGACGTCGACGGATCGGCGAGGGCGCGGATCGCTGTGTTGCCACATGTCGACCGGCGCCGCCTGGCATGCTCGTCGCGTTCGTCGTCCTCGCACTCCTCGTCCGCTGGGCCGGCAACGCCCTCGGTCTTCGGTACTGGACGAGCCGAGCGCTGATGGGTCGCTCTGCGCGGGCGGTTCGGCCAGTGACTACGAGGCCGCGCGCGACGCTCGTCCGGCACTCCACAGTGCACCGACGAGGACGACGATCGCGAGCACGATCGTCGCAGGGATGCTCTCGAGATGTCCGAGACCGATGAGCACGAGTCCGGCGACCACGACCGCACCTCCGGTGAGGGCCATCGGCAGAACTGCTGCGCTGTGGCCTCGCCGCCAAGCCGTGTCGCTCTGCAGTGTCGCCCTCGTGCGGATCCCGACCAGCCGATTCCGGCCGATGAGACCACGGGCCGGGAGGACGGTGAAGACGATCGCCAGAACAGCGACGGCCATCTCGGCGTAGATCATGGTTGCACCTCTCGTGTCGTGAGTAGTGGACGGCCGCCACGACGACCGCCCTTGATGAAGAAGACGTCAGCCCTGGAGAGGGCACGACAGAGCAGGATCGCCGCAGCCATCGTCACTCCGAACGACCACAGTCCGAGCACCACCGCAATTCCGAAGTGGAAGACGATCCCTGCGGACAGGACGGTCCGTGAGAACCGACTCTCAACCCAGATGCTCGCGGCGATGAGGAGTTCGACGACCATGACCGCATACGTCGCCGCCACCATCACGAGCGGTAGCTCGAGCAGCGGAGCGAGTCCCGCGAACACGTCGGGCGCGAGCCCGAAGGGAGGGGATGACGGGAATCGAACCCGCGTGATCAGTTTGGAAGACTGAGGCTCTACCATTGAGCTACATCCCCGCATGCGCCCGCATGGGACGCAGCCCCACCATGGTAGCGGACCGCGGATGCCGTCCTGCACACCGTCGTGGTGCATCGGCCGTCCGAGCTCCTACACTCGCGGTGTGCCGTCCCGGATCGTCAGCAACCCCGACCCGCGCAGCCAGCGTCTCGTCCGCCGCTCGCGCATCGTGTCCTACGTCCTCGCCGGGCTCGGCGTCGTGGCGCTCTCGTTCGCGCCGTCGGTCCTCGGCGACCCGTCCGGCGAGACCGCACGGGTGCTGCTCCACGTGGTGCGCCCCGTCGTCGCCACGGTGCTCATCGTCGCGGCGTTCGCGGTGCAGGTGGTGGTGGGTGTCCGGTGGCGGAAGAACCTGGTCCGCGAGCGCGACCGAGACTGAACGACCGCCAGGAACGGCCCGAGCGCATACCGCTAGACTCGTCTGGGTCGATCGGGCCGGGTTCGCCCTGCCCGCGCGGCCGACCTGGCCGGAGTCGGTCCTGCACAACCGCCGTCCGACGGAACATCCGCAGGGCGGGGCGTAGCTCAGCTTGGTAGAGCGCCCGCTTTGGGAGCGGGAGGTCGCAGGTTCAAATCCTGTCGCCCCGACCGGAACACGGTTCCACCCGTACCACGACCACCACGAACGTCACAATCTCAGGAGAACATCCCTTGGTCACCAGCAACGTCGACAAGGTCAGCCCCACCCGGGTCAAGCTCACGGTGAACGTGACGCCGGACGAGCTCAAGCCGAGCCTCGACCACGCGTACAAGCACATCGCCGAGCAGATCAACATCCCCGGCTTCCGCAAGGGCAAGGTCCCGCCGGCGATCGTCGACCAGCGCGTCGGTCGTCCCGAGGTCCTGAACCACGCCGTCGGCGACGCGATCGACACGTTCTACCGCCAGGCGGTCGAGGAGAACGAGCTCCGCGTCCTCGGGCGCGCCGAGGCCGACGTGGCCGAGCTGCCGAACATCAAGGACTTCACCGGCGACCTCGTCCTGACGTTCGAGGTGGACGTCCGCCCCGAGTTCGACCTCCCGGAGTACGACGGCCTCGAGATCACGGTCGACGCGGTCGAGGTCAGCGACGAGGAGATCGAGGAAGAACTCCAGAACCTGCGCACGCGCTTCGGCACGCTCGTCACCGTCGACCGTCCGGCCACCACGGGCGACTTCGTGCAGATCGACCTCACGGCCAAGATCGGCGACGAAGAAGTCGACAACGCGTCCGGCGTCTCCTACGAGCTCGGGTCGGGCGACCTCATCGACGGCATCGACGAGGCGCTCGAGTCCCTGACCGCCGACGAGTCCACCACCTTCGAGTCGAAGCTCCTGGGCGGCGACCACGAAGGCGAGACCGCGCAGATCGCCGTCACCGTCACCGCCGTCAAGGAGCGCGAGCTGCCCGACGCCGACGACGAGTTCGCCCAGATCGCGAGCCAGTTCGACACGCTCGACGAGCTCAAGGTCGACCTCAAGGACCAGATCGTGAAGTCGAAGTCGTTCGGTCAGGGCACCGCCGCGCGCGACCAGCTCGTCGAGAAGCTCCTCGACTCGGTCGAGATCCCGATCTCCGACCAGCTGATCGAGGACGAGGTCCACCGTCACCTCGAGAACGAGAACCGCCTCGAGGACGACGAGCACCGCGCCGAGGTCGCTGAGTCGAGCCAGAAGGCGTTCAAGTCGCAGCTGCTGCTCGACGCGATCGCCGAGGCCGAGAAGGTCCAGGTCTCGCAGGAGGAACTGACGCAGTACCTCATCCAGGCCGCTGCGCAGTACGGCATGGAGCCGGGCGAGTTCATCAAGGTCATCGACCAGAACGGGCAGATCCCCGGCATGGTCGGCGAGGTCGCTCGGTCCAAGGCCGTCGCCACGGTCCTCGCCAAGGCGAAGGTCGTCGACACCGACGGCAAGCCCGTCGACCTGTCCGCGTTCACCGCGGGCGTGGCGCAGGAGGACGACACGACCGACGCCGAGTCGACCGACGCCGAGACCGCGGACGCCAAGTAGGCAGACGCCAGGAACGCGGGTCGCGAGCGCGACCACCGTCCGGACGGGAGGCACGGTGCCAGCTGGCACCGTGCCTCCCGTCCGTCGTTCCGGCGGCGTTGTATGCCCCTGGCGAACTGGCGCGAAACGCGCTGTTGCACCCGATAGGTTCGACAACAAGCGACAACTGAACGGGAGCTATTCCATGGCCGAAGCAACACTGAACCCCAGTGTTTTTGACCGCCTTCTGAGGGACCGGATCGTCTGGCTCGGCTCCGAGGTCCGTGACGACAACTCCAACGAGATCGCGGCCAAGCTGCTGCTCCTCGCTGCCGAGGACCCCGAGAAGGACATCTACCTCTACATCAACTCGCCCGGTGGCTCGATCACCGCCGGCATGGCGATCTACGACACGATGCAGTTCGTGCCGAACGACATCGTCACCGTCGGGATCGGCCTCGCCGCCTCGATGGGGCAGTTCCTGCTCTCGTCGGGCACACCCGGCAAGCGCTACATCACCCCGAACGCCCGCGTGCTCCTGCACCAGCCGTCCGGTGGGTTCGGTGGCACGGCTGCCGACATCCAGACGCAGGCCAAGGTCATCCTCGACATGAAGAAGCGCATGGCCGAGCTGACCGCCGAGCAGACCGGCAAGTCGATCGAGCAGATCCTCAAGGACAACGACCGCGACAACTGGTTCACGGCGCAGGAGGCCCTCGAGTACGGCTTCGTCGACCACCTCCGTGCGATGAGCTCCGAGGTCATCGGCGGCGGCGGAACCGTCGCCCCGGGCGATGCCCCGACGCCGGCCGCCGAGCCCGACGCCGCCGGCCCCGACCAGTCCTAGCCCACCACCAAGAAAAGGAAATCGAGAATGCATCTCCCCATGCTCGGTGGCGCGCAGAACGTCCCGGCCCCCACTGATCGGTACATCCTCCCCAGCTTCGAGGAGCGCACCGCCTACGGCTACAAGCGGCAGGACCCGTACGCCAAGCTCTTCGAGGACCGCATCGTGTTCCTCGGCGTGCAGGTGGACGACGCCTCGGCCGACGACGTCATGGCGCAGCTCCTGGTCCTCGAGTCGATGGACCCCGACCGCGACATCGTGATGTACATCAACTCGCCCGGTGGATCGTTCACCGCGATGACGGCGATCTACGACACGATGCAGTACATCCGTCCGCAGATCCAGACCGTGTGCCTCGGCCAGGCGGCGTCCGCGGCGTCGGTCCTGCTCGCCGGTGGCACCCCCGGCAAGCGGCTCGCACTGCCGAACGCCCGTGTGCTCATCCACCAGCCGGCGACCCAGCAGGGTGGCGGCCAGGCGTCGGACATCGAGATCCAGGCGGCGGAGATCCTCCGGATGCGCACCTGGCTCGAGGAGACGCTCTCGAAGCACTCCAACAAGACGCCGGAGGAGATCAACCACGACATCGAGCGCGACAAGATCATGTCCGCCGCGGAGGCCGTGGAGTACGGGCTCATCGACCAGGTCCTGACCAGCCGGAAGAACCTGCCCGCGCTCGTCAAGTAGGTCGTACGACGAAGGGCCCCTCTCACACGGGAGAGGGGCCCTTCGTCGTGCTCGGACGCCCACCGGAGCTCATGAGTGAGCAGTCGTCGTCGGATCGGTGTCACCGTCCCGACGATTGCTGCTCACTCGCTGGTGGGACGGAGGGGACGAGACGGGACGGGCACGCGTCAGCGTCCGTCCGCATCGTCGGGGTCGTCGTCGAGCGCCTCACCAGCCGGGCGTCGGAGCAGGAGCAGCACGACGACGACGAGGGCGATGACGACGATCCCGCCGCCACCGATCCAGAGCGCATCGCCGAGCACGCCGTCCGACCCGCTCGTCGTCGACGACGCACTCGCGCCGGAGGACTCGGCCGGGGTCGTCGCCGCACCGGAGCCCGCTCCGCCGTCGGTGTCGGCGGTCGCGCACGTCGGCGGGGTCGTCGCACCCTTCGACGGGACGAACGATGCCGGGGCCTGCCAGGTGAACGCGTACTGGTCGGACACGGTGTGCCCGTCGGCCGAGACGATCTGCCACTCGGCGGTGTACCTGCCCGATGCCCCGAGCGCGGCCGTCGTGGTCATCGACGGGCCGTCCACGGCCACGCAGCCGTTCTCGAAGTACTTGCCGTCCGGCCCCTTGATGCGGAACGCGAAGCCGGGGTTCGTCGCACTGTCGATGTCGAGCAGCCGGTCGTTCGTCGTGATCTCGAAGGACTTCGGCAGGGCGGTCAGGGTGCCGTCGACCGCGGGGGTCGAGGCGATCATGTAGTTGTGCGCGGACGCCGGCGCCGCGAGCCCGAGGACCGCACCGCCTGCGAGCGCCGCGACGACGGCGGCAGCCGCACCGCGCCTCCAGGCCAGGGGCCGGCAGCGGTCCCGCAGCCGGCCGGACGGACTGGAGGCACGGCTCCCGACCGACGCGTCCCGTGCGTCGCGCAGCCGCATCAGCGGGTGCGCTTCCGCGCCGTGGCGACCGCGCTGACGACGCCGACCGCGCCGACGACGAGACCCGCGATGCCGAGTCCGCGGGCGACGTTGTCCGGGGCTCCCGTGGAGGTGGTGTCCGTGGCGGCGGCGGCAGCGGTCGCGTGCGCGGCGGCGTGGTCGTCGTCGTCGTCCGCCCCGGGGATCGCGGCCGTCAGGGTGACGCTCGGCGCGGGGTGCTCCGGCTCGTCCTGGCCGGCTTCCTGGACCTGGTCCCACGCGGTGGAGCCCTGCTCGCAGGTCTGGGTGACGGGGAACGCGACGACGTCCCCGGCCTTGCCGTCCGGCAGTGACAGGGACAGCTGGAACGTGTCGCGCTCGTCGGCGGGGAGCGGCGTCGTCGCGGTGTAGGTGACGCTCGTGACGCGGGTGCCGGCGTCCTCGGGGTTCTCGCTGTCCGCGGCGGAGGACGCGCTCGTGTAGGGCTCGGTGGCCTTGCTGATGGTCCAGTTCGGGTTGACCGTCGGGGTGACCTCGATCACGGACGACGGCACGTGGAACGTGAGCGCGGTCGTCGGGGAACCATCGCAGCCGTGCGGGACCGAGAAGGTGAGCGTCGTGTACGAGTCGGCCGCGGTGTCGGTCGCCGTCGCCTCGATGTGGGCGCTCGCCGCGGCTGCGGTCCCGAGGACGATCGCTGCGGCGATCCCGGCCGTCGCGGTGACTGCGGTGACGAGGCGGCGACGCTGGTACATGGGTTCCTTCCGATTTCTACAACTTGTAGAGTGCGTGCTCCCCAACGTAGTCGGGCTCCGTGACGAACACAATTCGAGATCGCCGCAGCGGGTCGTCGTCAGTGTCACTGGTTGCGATTAGGCTCGACTGCACGACAACCAGGGAGGGCGAGCCATGGCACGCATCGGAGAGAGCGGTGATCTCCTGAAGTGCTCGTTCTGCGGCAAGAGCCAGAAGCAGGTCCAGCAGCTCATCGCCGGGCCGGGCGTCTACATCTGCGACGAGTGCGTCGAGCTGTGCAACGAGATCATCGAGGAGCGTCTGGCCGAAGCGGGCGAGGAGTCCGCCGGTGGTGACTTCGAGTTGCCGAAGCCCCGCGAGGTCTTCGAGTTCCTGGAACAGTACGTCATCGGGCAGGACCCCGCCAAGAAGGCCCTGAGCGTCGCGGTCTACAACCACTACAAGCGCATCCGTGCGCAGGGTGCGCTGACCGCCGCCGAGAACCGTGGCGACGAGATCGAGATCGCCAAGTCGAACATCCTGCTCATCGGTCCGACGGGCTGTGGCAAGACCTACCTGGCACAGACGCTCGCCAAGCGCCTCAACGTGCCGTTCGCAGTCGCGGACGCCACCGCCCTGACCGAGGCCGGGTACGTCGGCGAAGACGTCGAGAACATCCTCCTCAAGCTGATCCAGGCCGCTGACTACGACGTCAAGCGCGCCGAGACCGGCATCATCTACATCGACGAGGTCGACAAGATCGCCCGGAAGGCCGAGAACCCCTCGATCACCCGCGACGTCTCGGGAGAGGGCGTCCAGCAGGCGCTCCTCAAGATCCTCGAAGGCACGACCGCGTCGGTGCCGCCGCAGGGCGGTCGCAAGCATCCGCACCAGGAGTTCATCCAGATCGACACGACGAACGTGCTGTTCATCGTGGCCGGTGCGTTCGCGGGACTCGAAGAGATCATCTCCTCGCGGGTCGGCAAGCGCGGGATCGGGTTCGGCGCTCCGCTGCACAACCCGCTCGACCACCAGGACCTCTACGCCGAGGTCCTCCCGGAAGACCTGCACAAGTTCGGGCTGATCCCGGAGTTCATCGGCCGTCTGCCCGTCGTCACGACCGTGTCGCCGCTCGACCAGGCCGCGCTCATGCAGATCCTCACCGAGCCCCGGAACGCGCTGGTCAAGCAGTACCAGCGGATGTTCGAGATCGACGGCGTCGATCTCGAGTTCACGCAGGACGCGCTCGAGGCGATCGCCGACCTCGCCGTGCTCCGGCAGACGGGAGCCCGCGGACTCCGCGCGATCCTCGAGGAAGTGCTCGGGCCGATCATGTTCGACGTCCCGTCGGAAGCCGACGTCGCCGGGGTCGTCGTGACCAAGGAAACGGTCATCGGGAACGCCGCGCCGACCATCGTGCCGCGGCAGCCGAAGCGCGTCGAGAAGTCCGCGTAGAACGGACGCAACAGCAGCGGGGGCCGCTCTGCGCGGCGCCCGCTGCCGGCTGCGCTACTCGAGGCCGCGGCGACGCAGCAGCGGACCGACCTCGGCATCGCGGCCGCGGAACTCCCGGTACGCCTCGATCGGGTCCTTCGCCCCGCCGACGCCGAGCACCATCGTCGCGAACCGCCGCCCGGCCGCCCGGTCCAGACCACCGTGCTCCTTGAACCACTCGACCGCGTCGGCGTCCAGCACCTCGCTCCAGATGTACCCGTAGTACCCGGCGTCGTACCCGCCGGCGAAGGTGTGCGCGAAGTACGTCGACGAGTACCGGGTCGGCACGGATTCGACAGCGATCCCGGACACCGCGAGCGCAGCGGCCTCGAACGCCTCGACGTCGTCGACCTCTGCGGCCTGGGCGGCGGACAGCGAGTGCCACGCCTGGTCGAGGATCGCCGCGGCGAGGTACTCCGTCGTCGAGAAGCCTTCGTTGAAGCCCTCGGTGTCGCTGAGCCCGAGCACGAGCTCCGCCGGCATGGGCGCACCGGTGTCGACGTGCTTGGCGTAGTTCGCCAGGACCTCGGGCCACGCGGTCCACATCTCGTTCACCTGGCTCGGGAACTCGACGAAGTCGCGCTCCACGTTCGTGCCGGAGAACCGCGGGTAGGTCGTCCGCGCGATGAGCCCGTGGAGTGCGTGGCCGAACTCGTGGAACAACGTCTCGAGCTCGTCCTGGGTGAGGAGCGTCGGCGACCCCGCGGCGGGCTTCGGGACGTTGAGGTTGTTGATGACCACCGGCAGTGTCCCCGCGAGCGCGGACTGTTCGACGATGGGGTTCATCCAGGCGCCGCCCCGCTTGCCGTCGCGGGTGTACAGGTCGAGCAGGTACAGCCCGACGGGGGCGTCGTCCTCGTCGGTGACCTCGAAGACGCGGACCTCGTCGTTGTACCCGTGCAGGTCGTCACGCTCGGCGAACCGCAGGCCGTACAGCCCCCCGGCGGCGAAGAACACACCGTCGCGGAGGACCCGTTCGACCTCGAAGTACGACCGCATCGCGTTCGAGTCTGCGGCGAACTGCTCCTCGCGGAGGATCTCCGTCGCGTACGCCCAGTCCCACGACTCGACGTCGGTGCCGAGCACGCGCGACCGGGCTTCGCGCTCGGCGTTCGCGTTCCGCGCTGCCGGAGCGGTGAGGGACTGCAGCAGCCCGGCCACTGCCTCCGGGGTCTTCGCGGTCTCGTCCGCGGTGACGGCGGCGGCGTGCGATGCGAACCCGAGCAGCTCGGCGCGCTCGGCGCGGAGCCGGACGATGCGGAGGACCAGCTCGCGGTTGTCCCACTGGTTCCCGCGACGCCCCCGGGCGAGCGAGGCGCGCATGATCCGTTCCCGGACGGCGCGGTTCGTGAGGGTGGCCAGGTAGGGGTGGCCGGTGTAGAGCGGCAGGGTGACGAGCCACCCGTCGAGTCCGCGGGACTCCGCAGCCCCGCGGGTCGCCGAACGTGCTCCGTCGTCGAGGCCGGCGAGCTCGGACTCGTCGGTGATGAGGACCGCGAGGTCGTTCGTGTCGTCGAGCAGGTTCCGCTCGAACTTCGTCGTGAGCGTCGACAGTTCGGTGTTCAGTGCCGTGAGCCGTTCCTTGCCGGCGTCGTCGAGCCCGGCACCGGCGAGCGTCATCTCGGTGTGCGTGCGCTCGACGAGTCGGAGGTCCTCGCCGCGCAGCCCGATGGCCTCGCGCTGGTCGTGGACCGCGGCGACCCGGGCGTACAGGCGCGAGTCGAGTGTGATCGCGTCACGGTGGGCCGACAGGAGTGGGGAGACCTCGGCTTCGAGGTCGTGCACGGCATCCGTGGCGTCGGCGCCGGAGATCGTGAAGAACACCATGCTCACGCGGGACAGCAGCTGCCCGGATCGTTCGAGTGCCACGAGGGTGTTGTCGAACGTCGGCGCGTCGGTGCTCGTGGCGATTGCCTCGACCTCCGCGCGCTGCTCACGCATGCCCTGGTCGAACGCCGGCCGGTAGTCCTCGAGCCGGATGTCGCGGAACGGTGGGAGCGCGTACGGGAGCGTGCTCTGGACGTCGAATGGAGAGGCCATCACCCCAGCCTAGGCACCGGCGGGGGGTCAGTCCTCTTCTGGGGCGTCGTCCGGGTTCGTGATTGTCGCTTCGCCGCGGGCGTCGAGACGGATCGCGGTGCCGTCGTCGAGCTCGACGACCGGTTTCCGCTCGAGGTACGTCAGCGTCCAGCGCCACGTCGACGCGTCGACGCCGTCCCGGGCGAGCTCCGCCTCCACCTGTCCCACGGCGTCGACCACCGTCGCCGGCAGGTCCGACGGGACCGCCTGCCCGACGCTCCATCGTGTGCCCAGCTGCATCCGTGCCTCCAGTCCGATCCGGTGGGTCCGCCGGACGCGACGACCGCGCCCGGCGGGTGCGCGACTACGCGGCGTCCGGCTCCTCGAGCTCGATCTCGACGACCGCCAGGTCCGGCCCGTCGACGAACGACAGGTTCTGGATCCGCCCGACGGCAGCGAGGTCGACCGCGGCCTGTTCGAGGAGCTCGCGCACGCCACCCGGCGCCGCGATCACCGCACGGGTCACGGGTGTCTTCTGCGAGGCCTTGGCGGCGGTCTTCGCACCGCGGATGCCGATCAACGCCTGCCCGACGACGTCCAGGAGCCCGGTCGTGCCGTCGGTGACGGCAGCTGCGGACGCCGACCCCGCAGCATCGGCGAGCGATGCCCGCGTCGGCCAGGAGGCGCGGTGCACGCTGCCGTCGTGCGTCCAGGCCCACACTTCCTCCGTCGCGAACGGGAGGAACGGTGCGAGCAGCCGGAGCAGCGCATCGATCGCAGCGCGGAGCGCCAGGACCGCACTCGCCTGGGACTCGTGCGTCGCGTCCGGGGCCGTGCCGTACGCGCGCTCCTTCACGAGCTCGAGGTAGTCGTCGCAGAACGTCCAGAAGAAGCGCTCGGTCTGCTCGAGGGCGCGGGCGTGGTCGTAGCCCTCGAACGCCGTCGTCGCCTGGTCGATCACGGCGCCGAGGGTCGCGAGCATGTCGACGTCGAGCGCCTCCGTGACCGCGTGTGCGCCCACCGGCAGCTCGAACGAGTAGACGAACTTCGCCGCGTTGAGCACCTTGATCGCCAGACGCCGGCCGACCTTGATCTGCTTCGGGTTCTGCGGGTCGAACGCGGCGTCGACGCCGAGCCTGGAGGACGCCGCCCAGTACCGGACCGCGTCGGCGCCGTGCTGCTCGAGCATGCTGAGCGGAGTCACGACGTTGCCCTTGGACTTCGACATCTTCTTGCGGTCGGGGTCCACGATGAACCCGGAGACCGACGCGTTCGCCCACGGCGCCATGCCGTCCTCGAGCTGCGCGCGGAGCGCCGTCGTGAACAGCCAGGTGCGGATGATGTCCTGCGCCTGCGGGCGGACGTCGTACGGGTAGACCATGCCGAAGAGCTCCGGGTCGCGCTCCCACCCACCAGCGAGCTGCGGCGTGAGGGACGAGGTCGCCCAGGTGTCCATGACGTCGAGCTCCCCGACGAAGCCACCCGCGACGCCGCGCTGGGACTCCTCGTACCCGGGGGCTGCGTCGGAGGCGGGGTCGACCGGGAGCTGCGCCTCGGTCGGGACGATCGGTGCGTCGAACACCGGGTTGCCGTCGGCGTCGAGCGGGTACCAGACCGGGATCGGCACGCCGAAGAACCGCTGGCGGCTGATGAGCCAGTCGCCGGCGAGGCCCTTGACCCAGTTCTCGTAGCGGACGCGCATGAAGTCCGGGTGGAACGCGATCTGCTCGCCGCGCTGCAGCAGGGTCTCGCGGAGCTGCTCGTCGCGCGAGCCGTTGACGATGTACCACTGCCGGGTCGACACGATCTCGAGCGGCTTGTCGCCCTTCTCGAAGAACTTGACCGGGTGGGTGATCTTCGTGATCTCGCCGATGAGCTCGCCCGAGGCGGTGAGGGCGTCCACGACGACCTGCTTGGCGGAGAACACGGTCTTGCCGGTCATCTCGCCGTACACCTGCTGGCCCTGCTCACTCGTGATCCACTCGGGCGACTCGCTCCGCACGCGGCCGTCGAACCCGATCACCGAGCGGTTCGGCAGCTGCAGCTCGCGCCACCACACGACGTCGGTGGTGTCGCCGAACGTGCAGATCATCGCGATGCCGGCGCCCTTGTCCTGCTGCGCGAGGTGGTGCGCGAGCACTGGGACCTCGACGTCGAACAGGGGGGAGCGGACCGTCGTGCCGAAGAGGTCCTGGAACCGCTCGTCGTCCGGGTGCGCGACGAGGGCGACGCACGCGGGGAGGAGCTCCGGGCGGGTGGTCTGGATGACGACGTCGCCGGTGCCGTCCGACTTGTGGAAGGCGATGCCGTGGTACGCCCCGGGCATGTCCTTGTCCTCGAGCTCCGCCTGCGCGACCGCGGTGCGGAACGTGACGTCCCAGAGGGTCGGGGCGTCGGCCTGGTACGCCTCGCCGCGAGCGAGGTTCCGGAGGAACGCCTTCTGGGCGACGGCCTGCGAGTCGTCGGCGATCGTCCGGTACGACTGGGTCCAGTCGACGGAGAGTCCGAGCGTGCGCCAGACCTCCTCGAACTGCTGCTCGTCCTCCACCGTGAGGCGCTCGCACAGCTCGATGAAGTTGCGGCGGGAGATCGCGATCTGGTCGGCGGCCTTGGACGACTTGCCGTCCCCGCCCTCGAACGGCGGGGTGAAGTCGGCGTCGTAGGGCAGGGACGGGTCGCACCGGACGCCGTAGTAGTTCTGCACGCGGCGCTCGGTCGGCAGGCCGTTGTCGTCCCAGCCCATCGGGTAGAACACGCGCTTGCCCCGCATGCGCTCGAACCGGGCCTTGACGTCCGTGTGCGTGTACGAGAACACGTGGCCGATGTGGAGCGAGCCAGAGGCGGTCGGCGGCGGGGTGTCGATCGAGTAGACGTCCGCGCGGGTGGCACCGTCGCGGTCGAACCGGTACGTGCCGTCCTGCTCCCACTGCGGGCCCCAGACCTGCTCGAGGCCGTCGACGCTGGGCTTCTCGGGCATGGGCTTGGTCATGGGGACGCCTTCCGTTCGTATGTGCGGCACCGAGTCCGTGGTGAGGTGCCTGAGTGTCACGCGCGCTGCGCGGTCGATCCAGGGTACCGGCCGCGTTCCGGTGCGAGTGCATTTCCTACCGCCGAACGATCCCTGGTAGGCTTCTCAGGTTTGTTCGGCGGGTTCCGGCCCGCGAGACTCCGCACCGCCGCGCCCGTCGGGCTCCACCACGTCAGCCGACCCCGGAGGATCATGCCGAAACGACCGAACGACACCCAGCACCGCACCGGACCGTCCTCCGACGGCGATGCGCCGGCCCGACCGATCCGGTCGCGGGGCGCCGCCAAGCGTGCGCGCCGGACGCTGACCCCCGACGACGTCACGGTGGTCGAGGAGTCGCTGCTCAAGCGCGCCGTCGCCGCCGCCGCGCTCGGGAACGCGATGGAGTGGTTCGACTTCGGTGTGTTCGCCTACCTGGCCACGACGCTCGGGCGGGTGTTCTTCCCGTCCGACGACCCGACCGCGTCGACCCTGTCCGCGCTCGCGACCTTCACCGCGGCCTTCGTGGTCCGACCGATCGGCGGCGCGTTCTTCGGCCCCCTCGGCGACCGGATCGGGCGGCAGAAGGTGCTCGCCCTGACGATGATCCTGATGGCCGCGGGGACGTTCGCCATCGGGCTCCTGCCGGGCTACACGCAGGTCGGGGTCTGGGCAGCGGTGCTCCTCCTCCTCGCGCGCCTGCTCCAGGGCTTCTCGACCGGTGGCGAGTACGGCGGCGCCGCGACGTTCATCGCCGAGTACTCCCCGGACAAGCGCCGCGGCTTCATGGGTTCCTGGCTCGAGTTCGGCACGCTGGCGGGGTACGTCCTCGGTGCGTCGCTCGTCACGGCACTGCAGTTCGGTCTCTCCGAGGACGCCATGCTCGGATGGGGCTGGCGCATCCCCTTCCTCGTCGCCGGTCCGCTCGGCATCGTCGGGCTCTACCTCCGGCTGAAGCTCGAGGAGACGCCGGCGTTCCAGAAGCAGCAGGAGCAGGCCGCGGAGCGCGAGCAGCAGAAGACCCCGGTGCTCCGGCTCTTCGGCGAGCACTGGCGCGCACTGCTCGTCTGCATCGGGCTCGTGCTGGTGTTCAACGTGACGGACTACATGCTCCTGTCGTACATGCCGACGTACCTGTCCGAGACCCTCGGCGGCGACGCCACGGTCGGCCTCCTGCTCATCGTCATCGTGATGGTCGTGATGATGCTCGTCATCACATTCGGCGGCAAGATCTCGGACAGGTTCGGCCGCCGCCCGGTCCTGTTCGCGGGGTGCATCGGCTTCTTCGTGTTGTCCTGGCCGGCGCTCAAGCTCATCCAGAGCGGCAGCGACCTCGGCGTGTTCGCGGGGCTCCTCGTCCTCGGGCTCGTGCTCGTCACGTTCACGTCGACGATGCCCTCGACGCTCCCGGCACTGTTCCCGACGATCATCCGGTACGGGGCGCTCGCCGTGGCGTTCAACGTGTCCGTCTCGCTGTTCGGCGGGACCACCCCGCTCTTCACCGAGGCACTGGTCAAGGCCGCGGACGACGCCGGGTACGCCTGGGCGCGGGACATCCCCGCGTTCTACCTCATGCTTGCGGCACTCATCGGCCTCGTCGCGGTGTTCTTCACGAAGGAGACCGCCAAGGAGCCGCTGCTCGGGTCCGGCCCGACGGTGGGGTCGGAGGAGGACGCCCGCGACCTCATCGAGCAGTACGAGGACCCGTCGAGCGAGTTCGCCCGGTCTGACTGGGCGAAGGACTTCGCGACGAGCCAGATGGACGTCATCCCGCCGCAGTCCACGGAGCCGTCCACCACGAAGTAGCCCGGCCGCACGGTCGTCCGGGCTCGCGAGTGAGCAGGAATCGTCGGCAACCGGTGGCTCGCCCGACGATTGCTACTCACTCACGGGGGCGGGACCCGGACCGGGCGGCGCGGGGGCGGGACCCGGACCGGGCGGCGCGGGGACGGGACCCGGACCGGGCGGCGCGGGGACGGGACCCGGACGACCGGCGTCGGCGGGAGGCGTGCGGAGAGCCTCCGCGGCGGCGAGCAGGGCCGCCGTGACAGGGTGCGACGGCTCGGCGAGCACCGTCCCGGCGCGACCGGACTCCACCACGACACCGTCCGCCATGACGAGCACGTGGTCCGCCATCCGTCGCACGGCATCGAGGTCATGCGACACGAACACCATCGCCGTCCCGGTCTCGCGCTGCAGCCGCTCGAGGAGCAGCAGCACCGAGTCCTGCACGGCCGCGTCGAGCGCCGTGACGGGTTCGTCGAGGAGCAGCACCTCCGGACGGGTGGCGAGGGCCCTGGCGATCGCGAGGCGTTGCCGCTGCCCACCGGAGAGCGACAGCGGGGAGCGGGGACGGATCGTCGGGGGCAGCTCGACGCGCACGAGGGCATCGTCGATCGCGGACGACACCGCCCCCGTGCCGCGGTGCGCCCGTCCTCCGCTCAGCGCGTCCGCGAGCACCCGTTCGACGCTCCACCGCTCGTCGAACGTCGCGCCCGGGTCCTGCACCACCGCCGCGATCCGGTGTCGTCGGGGACGGCGAGCAGCCTCGGGCAGCGGCACCCACGGCTCTCCGTCGAGCGTCGCCGACCCGGCCGACGGTGTCGTCAGTCCGAGCAGCATCCGGACGAGCGTGGTCTTGCCGGACCCGGAGGCGCCGAGGATCCCGAGGGTCTCGCTCCGCCGGACGACGAGGTCGACGTCGTCGACGACGACGCGCCCGTCGAACGCCTTGCCGAGGCCGTCCCCGACGAGTGCACGTCCGTCGTCGGACTGGAGGCCCGGGGCCGCGCCCGTCCCGTCACCCCGGCCCGCCGTTCGGGTCGGGCCCGCCGTTCGGGTCGGGCCCGCCGTTCGGGTCGGGCCCGCCGTTCGGGTCGGGCCCGCCGTACCGGTCCGGGCCCGTGCCGCCGCCGCGACGAGTGCCTGCGTGACCGGGTGCTCGGGGGACTCGAGGACCGCACCGGTGCGCCCGGTCTCCACGATCCTCCCGTCCGACACCACCGCGACCCGGTCCGCCCATCCGGCCACGAGCCCCATGTCGTGCGTGATCAGGAGCACGCCGGCGCCGCGCTCCTGCGCCGATCGGAGGAGTCGCATCACCGTGACGGCGACGCCGGCGTCGAGCGCGGTGGTGGGCTCGTCCGCCACGAGGAGGTCCGGGTCGCCGACGAGTGCCGCGGCGATGAGCGCCCGCTGCCGCATCCCGCCGGAGAGGGTGCCCGCGCGTCGGCGGTCGGTGGCGAGCGCGGGATCGAGGCCCACCTGGTCCAGGACCGTGGCGACACGCTCACGGCGTTCCCGTGCGGAGCGGTCGGTGTGGAGCCGGAGGGCGTCCTCGACCTCGCGGCCGACCGCACGGAGGGGGTCCAGTGCGCCGAGGGCCTCCTGGCCGACGTAGCCGACGGCGGTGCCCCGGACCCGTCGCCAGTCGCGGTCGGTCGCGCGGCGGAGGTCCCGTCCCGCGACGTCGAGTCGGTCCGCGGCGACGACGGCCCCCGCTGCGGAGAGGCCGAGCGCGGCACGGGCGGTGACGGACTTGCCGGACCCGGACGGCCCGACGAGCGCCACGCACTCCCCGGGTGCGACGGTGAGGGCGACGTCCGCCACGAGCGTCGTCCCGCCGATCCGCACGGACAGCCCGGCGACGTCGAGTACGGGCACGCGCGTGCCCTCCGGGACCGCGCCGGTCCCCGTGGGCCCGTCGCGTCCGGGTGTGCCGGTCGACGCACCCCCACGCTGTCCCGCGCTCACCGCACCGCCCCGACCGCTCGGAGAGCCCGACCGAGGACCGTGACCGCCGTCGCCGTCACGACGATCGCGAGTCCCGGGAACGTGCTCATCCACGACGCGGTCTGCAGGTAGGTGCGGCCGTCGGCGAGCATCGCACCCCATTCCGGTGCCGGCGGCGGGGTCCCGACGCCGAGGTAGCTCAGCGCGGACGCCCACACGATCGCCTGTCCGACGCCGAGCGTCCCGACGGCGACGATCGGCCAGAGCGCGGCCGGGAGCACGTGGTGCACGACGATCCACGCGGGGCGCCGACCGAGGAGCACCGCGGTCTCGGCCACGGCGGACTCGCGCGCGGTCCGGACCAGGCCGCGGACGATCCGACCGTACCCGGGCGCGGTGGCGAGCCCGACGGCGATCGTCGCCGGGACGGGCCCGGGACCGGTGACGGCGATCACGACGAGCGCGACGAGCAGGACCGGCAGCGCGAAGCCGACCTCCATCACGCGGCTGACGACCGCGTCCGCGAGCCGACCGCCGAGTCCCGCGACGAGGCCGAGCACGATGCCGAGGACCCCGCCGACCAGCGTCGCGACCACGCCGACCACGAGCGACGCCCGCGTCCCGGCGACGACCCGGGCGAGCACGTCGCGACCGGACTCGTCGGTGCCGAACGGGTGGGTTGCCGACGGGGCGAGGAGTGCCTCGGAGGGGTGGACGACGAGCGGGTGCGCTCCGCCGAGCAGGCCCGGTGCGATCGCGGCGACCACCGCGACGAGCACGATCGCCGCTGCGACCAGACCCGCGGGGCCGAGCGCCGCCGGGCCGCGGGCCGCGGGGCCGCGGTGCGCGAGCAAGCCGCTCACCGCGCGCCCCGCGATCGGTCGCGTCCCGCTGCGCGCGGATCGACGAGCCGCTCCACGACGTCCGCGACCGCGAGCACCACGACGTACGCCAGGGCCGACACGATCGTGATCCCGGTGACGAGCGGCATGTCGCGCTGGGTCACGGCGGTGACGAGCGAACGCCCGATGCCGGGGAGGGCGAACACCGACTCGACGACGACCGCACCGGAGACGAGCGATCCGAACGCCCAGGCGCTCAGGGCGATCCCCGGGAGTGCGGCGTGCCGGAGCAGGTGCCGGCCGAAGAGCCCGACGGAGGTCTCACCGCGGGCGCGGGCAGCCAGGGCGAACGCGGACCGGTCGGCGTCGAGCACACCGTCCCGGACGGTCTGCGCGAGGTACCCGGCGACCGGCACGGCGACCGTGACGGCCGGGAGCACCCACCCGCCGACGGTGCCGTCGCTCACCGCGGGAGCCCAGCCGAGGCCGGTGGCGAACGCCACGATGAGCACGCTCCCCAGCCAGAAGTGCGGGGTGACGCTCGCGGTGATCGCGATGCCGTCGGTCAGTGCCGCCGCGATCCGGCCCCGACGGGTCGACCACCACGCGGCCACGATCGCGAGGGCCCAGGCCAGGACGAGCCCCACGACGGCGAGGGTCAGCGTCACCGGGAGCTCCTGCGCGAGCAACGTCGACACCGGGGTGCGGAGCGCGTACGAGTCGCCGAGGTCACCGGTCGCGAGCCGGCCGAGGAACACGAGGTACTGCACGAGCACCGGGCGGTCCAGGCCGTACTCCGCCCGGACGTGCGCCAGTGCTGCCGCCGACGCCTGCGACCCCGGTCCGCCGAGGATAGCCTGCGCCGGATCGCCGGGGATCGCTCGGATCGCGACGAACACGGTGGTCGCGACGGCCCAGAGGACACCGACTGCACCGGCGACCCGGCGCGCCAGCCAGGACACCGGCCCCCGCCACGTCCGTGTGGTGGGGTCACCCGGCGGCCGTGCCCCGCGCCTCCCGGCCGATCGCTCCGCTGCGACCGCGGTCAGCGGTCGAGCCACGCCGTACCGAACCACGGTGTCGACACGGCGGTCGTCCGGATCCCGTGCACGCTCGAGCGGTACAGGAAGTGGTTCTGCTGGTCGTAGAGCGGGAGCACGGTCCCGCTCGCCAGGATGATCTTCTGCGCGTCGGCGTACAGGGACCTCCGGCGGGCCGCGTCGGAGGTGCTCGCGGCCTGCTCGAGGTCGGCGTCGAGCTGCGGGTCGGACAGTTGGGCGAGGTTCGCGAAGTACCCCGACGGTGCCGGGGTGATGCTCGCGGTGTCGTAGAGGATCCGGAGGACGTCCGGGCCGACCTTCGTGTACGGCGCGCTGACGACGTCGTACTGGTTCTCCGCGAGCGCCGCGTACCAGCTGGACAGGTCGAGCTGCTTGATCTGGACGTCGAAGCCGACCCGCTTCTCCGATGCCTGGATCTGCTCGAACAGACTCCGTTCGGCAGGGATCGACTGGTTCGTCGACACCGGGAAGACGACGGTGAGGGGCAAGCCGTCCTTCTCGCGGATGCCGTCGGCGTTCTTCTTCCAGCCCGCGGCGTCGAGGAGCTTGTCCGCGGTCGACGGCGCGTAGCGGAACAGGCTCTTGTCGCTCACTCCGAGCGGCTCGACGCTCGACAACACGGAGTAGGAGCGCGTGGCGGTGCCGAGGAACAGCGACTCGAGCCCGGGGTCGATGTCCGCACCGGCGATGAACGCCTTGCGGACCGCCGCGTCCCGGAACACCCCGTGGCCGGAGTTCAGCTCGAGACGGTTCGACGCCCCGGGACGGGGTGCGTCGAGGTCGCGGATGTCGCCCTTCGACGACGCTGCACGGACCTGGTCGGGCTGGGCGTTGTCGATGACGTCGACCTGACCGGCCTTGAGGGCCGCGTACCGGCTCGTCGAGTCGGGGAGGAACCGCCACGTGATGCCGGCGAGTCGCGGTTTCGTCGTGGAGCCGTCGAGCGGCGTGTAGTCGCTGTTCCGGGCGAGCGTGATGCGGTCGCCGTGCTTCCAGTCGGTGACCGCGAACGGGCCGGTCCCGACGGGGGACTCGCAGTTGACCGCCTGGGACCGCTCGAGCGCCTTCGGGGACTCCATCCCGACCCACGGCTGCGAGAACGACTCGAGCAGCGCGCTGTCGGGACGGCTCAGCGACAGCGTCACGGTGTGGTCGTCGGTGGCGACCGCCTTGTCGATCGCCTGCAACGCGAGGTAGCCGGTGCTCGACGCGGTCGTCGGGTCCTGCACGTGCTCGATGTTCCGGACGACCGCGGCCGCGTCGAACGGCGTGCCGTCGGAGAACGTCACACCGCGGTGCAGCGTGAAGGTCCACGTCCGGCCGTCGCTCGACGTCGACCACTTCGTCGCGAGTGCGGGCACGATCTCCCGTTTGCTGTCCATGCCGACGAGGGTCTCGATGTACTGCGTCGCGAGGAGTGCCTGCGGGTAGTTGCCGCCCACGTGCGGGTCGAGGCACGTCGGTTCGGCGTCCCCGGACGCGTAGGTGAGCGTGCCGCCGCGGACCGGGGCGCTGCTCGTGGACGGCGTGCCGCCGGAGCAGGCGGTGACGGCGAGGAGGATCGTGGCGGCACCCGCTGCGGCGAGCGCGACACGGGTTCGGGTTTTCTGCACGGAGTCCAGGAACATGGCTCAGCGAGTCTAGCGGTTGAATGGGGCCATGACGCCGCCCGAGCCGCCCGCCACCGTCGGACCCGAGGTCCAGGCCCGCCGCGGCGGGCGCCCGCGCCGCTCGTCGGCCGACGTGCTCGCCGATGCCGCCGCCGAGCTGTTCCTCGAGCAGGGGTACGCCAGGACGACCGTCGACCACATCGCGAACCGTGCGGGGGTGAGTCGAGCGACGTTCTTCAACTACTTCGCGGCGAAGTCCGACGTGATGTGGCTCGACCTCGACGCCGCGCTCGCGACGATCCCCGGACTCCTCGCCGCCTCGACCGAACCGTCTCCGATCCGTGCCGTGGAGTCGGCCTTGCTCGCGGCCGCCCGGTCGCACGACCCGGAGCGCGTGCCGCTGTCGATCGCCCAGGCGTCGACGATGGAGATCGGCTCGGCGCTCGTGGAGAGTGCTGCGGCGCGGCTGATGGCGCAGCACGCCGCGGTCGCCGCCTTCGTGGCCGGTCGGACGGGGGAGCGGCCGGACTCGCTCTGGCCGCAGACGGTGAGCGGCGCGATGCTCGGTGCGGCGGCGGCGGCGTTCGGGGTGTGGGTCGCGGACGGCGTCGGGCGGGGGCCGCTCGTCGGCTACGTCGGTGCCGCACTGACCCCGGTCGTGGCGGGCCTCGACGCCGCCTGACGGGTCAGCAGGCCTGCCAGGCGACCGATGAGCATCCAGCCGCCCTCTGCAGCTTCGTCAGCACAGCGACGATCCGCAGCGCAGCTGATTCTCGATCGACCATCCGACCGCGGAAGGTCCGCCGACCAGCATGACTTCCTCAGGGTCTTGTTCAGACAAGAAGTTGCGTGTCGCGGTTGGGATGTCCTGAGGTGTCACCAACACCAGGCCGGATCCGATGTAGCCGGCCTCCGCCGAGGCGGCGAGAGCATCGGGGAAGTTCGCGGCCGAGACGACGAAGATCCGTTTCCCCACCGTGAGCAGGTTGTTCGTCGCGACGGCGGTCTCGTACCGGTCGGCTCCGGCGATCCTTCGAACTGACGGCGTCCGATGCTGGAGATCGGCCTCCACGCCGGCGGAGACCGCGTTCACGCCGCCGCCGATCTCGAATGTCTCGCACCCTGATCGGTCCAGGAACTGGGACGTAGCAGCATCGATGCCCGGAGCAGAACCATCGACGAGGAGCAGGGGATCCTTCCCGGCGGCGGACAGACGACCGAGGGCGAGAGCGTCGGGCCAGTTGCGCCCGGTGGCGACGAAGAACCGGTCGCAGAAGCCCGTGAATTCGTGGGCGAATACTTCGCGGGAGGTCGCGTACCGATCTGAGCCGGAGACCCGGACGACGTCGGGCCCGATGGCGCGGACCTGGCGGAGGACGTCATCGCTCACCGCAGCCGGACCACCCACCACCACGACCGCTCGGGGCGCGAGTCGTCGGATCTCGTCTGCGACCACGGCTGGGAGACCACTTCGCGGAGTGAGAAGCAGCGGGCCGCCCGCATGCGCCGCAGCAGGGCCAGCGCTGAGCGCGTCCGGGAACGATTCTCCGCTCGCGAGGTACACCGTCGGGACCGTCGTCGACCACGCCCACCGCGACACCGCGACAGCGGTCCCGTACCGATCGTCACCATCCAGGCGCGTCGCGTGCGGCGAAGCGGCCGCCCCCAGCCCAGCGCCACGTCGGCTGTGAACTGATCGCCGGCGGCGAGGGTGAGCACTCGCCCATCGGGATCGTTCGCTGAATCGGTGCGAGAGAACCAAGTGGAAGCGAACCCACTGCCCATCTGGAGTGCATACCGCCCCGGTTCGACGTCCGCAGTCCACCGTCCCAGGCCGTCGGGCGTCGCGCTCGCGAAGTAGGTTCGCGTTCCCCGATCGTCGACCGAGTAGATGGTGACGGAGGCGTTGGGAACCACATGGTGTTGTGGCTCATCGCGCAGCAGGGTGCCCATGAGCTCCGCCGACGCGGCGGTGGGCGTTGGCCCGGCAACGGGCGCAGCAGCGGCCACCCCGGTGAGGGACACACCGACGAGGAACGCTGCGAGGAGCGACGCCGCCGTGATGGCTGAGAGCGGAACTCGGCGGGGGGATTTCGAACGCACGAATTGACCTTAGAGGACGCTCAGGCACACCCTGAGTCCCCGAGCGGGTGACATGGCGCTCCCACGGGCCACAACTACGTGCGGAGCGTACCCGCACCGTCGGAGGAGACGTCCTCGAGCGTGCCGTCCTTGATGACCTCCGGGACCTCGCCGTCGCCCCGCGGCACGAGGCTCGCGTCGCCCGGCTGTGACAGGGTCAGGACGGCCTCCTCGATGTACTCGCTCGCCTCGAGCTGGTCCTCGACGGCGCGGAGCCGGACCGCGACGGCGTCCTCGGCCTCGTTGCCCTGCATGTCGATGGCGGCGACGAGGTACACCCGCGAAGGTCCGACGAACTCGAGGTGCAGGTAGGTCACACGGGAGACCTCGGGCTTGCCGAGGATCTCCGCGAGCACGGCGTCCTCGAGCTCGGGCGACGTGGACTCGCCGAGGAGGAACCGGCGGTTGCGATCGATGAGGATGATCGCGACGACACCGAGGAGCACGCCCACGGCGATCGAACCGAGGGCGTCCCAGATCGCGGAGCCGGTGACCTGATGGAGGAAGAGCCCGAGGAACGCGAGGAAGAGCCCGATCAGGGCGGCAGCGTCCTCCGCGAAGACCGCCCGGAGCGTCGGGTTCGACGACTGGAGCACGTGTCGGAGCACCGGGACGCGACGCTTGGTCGCCGCCCCGTGCGCCTGCCGGTAGGCCTGCAGGAAGCTCGACCCCTCGAGCAACGCCGACACCCCGAGTACGATGTACCCGACGAGCAGGTCGCGCGGGGGTTCGTCCGAGCCGAGTTCGGTGATGCCGTGGTAGATCGACACGATCGCGCCCGCGGTGAAGAGCCCGAACGCCGCGAACATCGACCAGATGTAGGTCTCGCGGCCGTACCCGAGCGGGTGGACGGCGTCGCGTTGCTTGCCGCCGCGCCGCTCCGCGATGAGCAGGAACACCTCGTTGCCCGTGTCGGCCCAGGAGTGCGCGGCCTCGGCCACCATCGACGCCGAGCCGGTCATGAGCGACGCGACCGTCTTGGCGAGCGCCACGAGCAGGTTCGCCCCGAACGCGATGACGACGGTCACGAGCGAGCCGTTGCCGCCCTTCGACGTCGCACCGGACGCGGGAGCAGCCGAGTCGGGTGGCACAGCATCGGCCGACACAGCATCGGCCGGTACAGCGTCGGGGGGTACAGCGTCGGGGGGCACCGCCCCAGTCTGCGCCGTCAGCGCGTGGTCTGCACCGGCACGCAGTCCGTCCCGGTGTACTCGGCGCGCGCGACCGCCTCGGGCGACCCCTTGCGTCCTTCGCGGCCGAAGACCCACCACTCCATCGCCACGTACCGGAAGCCCATCGCGATGATCGTCCCGATGATCGGGCCGGAGACGAAGTCCGCGATCTCCTGCGTCGAGCGGCTGACGTCCGGGACGCCGAGGTGGAACACGTACCGGGAGACCCAGTACGGCGCGGAGTTCAGGACGATGCCGATGCCGCTGACGATCGCGAACCGCAGCATGTCCCAGTTCCAGATGCCCTCGACCTGCTGCCCGAACGTCCACCTGCGGTTGAGGAAGTAGGAGATCACCGTGGTGACCACCGTGGCGATCAGGAACGCGATGACGGGCTTGTGACTGAGGACGGTGAACTTCAGCACGTAGTTGATGAGGAGCGTCAGCACGAAGCACAGCCCCCCCACGCCGAGGAACCGGACGAGGGAGCCGTCGCGGAGGGACATGCCCCAGTTCCAGAGGCGGCTGACGAATCCGATCACCTGTGCACGATACCTGGTCGATTCCCAGAGGTCGCCTGACGGCGGGTACGATGTCGTTCAGCGGCGTCGATCCGGCCATCACCGGGGAGCCTTCGGAAGAACGTGCACCGCGCCGGCGGTGCGCAACTAGAACCGAACGGGTCGGGTCCGTCACCACCTGAGAACGAGCGGCGGACCGCCGGACCGGAGCAGCGCCTCCAGTCCGGTCCGGATCGCAAGCGAGGTGGTACCGCGACGGTCGCACGACCGGCGTCCTCGTCGACGAGCAGTCAGTCCCAGCCGAGTCGAGGAGCATCATGCGCTACCCGTTGTCGAACGACGCCGACGGCGTCACCCCATCTCCGTCCTTCCCCGACGTCGAGCAGGGGATCCTCGCCTTCTGGGACCGTGACCACACGTTCCAGGCGAGCATCGACCAGCGGCAGGGCTCCGACGAGTGGGTGTTCTACGACGGCCCGCCGTTCGCGAACGGGCTGCCGCACTACGGCCACCTGCTGACCGGGTACGCCAAGGACGTCTTCCCGCGGTTCCAGACGATGCGCGGCAAGCAGGTGCACCGCCGGTTCGGGTGGGACACGCACGGCCTCCCCGCGGAGCTCGAGGCGATGCGCCAGCTCGGGATCACCGAGAAGCACGAGATCGACGACATGGGCATCGACGTCTTCAACGCCGCGGCCCGCGAGTCAGTGCTGCGGTACACCGACGAGTGGCAGGCCTACGTCACCCGGCAGGCGCGGTGGGTCGACTTCGACGACGACTACAAGACGCTCGACATCTCCTTCATGGAGAGCGTGCTGTGGGCGTTCGGGCAGCTCTGGGACAAGGGCCTGGCGTACGAGGGCTTCCGTGTCCTGCCGTACTGCTGGAACGACCAGACCCCGCTGTCGAACCACGAGCTCCGGATGGACGACGACGTCTACCAGATGCGGCAGGACCAGTCGGTCACGGTCGCGTTCCCGTTCGTCGGGGAGCGCGCGGAGTCGCTCGGACTGTCCGGCGTGCGTGCGCTCGCCTGGACGACGACGCCGTGGACGCTGCCGACGAACGTCGCGCTGGCCGTGGGCCCGGAGATCGCGTACGCGATCGTGCCCGCAGGGCCGGGAGGCGCGGCCGACGGCACCCAGGCGGGTTCCGGTTCGTTCCTGCTCGCGTCCGACACGGTCGCCGCGCATGCGAAGGACCTCGGCTACGACTCGGCCGACGACGCGGTCGCGGCCGTCGCCCGCACGCTCCTGGGTGCCGAACTCGGCGGGGTCCGCTACGAGCCGCTGTTCGACTTCTACACGGACGCCGCGGCCTGGGGCACCGAGCACGCCTGGCAGGTGCTCGTCGCCGAGTACGTCGCGACGGGCGAGGGCACCGGCATCGTGCACCAGGCTCCGGCCTACGGCGAGGACGACCAGCAGGTGTGCGCTGCGGCCGGCATCCCGGTGATCCTCTCGGTCGACGACGGCGGCCGGTTCCTGCCGCAGGTCGGGCTCGTCGCCGGGCAGCTCTGGTCCGACGCGAACAAGCCGCTGACGCAGGCCGTCCGAGCTGCGGGACGACTCCTCCGCCAGGCGTCCTACGAGCACAGCTACCCGCACTGCTGGCGCTGCCGGAACCCCCTCATCTACAAGGCCGTGTCGAGCTGGTTCGTCAAGGTCACCGCGGTCAAGGACCGGATGCTCGAGCTGAACGAGCAGATCAACTGGGTCCCGGAGAACGTCAAGGACGGGCAGTTCGGCAAGTGGCTCGAGGGCGCCCGGGACTGGTCGGTGTCCCGGAACCGGTACTGGGGCTCGCCGATCCCGGTGTGGAAGAGCGACGACCCGGCCTACCCGAGGACCGACGTCTACGGGTCGCTGGCCGCGATCGAGGCCGACTTCGGACGTCTGCCGTTGAACGAGGCCGGGGAGCCGGACCTGCACCGGCCGTACATCGACGACCTCACGCGCCCGAACCCCGACGACCCCACCGGCCGGTCGACGATGCGCCGGATCACCGACGTGTTCGACGTCTGGTTCGACTCCGGGTCGATGCCGTACGCGCAGGTGCACCACCCGTTCGAGAACGCCGAGTGGTTCGACACCCACAACCCGGCGGACTTCATCGTGGAGTACATCGGGCAGGCCCGTGGCTGGTTCTACGTCATGCACGTCCTCGCGACGGCGCTCTTCGACCGCCCCGCGTTCTCGAACGTCATCAGCCACGGCATCGTCCTCGGGTCGGACGGCCAGAAGATGTCGAAGTCGCTCCGGAACTACCCGAACGTCAACGAGGTGTTCGAGCGCGACGGTGCCGACGCGATGCGATGGTTCCTCATGTCGAGCTCGGTGATCCGCGGCGGGAACCTCGTCGTGACCGAGGAGGGCATCCGGCAGGGCGTCCGCGAGTTCCTCCTGCCCCTCTGGTCGACCTGGTACTTCTTCACCCTCTACGCCAACGCCGCGGGCGACGGGTACCGGGCGGTGTGGCGGACAGACTCGACCAATGTGCTCGACCGCTACCTGCTCGCCAAGACGCACACGCTCGTCGCGGACGTCACGGTGCACCTCGAGGCGCTCGACACCCCGCTCGCCGCGAACGCGATCCGGGACTTCGCCGACGTCCTCACGAACTGGTACGTCCGCCGCTCTCGGGACCGCTTCTGGGACGGCACCGACCGAGACGCCTTCGACACGCTGTACACGGTGCTCGAGACGCTGACCCGGGTCGCCGCCCCGCTCGCTCCGCTCGTGACCGAGGAGGTCTGGCGCGGCCTCACCGGCGGGCGGAGCGTGCACCTCGAGGACTTCCCGGACGCCGGGACGTTCCCGGCGGACGACGCACTCGTCGCAGCGATGGACCGCGTCCGCGACGTCGCCTCGAAGGGCCTCGCGCTCCGCAAGGCGACCGGGAACCGCGTCCGCCTGCCGCTCGCCACGATCACCGTCGTGACGGATGACGCCACCGAGCTCGCGCAGTTCGCCGACATCCTCCGCGACGAGCTCAACGTCAAACAGGTCGTGCTCGAGGCGCAGGACGAGGACTCGCTCGCGACCTCCGGCATCGAGCGGAAGCTCACCGTGAACGCCCGGGTCGCCGGCCCGCGCATCGGCAAGGCGGTCCAGCAGGTCATCCCTGCGGCCAAACGCGGCGAGTGGTCCGCGACCGGTCCGGCGGGAGACGCCGCGGACGGTGTGACGGTCGCCGGGATCGACCTGCTGCCGGGGGAGTTCAGCCTGGACCTGACGGTGTCCGACTCCGCGATCGCCGTGACGTTCCTCGATGCCGGCGGGTTCGTCGTCCTCGACACCGCGACGACGCCCGAGCTCGAGGCCGAGGGGCTCGCCCGGGACGTCGTCCGCGCGGTCCAGCAGGCGCGGAAGGACGCCGGGCTCGACGTCGGCGACCGGATCGCCCTCGTGCTCCACGCGGACGGGACGGCGATGTCGGCGGTGCAGGCGCATGATGCTCTCATCACGTCCGAGACCCTGAGCACCTCGCTCGAGGTCGTCCCCGCAGCACTCACGAACGACACTCCCGGAGCGATCGGCGTCGGCGACGGCGCGTTCGTCCGGGTGGAGGTGACCCGCATTGGCTGAGATCGGCAGGGGGACGAACCCCCACGGCGACGACGACCCCTTCTCGGGGGAGTTCGACGAGGACGGCGAACTCGTCGACCCGGAGCAGCGCGACGCCGTGACGAGCGTCGCGACGCCCTACGGTGCGGAGACCGACGAGGTCGCTCGGGTCGAGGCGGAGCTGTACGCCCGCATCGGCGAGCAGGCGCCCGAGCGGCGGCTCACCGCGACCCGTCGCGCCGCCGAGCTCCTCGGCGACCCGCACCTGGCGTACCCGGTGATCCACATCACGGGCACGAACGGCAAGACGTCGACCGCTCGGATGATCGAGAGCATCGTCCGGGCGCACGGCCTCCGGACCGGACTCATGACGAGCCCGCACCTCGTGTCGATCCGGGAACGGATCGTCATCGACGGCGCGCCGATCAGTCCGGAGTCGTTCGTCGAGAACTGGCGCGACATCCAGCCGTACCTCGAGATGACCGACAAGGAGCTCACCGACAACGGCGAGCAGCCCCTGACCTTCTTCGAAGCGCTCACCGTCCTCGCGCTCGCCTGCTTCGCGGACGCGCCGGTCGACGTCGCTGTCATCGAGGTCGGGATGGGCGGTGAGTGGGACTCGACGAACATCGTCGACGGCCAGGTCGCGGTGTTCGCGCCGATCGCGATCGACCACGCGAAGCAGCTCGGGAACACCGTCGCCGAGATCGCCCGGACCAAGGCCGGCATCATCAAGCCGTCCGCCGCGGTCGTCAGCGCGGCGCAGACGCCCGACGCACTCGCCGAGCTGCAGCGTGCAGGCGAGCTCATGGAGGCGTCGCTCGCCGTCGCCGGCACCGACTTCCGACTCGAGTCGGACACCCCGGCGGTCGGTGGCCAGCTCATCACCGTCCGCGGTGTCGCCGGCCGGTACGACGACCTCTTCGTCCCGCTGTTCGGGGCGCACCAGGCCGAGAACGCCGCCCTGGCGATCGCGGCCGTCGAGTCGTTCCTGGGTCGAGGCTCCCAGCCGCTCGACCAGGACGTCCTCAGCGAAGGGCTCGCCGCGGCGTCGTCCCCGGGACGTCTGCAGCCGATCGCGACCGGACCGACGATCGTGGTCGACGCGGCGCACAACCCGCACGGTGCGCAGGCCCTCGCGCAGGCGCTCCCCGTCGCGTTCCCGTCCTCACACGTCGTCGGGGTCGTCGGGATCCTCGAGGGCAAGGACGCGCGCGGCGTCATCCGTGCCCTGGCGCCGGTCGTCGAGACGTTCGTCGTGACGACGCCACCGGGGGACCGGGCGATGTCGGCGGACGAATTCGCGCGCATCGCCGTGGACGAGGTCGGGTCCGATCGCGTCGTCGTCGAACCGGACGTGGCCGCTGCCGTCGCCGAGGCGCGGACGCTCGCGGAGGACGCCGACGCCGAGGCCGCGGACGGTGACACCCCCGCGATCGTGCTCGTCTCCGGCTCGATCGTGCTCATCGGGCAGGTCATGGACCTGGTGCACGCGGCAAGCGGGTCGCAGTGACGGACGCGAGTCGGGCCTCCAGTCCGGACCCGGACGCGACCGACGCGGCGGGCAGCGCCGGGCAGGAGCTCCCGCCGCTCCCGAAGGGCATGCGGTACCGGAAGCCGCGGCGGCCTCGTGGGGCCCGGGAGAGCCTCCTCTCCATCGTGCTCGTCCTCGAGGCGATCATGTTCTTCTTCCCGATGCTCGTCGTCTACGGCAAGCACGAGATCCCGGCGGGCTGGGCGTTCGGCGGCGGTCTCGGGTTCATGGTGGTGCTCGCGATCGCCTCGCGCGCGACCGGCAACCGCGCCGGTGTATGGTTCGGGTGGTTGCTGCAGGTGGCCATCCTCGCCACCGGTCTCGTCGAGCGGTTCATGTTCGTCGTCGGTGTGCTGTTCGTCGCGATGTGGGTCTACTGCTACGTCAAGGGCGGGCAGCTCGACCGGCAGAACGCCGACGCGCGTGCGGCGTGGGAGGCTGAGAACGGGGCGTGACCTCGTCCCGGGACCCTGTGGCGCTGCACCGCGACAACACCGACCACATCCGCCCCGACCAAGGGAGTCCTGCGTGTCCGACCTCGAAGAGACCCTCGTCCTCGTCAAGCCCGACGGTGTCGCCCGACAGCTGACCGGGGAGATCCTCCGCCGCATCGAGGCGAAGGGCTACGAGATCATCGACCTCCGGATGCTCACCGCCCCGCGTGAGCTGCTGTCCGAGCACTACGAGGAGCACCAGGGGAAGCCGTTCTTCGAGCCGCTCGTCGAGTTCATGGAGTCCGGGCCGATCGTCGCCGTCCGGGTGGCGGGCAACGGCGTCATCGCCGGGTTCCGGTCCCTCGCCGGCACGACGGACCCGACATCGGCCGCCCCCGGCACGATCCGCGGGGACCTCGGGCGCGACTGGGGCCTCAGGGTGCAGCAGAACCTCGTGCACGGGAGCGACTCGGTCGAGTCCGCGCAGCGCGAGCTGGGTCTCTGGTTCGCCTGAGCCGGGCGTCCCGTCCCGGCTCCCACGCAGGGTGCCCGTCTGGCACTCGGCATGCCCGTCCGTCACCCGGCATGCCCGTCTGTCACTTGGCATGCCCGTCTGTCGCCCGGCTCTGGCCGACCCGACAGACGGGCATCTCGCATTCCAGGGGCGTCTCGTCGACGCCGGTGCCTACTGCGTGGCGCTCTGCACGAACGCTGCGAACTCGCTCGCCGAGGTCAGCGCGGACCCGGTCGACGACGGGTACTGCTTGCCGTTGACGATCACGAGCGGCGTCCCGGTCAGCTTGTCGACCGACGAGTTCGGGATCTTGTCGTTGAGCGTGCGTTCGGTCGCCGCGGCCACCCACGGTCGGAACTTGCCCGAGGTGATGCACGACGGGACCGCGCTGTTCGTCACCCCGGCGGACTTGACCAGGGAGACGATCTCGGAGTCCGACAGACCCTTCGTGCCCTCGCTCGGCTGTTTCGCGTAGAACGCCGAGTTGACCGCGAGGAACTTGTCCGGCTGGTAGTTGGCGACGCAGGCGGCGGCGTTCGTGGCGCGGGACGAGTAGTTGGAGCCGGCGGAACTGCGGTCGAGGAGCGCGAAGGGATGGATCTCGAGCGTGGCGGACCCGTTCTTCACCCACTCCTTGATCTGCGAGATGTTCGTCGTCTCGAACTGGTTGCAGAACGGGCAGAGGTAGTCCTCGTAGATCGTGATGTTCGCCACGCCGGACGCCTGCTTGGTCGGGGTGGGCGTGCCGCCGGCCTTGATGGCCTTCGTCCGGACGGCCGTGATCGACGAGTCCGTCCCCTTCAGCAGGACCCCGTCGCTCGCCATGTTCTTGGGGCCGGGACCAGCGGGGTGCACGGAGTTCGCGACGACCACGACCACGATCGCAGCCACGGCGATGACTGCGAGCCCGATGCCACCCTGCAGGAACCAGCGGTTCCGGCGGCGGCGCTTCTGCTCCTGCTCGCGCCGGGCGCGGGCGTGCTCGCGTGCGGCGTCGCGCCGCGCTTTCTTGGAACCGTCATGGCTGCTCATCGGGATCAACCGTAACGGACGCGGGCGGGCGGGACGGGAGGTTCCGCTGGCAAATCTCCAAGAAGGAGGTGACGTGTCACCGAGGACTTGGTACGCCGCACGGATCGGCACAGCGCGGAGTATCGGGCGTCAGAACAGCAGGGACAGCAGCGTCGGGAACTCGATGAGGATCGTCACGACGATGACGAGGTAGTTCACGAGCACGATGATCCACGCGAACGGCAGTACGGCCCGCCCGATCCGCTGCGCTCGGGTCCCGAAGGGCAGCCCGCCGCGCGCGAGGTTCCAGGCCGTGAACACCCAGAACATCGGGATCGTCATCGACCACACGAGCATGCACCAGGGGCAGAGTGCGCCGATGAACCAGACGGTCTGGGTGAAGAGCCACGTGACGAACACCCACGCGAGGAACACGCCGGCGTTGAACGTGGTCCAGAACCAGGTGCGAGCGGTCGCGCCGGCCAGCAGCATCACACCGACGGCGATCGGTGCGACGAACCCCATCAGCCCGAGCAGGGGGTTCGGGAACCCGAAGAGGTGCCCCTGCCAGCTCGCCATGACGTCGGAGCAGCTGACGAACGGGTTGACGTCGCACGACAGCACCTTGTGCGGGTCGGCGTACTTCGCGAACTCGTCGATGACGAGGGTGAACGCCCCGAACAGGCCGACGCCACCGGTCACGATGAGGAACACCGCCATCGCGATCGGCGGGCGGGTCAGGGTCGCACGAGAGGTCACGTGGGCAATTCTCACACGGGCATGCGGCGTACTCCTGGGTGGAGCGTGCGATAATCGACGCGTCGGTGGTCCGTACCGCCGGCGCGAGAAGCTTTCCGGATCGCTGCACCGCGGCGGAACCGGACAACATGGGCGTCGTGACAGGACGCTGCGACCGGACGCGGGGTCACCCCGACCTCGAGCCGGGAGCATCACGAGCGAGCGCGGGGGCGTAGTCGCCGCCCGCATGAGAATTCCCGCCGGTCAGCCGGTAACACGGTGACAGGCAGGGCCTGAGGAGTGCACCAGTTCCATGGTGGAGCAGAACGACAAGAACGAAGAAGGACCGAAGCGCAGGACACGGCTGTTCGGCGGGCGACGAGCCCGATCGAGTGCCCCGGAGTCCCGTGCGAGCGTCCCCGAGACCGTGACCGACCCCGTGTCGGCACCCGACCCGAGCGCGGCGGACACCGCGCAGACCGGCGAGACGCTGACCGCGGACGCTCCGACGGTCGCGACGCAGGACGTCGCAGTGCCGACCGACGGTGCCGTGTCGCTGGAGCTGGACACCCAGGCGAACGCGACGAGCGCGCCCGCGGACGTCAGTACCTTCACCGGCGACCTGACGGCGGTCGTCGAGCAGACGACGGCCACGGCGACTCCCGCGTCCGACGCGGTCACGCCGGAGACCGTGGTGCAGGCACCGGCCGCGGAGCCGCCCGCCACGCCGTTCGTCCCCGTCGCGACGAGCACCACCAGCCTGATCTTCCATGCCCCGGTGCTCCCCGCCCTCCCGGAGCGGCCGTTCACCGGACGCTCCGACCGCGGATGGTCGGACCGTGGTCCGGACCGCGCCTGGTCCGACTCGGACGCGGAACGTCCGGGGCGCGACGACGAACCGGTGAGCCCGCTCGAGGACGACCACGGCGACCAGCCGACCGGACGCCGGCGTTCCCGCCGACGCGGCGGCCAGCAGCAGGACGAGTCCGACGGCGGCCAGCAGCGTCAGCCGCGCCAACGACGCGAGCCCGAGCTCATCACCGAGCCGCAGCGCATCAAGGGATCCACGCGCCTCGAGGCCAAGAAGCAGCGCCGCCGCGACGGCCGTGATGCCGGGCGCCGTCGAACGGTCATCACCGAGGACGAGTTCCTCGCGCGCCGCGAGAGCGTGGACCGTCAGATGATCGTCCGGTCCCACGCGGACCGCGTCGAGATCGGCGTGCTCGAGGACGGCGTGCTCGCGGAGCACTACGTCACGAAGCACCAGCAGGTGTCGCTCATCGGGAACGTCTACCTCGGCAAGGTGCAGAACGTCCTGCCGAGCATGGAGGCCGCCTTCGTCGACATCGGACGCGGCCGCAACGCCGTGCTGTACTCCGGCGAGGTCGACTGGAGCTCGGTGGAGACCGGGAACCAGCCGCGCCGCATCGAGCTCGCGCTGAAGCCCGGCGACAAGGTCCTCGTGCAGGTCACGAAGGACCCGGTCGGCCACAAGGGTGCGCGCCTGACGAGCCAGATCTCCCTCCCCGGCCGGTACCTGGTCTACGTGCCGAACGGGTCGATGAACGGGATCTCCCGCAAGCTGCCGGACACCGAGCGGTCGCGACTCAAGAAGATCCTCAAGGAGGTCCTGCCCGAGCACGCCGGCGTCATCGTGCGCACGGCGGCCGAGGGGGCGACCGAGGAGCAGCTGACCCGTGACGTCACCCGGCTCACCAGCCAGTGGGAGGCGATCCAGAAGAAGGTGCAGGGCGGGCACGCCCCGACGCAGCTGCACTCCGAGCCCGACCTGCTCGTCAAGATCGTCCGCGACGTCTTCAACGAGGACTTCACCCGACTGATCATCGACGGACAGACCGCGCACGAGGTCATCGACGAGTACCTGTCCGCGGTCGCACCGGACCTCAAGGACCGCGTCGAGACGTACGACGGTCCGGACTCCTTCGAGGAGCACCGCCTCAACGAGCAGATCGAGAAGGCCCTCGACCGCAAGGTCTGGCTGCCGTCCGGTGGTTCGCTCGTCATCGACCGCACCGAGGCGATGACGGTGGTCGACGTCAACACGGGCAAGTTCGTCGGGTCCGGCGGGAACCTCGAGGAGACCGTCACCAAGAACAACCTCGAGGCTGCCGAGGAGATCGTCCGACAGCTGCGTCTCCGCGACATCGGCGGCATCATCGTCGTCGACTTCATCGACATGGTGCTCGAGACGAACCGCGACCTCGTGCTCCGGCGGTTGATGGAGTGCCTGAGCCGTGACCGCACGAAGCACCAGGTCGCCGAGGTGACCTCGCTCGGGCTCGTCCAGATGACCCGGAAGAAGATCGGTGTCGGGCTCCAGGAGTCCCTCGCCGAGGTCAACGCGAAGGTCAACGACAACACCGCGGAGTCGTCGCCGAAGGGCGGGCGGACCAACCGCAAGGCGCGCGGCAGCGGCAACGGTTCCGGCGGCAACGGCGGGAACTCCAGCGCTTCGTCGACGCAGACCCACCAGATCACGGCGGACGTGACGAGCGCCCTGTCGCGGATCGCGGCGTCGACGATCGCCCACGGTGAGTCGTCGCCCGGGACGCAGCCCGCCCGCGTGGCGGTGTCGTCACCGGGGTCACCCTCGGAGTCGGACGCCCCGGAGGCGACGACCACCGAACCCGGCACGGACGCGCAGCCGGATCGTCCGTCGCGCCGGAGCCGCCGGAGTCGTCGCGGCGGCGATGCCGCGCAGCGCGAGCAGGGTGCGTCCGAGCCGACGTCCGCCGAGCTCGTCGAACCGTTCCAGCCGGCTGCGGACGAGCCGGCGACGGTGACGGCGACGGCGGCGACGAGCGAGTCCGGTGCCGACTCCGAGTCGGGCCGGGTCGGATCGACTCGGCAGGCTGAGCCGAGGCGGGCGCGGTCCGGTCGCACGACGTCTGCCAAGATCGATGCCGCGCAGACCGACGCCGTGCAGACCGGCGCCGCGCTGGCCGAGGTCGCGCCGACGGCGCCTGCGCCGGTGGACGCTGCCCGGGTCGAGACGGCGAGCGCGCCGCCCAAGGTCAAGACCGCACCGGTCTCCCGCCGCGTGTCGACCGCAGCCGCGGTCGCGCCGTCCGATGGCCCGGTCGCGATCCTCGACATCCCGGTCGCGACGACCACGCGCACGCCCCGGAAGGTCGACCCGGTCGCCGCGGAGTCCATCCTCGACTCGGTCCTGCAGGCGCTCCCGGAGCCGAAGCAGCCCGGTCAGGGTCGTGCGCGGTCGCGCCGTGTCTCGTCGGGCAGCATCAGCGCACCGGCGAACGCGGACGCCTCGGGCTCAGCCGGCTCCGACGCCTCGAGCTCCGACGCCTCGGGCTCCGGCGCCTCGGGCTCAGCCGCCGCGGGTGACGGGCCGGTGATCCTCGGCAGCTGATCGGCCGGGACTGCTCCGCACCACACGCCGCCTCCCCATCCGGGAGGCGGCGTGTCCTGCATCCAGGGACCGCCGGCGGACCCGGACGCACACCGTCCATGGTGAATCGCGATAGCGTTCCGGGGCCGGATCGAGCACGACCGGCGACGGCGACCGGTTCGTCCGGACGAGACCCTGGGAGGAACACCGTGTCGAACCCGCACGACGAGCAGACGCCGCGGCCGGGTGTCCCTGCACCGCGCGAGTCGGAGCACGACGCCCCGTACGGGACCCCGGTCCACCATCATCAGCGACCGCCGGCCTCCGGCGGTCAGGTCCGCCACGATGCTCCGTCCCAGTACGGCGCCCCGTCGCAGTACGGCGCTACGTCGCAGTACGGCGACCCGTCGCAGTACGGCGCTGCGTCGCAGTACAGTGCCCCGTCGCAGTACGGTGCCCGTCCGCCCCAGTACGGTCCGCCTGCACGGTACGGAGCGCCACCGCCCGGGAACACCGCACCCACCGACGGCGCCGTCCGACGTGTCCCCGGGCGGTCGTCGAGCTCGACGAGCGTCCTCGCTCCGCAGGCCTCCGCGGCGACCGTCCGGAGTGCCGCCATCGCGATCGGAGCGATGGCTGCCGTGCTGTTCCTGTCCTCGCTCCTCAGCTTCGCGGGCAGCACGAGCTACGTCTCGCCGACCGAGGACGGCGACGAGGGGTTCCTCTCGACCTCGATCGGGTTCTTCCTGCAGTACTGGCTGCTGACGCCGCTGCCGTTCTACGTGGTCGGGTTCGTGGTGCTCGCGTTCCTCACCCCGATCGTCCGGCAGAGTCCGTTGCCGACGATCCTGCTCCGCGCGGTCGTCGCCAGTGCGGCCGGGACGGTGGGCATGATGCTGGTCGGCGTGCTGATGGGCTTCTACCACTCGATCCGCGACGACAACTGGTCGTGGCTCCTCACCGACTTCGTCACGGACCCGCTCTCGAACGGCGTCCTGTACACCGCCGTCCTGGTCGCCGCCGTGTCGGTCGCGTGGCT
Source organism: Curtobacterium phyllosphaerae (assembly GCF_049341865.1). Classification (NCBI taxonomy): domain Bacteria; kingdom Bacillati; phylum Actinomycetota; class Actinomycetes; order Micrococcales; family Microbacteriaceae; genus Curtobacterium; species Curtobacterium phyllosphaerae. The sequence continues at coordinate 117,235 of NZ_JBMPIU010000004.1, read as the reverse complement.
CTGGCTCGGTCGCCCCGGGCGCTCCGGCCGGGCCGTGCAACCCGGCATGCCGGGCACCGTCCCGCGTGCCGACGCCATGCCGCCCGCCACGGTGCAGCCGCCCGCCACGGCGCAGCAGCCCGCGGCGCAGCCGGGTGCCGTGCCGCACGGCGCACCGGGACAGTCGGCTCCGGGCTACCCGGGACTGCCTGGAGGCCCACAGCACTCCGCCACCGGGCCCACCTGGGGTGCACCGCCGGCGGCTCCGGCACGGCCGACCTGGTCGGCGCCCGAGCAACCCCCGGCCCCGACCCCGGAGGCGAGCCGGTGGGCACCGCCGTCCGCCGGGGGCGAGGATCCCGCCGGGCGGTAGCCAGCCCGGGCGGTGGGCAGTTCCGGTCGCCGGCCAGTTCCGGTCGCTGGTCGGCTCCGGTCGCTGGTCGGCTCCGGCCGTGGCCGGCCCGCTGTTCCCGTGGCCCGCCCGCGGTTCAGTGCCGCTTGTCGCGCTGTCGGACGCGGAGACCGCTCCGGATGAGCCGCAGGACGAGTTCGCGTCCGGAGACCGCCGTCGCACCGAGTCCGACCATCTCGGCGTACCGCGCCTCTGGGATGTCGTAGTGGTCGTGGTCGAACGCCCGGCGGGGGAGTCCGGCACGCGCCGCGAAGGCGTGCAGTTCGTCCTGCGAGCTGTCGCTGACGAGGTGCGACCAGATCGTGCCGTGCGCGGGCCACACCGGCGGGTCGATGAGGACGGTCACCGGCTGCGGCCCGTGTCGAGCGCCGAGCGGAACCCGCGGACAGGCGGGATGGAGAGCGCGATCACGGTCCGATCGTACGAGGCTCGGGGCACGCCGGTTCCCCGGCGTGGCGCCGTTTGACCATGGGCAGCCCGATCGAGTATCCTCGACTCTTGGTGTCCGCGGGCTGTTCTGTCCGCGCTGGAACACCCGAGACTTCCCTCAAGCAGAGTACGTAAGGAATCCCACGTGGTTTACGCAGTAGTGCGCGCCGGCGGCCGTCAGGAAAAGGTCGAGGTCGGCACGATCCTCCACATCGACCGCATCAAGGCCGACGACCAGGGCAACATCGAGCTCGCGCCGGTTCTCCTCGTGGACGGCGACACGGTCACCTCCGCGGCGAGCGACCTCGCCAAGGTGTCGGTCACGGCCGAGGTCATCACCGACCTCCGCGGCCCGAAGATCGTCATCCAGAAGTTCAAGAACAAGACCGGGTACAAGAAGCGCCAGGGCCACCGCTCGGAGCTCACCCGCGTCAAGATCACCAAGATCGCGTAAGGCGGACGAACAATGGCACACAAGAAGGGTGCGAGTTCCACTCGCAACGGTCGTGACTCGAACGCGCAGCGCCTCGGCGTGAAGCGCTTCGGCGGACAGGTCGTCAACGCGGGCGAGATCATCGTCCGTCAGCGCGGCACCCACTTCCACCCCGGCGCCAACGTCGGCCGTGGTGGCGACGACACGCTGTTCGCCCTCGCCGCCGGTGCGGTCGAGTTCGGCGCGAAGGGCGGCCGCAAGGTCGTCAACATCGTCACGGCGTAGTCAGCACCGCGACGACACGACTCCAGCGGAAGGGCGAGCCGATCGGCTCGCCCTTCTCGCATTCCCGCGGCAGTTCCGCAGCACTCGCGGCCCCGCATCAGCACCAGAGGACATCATGGCCACCTTCGTCGACCACGTGACCCTGCACCTCACCGCAGGCAACGGCGGCAACGGTTGCGTCTCCGTCCGCCGCGAGAAGTTCAAGCCGCTCGCCGGCCCGGACGGCGGCAACGGCGGCGACGGCGGTGACATCGTCCTCGTCGGCGACCCCCAGGTCACGACGCTCCTCGGCTACCACCGCGCGCCGCACCGGGCGAGCAGGAACGGTGGCCCGGGCATGGGCGACCACCGGAGCGGGACGACGGGCGAGTCCCTCGAGCTCCCGGTCCCGCTCGGAACCGTCGTGTACGACGACGACGGCGAGGTCATCGCGGACGTCACCGAGGCCGGCATGCGGGTGCTCGTCGCGAAGGGCGGCCAGGGCGGTCTCGGCAACGCGGCGTTGGCGAGCACGAAGCGCAAGGCCCCGGGGTTCGCGCTGCTCGGCACGGACGGCGTCGGCGGCGACGTCAAGCTCGAACTGAAGACGGTCGCCGACATCGCGCTCGTCGGGTTCCCGTCCGCCGGCAAGTCGAGTCTCATCGCGGCCATCTCCGCCGCGAAGCCGAAGATCGCCGACTACCCCTTCACGACCCTGCACCCGAACCTCGGCGTCGTGGAGTCCGGTGACGTCCGGTTCACCGTCGCGGACGTCCCGGGCCTCATCGAGGGTGCGAGCGAGGGCAAGGGCCTCGGGCTCGAGTTCCTGCGCCACGTCGAGCGCTGCTCGGCCCTGCTGCACGTCATCGACTGCGCGACGCTCGACCCCGGCCGCGACCCGCTGACCGACCTCGACGTGATCATCCGCGAGCTCGAGCGGTACCCAGTGCCGACCGGTCAGAGGCCGCTGCTGGAGCGCCCGCAGCTCGTGGCCCTCAACAAGATCGACGTGCCGGACGCCGCCGAGCTCGCGGACTTCGTGAAGCCGGAGTTGGAGCACCGCGGCTACCGCGTGTTCGAGATCTCCACGGCCTCGCACAAGGGCCTCCGCGAGCTGACGTTCGCGCTCGGCGAGCTGGTCGAACAGGAACGCATGGCACTCGCGGCGATCCCGGTCTCGGAGCGGATCGTCATCCGGCCGAAGGCCGTCGACCGGTCCGACTACACGGTCAAGGCCGAGGGTGGTGAGGAGCACCGTTTCTACCGGATCCGCGGTGCGAAGCCCGAGCGCTGGGTGCAGCAGACCGACTTCACGAACGAGGAGGCCATCGGCTACCTCGCCGATCGGCTCGCCAAGCTGGGCGTCGAGGACGACCTCTTCAAGGCCGGGGCGATCGCCGGGTCGACGGTCGTGATCGGCGGCGACGGCGGCATGGTCTTCGACTGGGAGCCGACCCTCACCTCGACCGCCGAGCTGATGACGAGCGCACGCGGCACCGACCCGCGCCTCGCGCCGAACGACCGCCCCACCCGCAACGAGCGCCGCGACGCGTACTTCGAGCGCATGGACGCCAAGGCCGAGGCCCGTGCCGAGCTCGAGCGCGAGCGCGTCGCCGGGCTCTGGGCGGACGACGACGACCCCGTCGAGCAGTGACCGCATGACCGAGACGACCCCGCAGGCGGAGACGACCACGCAGGCACGGACGACCCCGCAGGCACGGACGACCCCGCAGGCGCCGTCGGGATCCGTGGTGTCGGAGGCCACGGCGGAGCGTTCGGACATCCCGCGCGCGCGCCGCATCGTCGTCAAGGTCGGGTCGTCATCGATCAGCGGCGACAACGTCGGCCAGATCGAGCCGCTGGTCGATGCCCTCAGTCAGGCGTACGCCCGGGGGACCGAGGTGGTCCTGGTGTCGTCCGGGGCGATCTCGACGGGGTTCCCGTTCCTCGGCATCGCGACACGTCCGGAGGACCTCGCGACGCAGCAGGCGGCCGCCGCGACCGGTCAGAACGTCCTCATGTTCCGGTACCAACAGAGTCTCGAGCGGTACCGGATCGTCGCGGCGCAGATCCTCCTGACCGCGGGGGACCTGCAGAACCCGACGCACCGGGTGAACGCGCAGCGGGCGATGGACCGGCTGCTCGCGCTCCGTGTGCTCCCGATCGTCAACGAGAACGACACCGTCGCGACGCACGAGATCCGGTTCGGCGACAACGACCGGCTCGCCGCACTCGTCGCCCGACTGCTCGGTGCCGACGTCCTGGTGCTGCTCTCCGACGTGGACGCGCTGTACACCCGGCCGCCGGAGCAGCCCGGAGCGGAACGCATCGCCGAGGTCCCGTTCGGCGACGACCTCGCGGGGGTCACCTTCGGCTCGGTCGGCAAGGCAGGCGTCGGGACCGGCGGTGCGGGCACGAAGGTCGCCGCCGCACGGCTCGCGGCCGAGGCCGGCACGGCCGTCCTCGTGACGGCCACCTCGATGGTGGACCGCGCCCTCGCGGGCGAGTCGATCGGGACCTGGTTCCGCGCGGCGCCCCGGGTCTGACGCGCTCCGGTCCGAGCGCGGGTCGCCTGCCGACCTAGAATCGGTCGCATGACGATGACGGACGTGTCGGCGGCGCTCACCGACCGGCTCCTCGCTGCGCGGGACGCCTCGGTGCCGCTCGCCACGACGACGACCGAGGTCAAGAACGCCGCCCTCGCCGCCATCGCCGCAGCGCTCCGTGCCGCGGCGCCGGAGGTCCTGCGTGCGAACGAACTCGACCTCGAGCGCGGTGCGCGGAACGGACTCGCCACGGGCCTCGTCGATCGACTGCGCCTCGACGCCGGGCGGGTGGAGTCCCTCGCGGCCGCGGTCGAGCACGTGGCGACGCTCACCGATCCGGTCGGCGAGTCCGTCCGTGGATCGTCCCTGCCGAACGGCATCCGGCTCACCCAGGTCCGCGTCCCGTTCGGCGTCGTCGGCGCGATCTACGAAGCGCGTCCGAACGTCACGGTCGACATCGCGAGCCTGGCGCTGAAGAGCGGGAACGCGGTGGTGCTCCGCGGCGGGTCCGCGGCGGAACAGACCAACCGCGTGCTCGTCGGCGTCATCCAGGACGCCGTGCGGTCGGTCGGCCTGCCGGGCGACCTCGTGCAGACGATCGACGAATTCGGGCGCGCCGGTGCCGCGGAGCTGATGCGCGCCAGGGGCCTCGTCGACGTCCTGGTCCCGCGGGGGAGCGCCGGTCTCATCCAGACCGTCGTCACCGAGTCGCAGGTGCCCGTGATCGAGACCGGAGCGGGGGTCGTGCACGTGTTCCTCGACGAGTCGGCGCCGTCGGACTGGGCCACGGACATCGTCATGAACAGCAAGGTGCAGCGGCCGAGTGTCTGCAACGCACTCGAGACCCTGCTCGTCCACGAGGATGCGGCGGAACGGCTCCTGCCGATGCTCGGCGCACGCCTGACCGACGCCGGTGTGGTGCTCCGGGGCGACGACGCCACGCGCACCCTCGTCCCTGCGGCGGTCCCGGTGACCGACGAGGACTACGCGACGGAGTCGATGGCGCTCGATCTGTCCATCCGTGTCGTCCCCGACCTCGACGCCGCGATGGCGCACATTGCCCGGTACTCGACGCACCACACCGAGTCGATCGTCACGAGCGACCTCCAGAACGCTGAACGGTTCCTCGCCGAGGTGGACTCCGCGGTGGTGATGGTGAACGCCTCGACGCGGTTCACCGACGGTGCCGAGTTCGGGTTCGGTGCCGAGGTCGGGATCTCGACACAGAAGCTCCACGCCCGCGGACCGATGGGTCTGTCCGAGCTCACGAGCACGAAGTGGGTGGTGCGCGGGCAGGGGCAGGTCCGCGGCTAGACTGGCCGGAGTCTTCCCGGAACGATCGGAGCTTCCATGTCGCACGTCCTGCTCGCCGCTGCAGAAGAGATCCAGCTCATCGCGCCGCCGATCGTCTTCCCGCTGGTGCTCGCGGGCGTGTTCGTCCTGCTCGGCTTCATCACGTGGAGCTTCCGCGACGTCGCCTACCGCCACTCGAACAAGTTCGAGGCCACTCGCTCCCACGAGACCGGTGTGGACGAGTTCGGCCACACCAAGATCTGACCTCCCGCTCGATGCTCGAGAGCACCGGCCGGCCACGCATCGGCGTGATGGGCGGGACGTTCGACCCGATCCACCACGGTCACCTCGTGGCCGCGAGCGAGGTCGCCAAATCGTTCGACCTGGACGAGGTCGTGTTCGTCCCGACCGGCCAGCCCTACATGAAGTCCGGCGTGTCCGACGCCGAGCACCGGTACCTGATGACGGTCATCGCGACGGCCTCGAACCCGTCCTTCACGGTGAGCCGGGTGGACATCGACCGCGAGGGTCCGACCTACACGATCGACACGCTCCGGGATCTCCGCGACCAGCGGCCCGACGCGCAGCTCGTGTTCATCTCGGGCGCGGACGCCGTCGCCCAGATCCTGGAGTGGAAGGACCACGACGAGATGTGGGACCTCGCGCACTTCGTGGCTGTGACTCGACCGGGACATGACCTCAGCGTTACCGGTTTGCCGGAGGGCGACGTAAGCTTGCTCGAAGTCCCCGCACTGGCGATATCGTCCACCGATTGTCGGAGCCGGGTGGGCCGGGGGTTCCCCGTGTGGTACTTGGTTCCGGATGGCGTCGTCCAGTACATCTCCAAGCACCACCTGTATCGGAGCGTTGCATGAGTTCGTCCGACTCGCAGCCGCCCCTGACGCGTCGTCAGGCGCGTGAGCGCGAGCGTGCTTCCGAGACCGGCGCGCAGCCCGTCACCCCGCCGTCCGCGGCAGCCCGACCGGCGCCGACGGCGTCGAGCGCGCCCGTCTCACCGGCACCTGTGTCCTCGGCGTCCGTCTCCTCGGCGCCCGTTTCCTCGGCGCCCGTTTCCTCGACACCGTCGCGGTCGGTCTCCGCGCCCTCGGCGGCTGCGACGGAACCGGCGGTGGTGCCGGAGTCGCCGACATCCGAGCGGCGGCGTCCCGGGTCGCATGCCGCTCCCGTCTCCGCGCCGCCGTCGCAGCAGCCGCCGGTCCGTCCGATGGCACAGGACGTCGATGCCGCCCCGGCCTCGGCGACCGAGATCGTCCCGGGGACCGGCGGCCTGACTCGCCGACAGCTCCGCGAACTCCGAGCTGCGCAGAACGCCGAGTCGGCTCGTCCGGTCCCGCTCCAGGTGCCGACGCCGCAGTCCCCGCAGTCGTCGGACCGCACGGTCGCGGACGTCCTCGGGACGGTCGCGGCGATCGAGGACCAGAAGGACTCGGACGACCCGCACCGGACGGTCCTCGACGCCGCGGCGATCGAACAGGCCACCGAGGCCGACGGGTCCCCGAACGCCGTCGAGCCGCTCGCCGACGCCGTCGCACACAGCGAGGAGCCGCGTCGCCATCGGTCGACCTGGTCGCCCGCCCCGAACGCACCCGGGGCGCAGGATGCCGTGCCGGACCACGACCCCTCGGCCGAGACCGATCCCGACGCGGTCGAGGACACCATCGTTCCCGGATCGGCCGCGGCGGAGTCGGTCGTCCCCGGGCTGCCGCTCCGAGCGCCCCTGCCGAACCCGACGGCGGCCGGTGTGTTCCCGCTCGACCTCGACGCGGACACCGACGAGGTCCCGGTTGCCGCACGGTCCGCGTCGACGACCGGCGCGTCGACGACCGGCGCTTCCGCGTCCGACGCGACGAACGAGCCCGGGCAGCCCGAGCGTGCCGACGCACCGGCAGCGGGCACCCGTGGGACGACCCCGGCGGAGCCGAAACCCGTGACCACGGCCTTCGCCGCTCCGGCCGGGCACTGGAGCCGACAGGCCGCCGAGGACGACGCCCACGTGCACGACCCGGAGACCGGGGCGGTCCGCGAGACGCAGCCGGTGACGAACGCGCTGATCATGCCGAACTCGGCACTGAGCGACGTCACCGGTGCCCTGAACGCCACGGGCGAGGTGATCATCACCGGGTCGATCGACCTGCCGAAGGCGCTCGCCTCGACCGGGTCGCACACGCCGATCGACGGTGCCGAGGTCGACCGGCTGCTCGAGCAGCAGGACGCGGACGGCCCGTCGTCCGACGCCAGCCCCGTCCGTGCGAGTCGTGCGGTGTCGAGCCACACGTCGACCCGTGCCGTGGTGCTCGCGGCCGCGATGCCGAAGCAGTCGCGGCTCCCGACGGTCCTCGCGTACGGCGCGGCCGGGCTCGGCGTGGTCGGTGTCGCGGCGCTCGTCATCGCCGCGGTCACGCTGCACCTGTTCTGAGTCGGACGGCCGTCCCCGGCGCCGCTGGCCGCTGTCGGCGGTCTGGCTTATGATCGTCAGGCATCGCGCACCGATCCCCGGTGCGTCGCCGACCAGAAGGACTCCGTGACCGCTTCTCCCCGCGCACACGAACTCGTCCAGATCGCTGCGACGGCGGCGGACGCCAAGCAGGCGGACGACCTCGTCGCCCTCGACGTCTCCGGCCCGCTGCCGCTGACCGACGTGTTCCTGCTCGCGACTGGTCGGAGCGAGCGGAACGTGCTCGCGATCGCCGACGAGATCGAGGACCGGATGATCGCCGCCGGCGCCAAGCCGCTCCGGCGTGAAGGTCGGAGCGAGGGCCGGTGGGTCCTCCTGGACTTCGGGGACATCGTGGTGCACGTCTTCCACGAGGAAGACCGCCAGTACTACTCGCTCGAGCGGCTCTGGTCGGACTGCCCGGCCATCGCCCTCCAGGTGCCCGCCGACCACTGACGCAGTCTGGCGCACGCGTCGAGCAGGCGACGACGCACCTCGCGGGGTTCGGCGGTGTTCGTCGGGCAGCCGCGAGTGGTGTAGGCTGTACTGCGTTGCTTCCGCCAGGGAGCGGCGATCTGGGTCTGTGGCGCAGCTGGTAGCGCACCTGCATGGCATGCAGGGGGTCAGGGGTTCGAGTCCCCTCAGATCCACGATCGAGAACCCCGTCCTCCTCCGGAGTGCGGGGTTCTTCCATGTCCGCTGCTCCGTCGATGCGGCACCCGCGGCACCGATAGCGTTGGGGCATGAGCACCGACGCCCCCCTCTCCGGCACCGAGATCCGCCTCCACGCAGCCGGGTACACCGCCGCCATCGCCTCGATCGGTGCGACGCTCCGCGTGCTCCAGCACGACGGCCGCGACCTCGTCGTGCCGTTCGAGGCCGACACGGTCCGCCCGGCCTTCCGCGGCGCGATCCTGGCTCCCTGGCCGAACCGGGTCGTCGACGGCCGCTACCGCTCCGGCGACGTCGACCACGAGCTCGCCCTGACCGAGCCGCGGCGGCACCATGCGCTGCACGGACTCGTCGTCTGGTCCGACTTCGCCGTCGCGGAGCAGAGCGAGGGCTCGGTCGAGCTCGTCACCGTCGTGCCGGCGCAGGTCGGGTACCCGCACCGGGTCGAGGTCCGGGTCCGGTACTCGCTCGACGCCGACGGACTCCACACGACGGTCACCGGCACGAACACCGGCGACGACGACGCGCCGTGGGGGACCGGCCCGCACCCGTACCTGGTGGCCGGCCCGGGGCGGGTCGACGACTGGACCGTCACCGTCCCCGCCGACTCGGTGCTCGAGGTCACCGAGGACCGGCTGATCCCGACCGGGCTCGCGCCGGTGTCCGCGGAGTTCGACATGCGCGTCCCGACCCGCATCGGGGACCGGTTCGTCGACCACGCGTTCACCGACCTGGTGCGCGACGCCGACGGCCTCGCTGCGGTGGTGCTCACCGCCGACGACGGGCACGGTGTCCGGATGGTGTTCGGTCCGGAGTGCTCGTGGCTGCAGGTGCACACGGCGGACCAGCCCGTGCCGGAGCTCGACCGGCTGGGACTCGCGGTGGAGCCGATGACCTGCGCGCCCGACGCGTTCAACGCGGGCGCGGAGCGGGGACTGCTGGTGCTCGGGGCCGGGGCGTCGACGACCGCGTCCTGGACCATCGCCGCCGTCTGACACCGCGACCGGACGATGTCCTGGGATGATCGTCGGATGCGGATCGAGGCGACCCGGGTCGACGGCATGCCGGACGCCGCAGTGCTCCTCGACGCCCTGGCCGGTGCATCCGACGACGTCCTGTGGCTCGACTCGAGTGCCGGCGCAGGTGCCGGTGCCGCGGACCCGGAGCGCAGTCGGTGGTCGGTCCTCGCCGTCCCGGACGGTCCGTTCTCGGCCGCGTTCACCCACCGGGACGGGGTGGCGACGACGCGTGCGGCACCGGCGGCGACGTGGTTCGCGACCGGCAGCCGGGAACGCCCGTGCTTCCCGGCTCTCGGCGACCTCCTCGCCGCGGTCCCGCCGATGCCCGAACCGGTCCCGGGATGCGGGTTCGCGCTCGGGTGGGTCGGGTACCTCGGGTACGAGCTCGGTCGTGAGTCCGGCGGCCCGGACCGGCGCGCGGACGGCCATCCGGACGCCGACCTCCGGTTCGTGGACCGAGCGGTCGTGCTCGACGGCGTCGACGGCGTGGCCTGGGTCCTGGCGCTGGTGGAGGACCACGAGCACGGGCCCGACGATCGCGACGATGCGCGCGGCCCCACCGCGACGAACCGCGCGTGGGCGGTCGCGACCTGCTCGGCGCTCCGCGCCCTGGTGACCGTCCCGACGTCCGCGCCATCCGGGGCGGACCCGACCCCGGCCCTCCCGTCCGTGTCCGCAGCCACGCCGATCGCCGCACCCGGACGTGAGCAGCGCGCGGCGTACGAACGCGCCGTCGAGGCGTGCCGTGAGGAGATCCGACACGGCAACGCGTTCCAGGTGTGCCTGACGACCGCCTTCGCGGTTCCGGTTCCGGTCGCGGGCGCGCGGCGATCCGGACGGGAGGCACGGCCTGGCTTGGCAGCGGACCCCGCGTTCCGGACGTACCGTCGTCTGCGCGACGCGGACCCGGTGCCGTTCGGGTCGTTCCTGCGGCTCGGTGCGGTGACGGTCGCGAGCCGGTCACCGGAGCGGTTCCTGTCGATCTCCGCCGCCGGCCGTGTCGTCGCCGAGCCGATGAAGGGCACCCGCGGGCGGGGCGCGACGCCCGCGCAGGACGACCTGCTCCGCGCCGAGCTGGCGGCGAGCGCGAAAGACCGGGCCGAGAACGTCATGATCGTCGACCTGCTGCGGAACGACCTGCTCCGGACGGCGGTCCCGGGCTCGGTGCACGTGGAGCGCTTGTGCGTCGTCGAGACCTTCGCGACCGTGCACCAGATGGTGTCGACCGTGGTGGCGTCGGTGCCGACGGGGACCTCCCGTGCCGCGGTCGTCGGTGCCGCGTTCCCGCCCGGCTCGATGACCGGCGCTCCGAAGATCAGCGCGATGGGGATCATCGACCGGTTGGAGCGTGCACCGCGCGGCGTCTACTCCGGGGTCGTCGGGTACTTCTCGCTGAGCGGAGCCGTCGACCTGGCGGTCGCGATCCGGACGCTCGTGACCGTCCGCACCCGCTCGGGCGGCAGTGGCGACGTCGTGCGGCGGACCCTCGGTGCCGGAGGAGCGGTGACCTGGTCCTCGACGGCGGCAGCCGAGGCGGACGAGGTCGTCACGAAGACGCGATCGGTGCTCGGGTCGCTCGGAGCCGTCGCGACGTGGTGATCATCGCCGGGTGATCGACGCCCGGTGATCATCGCGGTCATGTGTATTTCATACACATGTGCCAGATTGGAGCAGCCGGAACGCCCGGCACCCGTCCCCAGGAGCACCATGTCACTCTCTCGCACAGCCCGGCTCACGACGGCAGGAGTCGTCGTCGCCGTCGGTCTGTCCTGCACGCTCGGCGCCGCCGCGGCCGCTGCAGCCCCCACCGCACCGCCTTCGAGTCCTCCGGCGTCGACCGTCTCGGTGACCGTCCCCGCTCCGGTCGTCCGGAACATCCAGACCGAGCCGAACGGCACGCAGCGCATGCTCGGCACGGCAGGTACCGACCGGGTCGAGGTCCTCGACGGCTCCTCGGTCGTCGACGCCTGGCCGGGCGGCGGCGGACTCTTCTCCATCGCCGTCGGGGCGGGGTACAAGGACACCTCGCTCACGATGGTGGCGGTCCGCACCGTCGACGGCGCACCGGTCCGGTCCGAGCCGGTCGCGCTGCCCCGCACCCTGCAGGTCGACGACGTGACCTCGAACGCCGTCGCGTTCACCCCGGGCAGGCACACCTTCTCGGGCGTCGCGCAGGTCGGCTCGACGGTCTCGGCATCGGACGCCGCCGGAGTGCCGGTCTTCTCCATCACGGTCGGGGCCTCCACCGAGCGCGGTGTCAGCGGCGCTTGGAGCGCGCCGGCCGACCTCGACGACGCCGTCCACGTGCTGACGTTCACGCAGACCGCGACGTCCGGCATCACGACGACGATCGCCGGCGTCGTGTACACGCCTGCCGACACCGGGGTGGGATCCGCGCCGTCCGTGCGCGGCGTCGACCGTGGGATCGACGGGCAGTTCATCGTCCGGGGCGATGCCGACGGTCAGGCCGTGGTGCTCCGGGGCGGGGAGGAGATCGCCGCGGCCCCGGCCGGCAGCAGCGGGGCGTTCGCGCTCATCGTCCCCGAGCAGTACCTCGGCTCGGACGTCCAGGTCGTCGCACGGTCGGACGCGGGCGACTCGGCGCCGGCCCTCGTGACGCTCGCCGCGGCGACGCAGAACGACGACATCGCCGCGCCGAGCATCCGCGACACGGTCTCCATGCCGGACGGTTCGATCATGGTCACCGGGACCAGCCAGCCCGGTGCGACCTGGATCATGGCCGGCGACCGCGTCGTCGCGGGCTACGGTGCGAACGGCGGTTTCGCGTACACGATCCCCGCTGCGGACACCGGCGAGCAGCTCGACATGGTCACGATGCAGTTCAACGAGATCTCGGAGCGCGTCCCGCTGCCCCGCCTGCTGACCGTCGACGGAGCCGCCACCCCGACGTACACGCCCGGCTCGGTCGCGTTCCACGGCACGGCCGAGACCGGGTCCACCATCACCGCGTCGACCGCGGACGACGAGTTGTTCTCGACGGCGGTCCCCGGGGCCCGTTCGACGACGGTCCACGGGGCCCGCTCGGCGGTGGGCTCCTGGTCCGCGGAGGCCGACCTCGCGTCGTCCGCGGGCTACGACATCACGTTCACCCAGACGACCGCAGACGGCCGTACCTCGGTCATGTCGGACGTCCCGTACGCGGCGACCGCGGCCGATGTCGCGCCGGTGACGGCGACCTCGCCGCGCATCGCGTCCGAGCACCGGAACGAGCTGGTGGTGTTCGCGGGCCGTGGCGAGCCGGGGCAGGAGGTCACGCTCGACCCGGGTGTCCCCGGGCTCGTCCCGGTCTCGACCGAGGTCCAGGGGAACGGGGACTGGTCGGTGCAGCGGTACCTCGGCGACGGCGCGTACGCCTTCGACATCGTGCAGACCGATGCGAGCGGTGCCACGACGAGCGCGGTCCGGGGCTTCGTCGTCAACCAGGGTGTGACCGAGCCGTTCGCGGTGACGAGCCCGGGGCGCGGCTCGGAGCACCGGTCGCAGACGGCGACCTTCGCGGGCACGGGGGCCGCTCGGAGCACGGTGACACTGCGGGTCGCGAACTTCAGCAGCGCCGACGTCGTCACCACGGTGGGGGACGACGGTCACTGGTCCGTCCCACGCTACCTCGGAGACGGCCCCTACCGCTTCGACATCGTGCAGGCGAACGCCGCGGGCGTCGAGACGGGTCGGGTGGCCGGGTACGTCGTCAACCAGCCGGCGGACGTCGACCGCGACTTCGCTGTGACCGCTCCGGTGTCCGGGACGACCTTCGCGCCGAACACGGTGCGCGAGTTCTCCGGGACCGGCTCGGCCCGTGCGACGATCACGATCGACGCGGGTGCCGGCCTCGCCTCCGTGCGCACCGTGGTGGGTGCCGACGGGTCCTGGAAGGTCGGTCGGTACCTCGGCAACGGCCCGTACACCTTCGCGGTCACCATGACCCCGGTGGACGGTGCGCCGGTCACCAGCGCTCCGATCGCGGTGACGCCCGAGGCCTGACCTCGGCGGGCGGCCCGTCACGCGGGACGGGCCGCTCGACGCACCCGGATGTCAGACGCGATTGACATCATCGAACACATGTTCGAATATGGCGCTGTGCAGACGGCAGCGGAACTCCTCGGTTCCCGCACCGCCGGGGTGGGTCCCCGCGGTGCGGGCGACCGTGCTGCGGGCGACCGTGCTGCGGGCGACCGTGCCGTGCACACCGTCGCGCCGGTCGACCACCTGGGGGAGGCGAAGGCGGCGCTCGACCGGATCACGTCCCTCCGTTCCCGGATCGCGGACATGGAGGACACCCGGGTCGACACCGGGGCGTTGCCGACCGCTCCGGCCCTCGAACCGTTGCTGCCCGGCGGTGCGATCCGGTCCGGAGCGGTGTACGGCGTCCAGGAGTCGGTCCTCCTCGCGATGACGATGCTGCAGGCGGCCTCGGCGTCCGGGTCGTGGTGCGCGGTGGTCGGGGTGCCGTCCTTCGGGATCGAGGCCGCCGCCGCGATGGGGATCGACCTCGACCGTCTCGTGCTCGTCCCCGACCCGGGTGACCAGTGGCTCGCCGTGACCGCCGCCATGGCCGACGTCGCGACGATCGTCCTGACCCGTCCGCTCGGTCGGGTCCGCCCCGGTGACGCGGCTCGGCTCGCCGCACGACTCCGACAGCGCGGGGCGGCGCTCGTGTCGCTCGGCGGCTGGCCGGGCGCCGAGACCACCCTGCGGGTGACGGCGTCCGAGTGGCGGGGGATCGGCCGTGGGCACGGGTACCTCCTGGAACGACGCGCGACCGTCACGGCGAACGGTCGCGCCGGTGCCGGGCGTCCGGTGCACGCCGAACTGCTGCTGCCGGCGGCTGACGGGACCGTGTCGTCGGCCGACCGAGGAACCCGTGCCGGCACCGTCGCTCCGGTGCGGTCCGGGACGGCACCGGCTGCCACGGCGGTGCCCACGACGGTGTCCGCGTCGGTGACCGAGGCGGTGGCCGGGGCGGTCGCCGTCGCGCAGCTCCCGGTCGCGGTGGCGTCATGAGCGCGCGCGCCGCGGGTGTCCGACCGAGCGCGGTCCCCGACGCCCCGCCGACCAGGACGATCGTGCTGTGGTGCCCCGACTGGCCGGTGATCGCGGCGTCCACGGCGACCGGTGCCGACCCCGACCGGCCGTTCGCGCTCGTCGACAAGGGCATCGTCCACTCCTGCTCCGCAGCGGCCAGGGCCGAGGGCGTGGTCCGCGGACTCCGGGTCCGCGAAGCCCAGGCGCGATGCTCGGCGCTCGTCGTCCAGCCCTACGACGACGACGCCGACCACCGGGTGTTCGAACCCGTCATCCGCGCGATCGAGGCGGCGGCCCCCGGCGTGCACGTCCTCCGCCCCGGGACCCTCGCGCTCCGCTCCCGGGGTCCGGCGCGCTACTACGGCGGCGAGCGGGCGGCGGCGATCACCCTCGCCGGGATCGCGGCCGACCACGGTGCTCCCGGTGTCGTCGTCGGCATCGCGGACACGCCGTTCGCGGCGGAGCAGGCCGCACGGATCCGGAACGCCGACGGCCGTCCCCGGATCGTGCCGACCGGAGGGTCCGCCGCGTTC
Source organism: Curtobacterium phyllosphaerae (assembly GCF_049341865.1). NCBI lineage: Bacteria > Bacillati > Actinomycetota > Actinomycetes > Micrococcales > Microbacteriaceae > Curtobacterium > Curtobacterium phyllosphaerae. The sequence continues at coordinate 102,157 of NZ_JBMPIU010000004.1, read as the reverse complement.
CTCGACCCGTTGCCGATGTCGGTGCTCGGCCAGGACGACCTGACGATGCTGCTCGGGCGCCTGGGCATCACGACACTCGGGGAGTTCGCCGCGCTCACCGACGAGCAGGTCCGCGACCGGTTCGGTGCCGACGGCGCGTTCCTGCACCGGCTGGCGGGCGGCCGCGACCCCCGCGAGGTCTCGGCACGGGCGGTCCCACCGGACCTCGCGGTGGACGCTCCGTTCGAGCCGCCTCTCGACCGTGCGGACCAGGTGGCGTTCGCGTTCCGGCGGTCGGCGGACACGTTCACGGAGCGACTCGCCGCGGCGAAGCTGGTCGCGACGGCCATCCGGATCGAGGTCACCGACGACCACGGCGTGTGCCTCGACCGCACCTGGGCGCACCCGCGGTGGTTCGACGCCGCGGACATCGTCGACCGGGTGCGGTGGCAGTTGCAGGGTGGCACCGGGCCGACCGGCCTGGAAGCGCCTGTCGCACACGTCCGGCTCGAGGCCGAGTCGGTGGACTCCGTCGGCCACCACGAGCGCGGCCTGTGGGGATCGGGACCCGATGAGCGGGTGCACCACGGTCTCGCGCGGATCCAGGGCCTGGTCGGCCACGACGGCGTCGTGACGGCGCGGATCGGCGGCGGGCGCACCCTCGCCGAACGGGTCGTCCTCGTGCCGTGGGGCGACACCCCCGTCGGTGGCGAGCGCGCCGTCGCGGTCGCCCGAGCCCGGCCGTGGCCGGGCAAGCTCCCGGGCGCGGCTCCCGGGACCGTCCTCGACCGACCCAGACCGGTCGACGTGGTCACCGGTGCCGGGGCCTCGGTCGACGTCGACGACCGCGGCGTGCTCGTCGGCGAACCCGGGCGGTTCCGCGCCGACGGCGACCGGGGTGGGGCGTTCAGCGCGGTGACGGCGTGGGCGGGTCCCTGGCCGCTCGTGGTCCGGTGGTGGGAGTCCGGCGGGCGTCGACTCCACCGGCTCCAGCTGGTGGACGCGGAGGGGCGGGCGTGGTTCCTGGTGCTCGCCGACGGCCGATGGTGGGCAGAAGCGGTGGCGACCTGATGGGCTACAGCAACCCGCCGATCCCGTGGTCGGCGTTCGAGCGCGCACTGTCCGACCGTGGCCGCCCCGGGACCACCCCGGACGGCGACGGCGGGGACAGCCCGGCCTGGTCGCGGAAACGAGCGCCGTACTCGCCGGCACCGGTCGTCGACGCCGCGGCGGGCCCGACCGTGCCGTACGCGGAGCTGCACGCGCACTCCACCTTCAGCTTCCTCGACGGCGCGAGCCAGCCGGAGCACCTGATGGAGGAAGCTGGTCGGCTCGGACTGCACGGCCTCGCCCTGACCGACCACGACGGCCTGTACGGAGCCGCCCGGTTCGCCGAGGTCGCCGACACGTACCCGGACATCCGGACGGTCTACGGCGCCGAGCTCTCCCTCGGGCTGAGCGCACCGCAGAACGGCGTCCCGGACCCCGAGGGCACGCACCTGCTCGTGCTCGCCCGGGGGCAGGAGGGCTACCACCGCCTCGCCGGGGCGGTGACGACCGCGCACCTGGCCGCCGACGCCGAGAAGGGCCGACCACGGTACGACCTCGACGTCCTCGCGGAGCGCGCCGGAGGGCACTGGCACGTCCTGACCGGCTGTCGCAAGGGCACCGTCCGCGCGGCTCTCGAGTCCGGGGGCGAGTCGGCGGCGGAGCAGGCGTTGCGGGTGCTCCTCGACCGGTTCGGCTCCGAGCACGTGACCGTGGAGCTGACCGACCGGGGGGATCCGCTCGACAGCAGCCGGAACGACGTCCTCGCCGGCCTCGCCGACCGGTTCGGGCTCGGCGTCGTCGCGACCGGGAACGTCCACTACGCGACCCCCGACCGGTTCCGGATCGCGACCGCGATCGCCGCGGTCCGGTCGCGACGGAGCCTCGACGAACTCGACGGCTGGCTCCCGGCGGCGGACACGGCGCACCTGCGGTCGGGCGCTGAGATGCAGGCACGGTTCATCAGGTACCCGGGTGCCGTCGAGCGGAGCGTCGAGCTCGCAGACGAGCTGGGGTTCCGGCTCCGGAGCGTGTCGCCGGGGCTGCCCGCGATCGACGTCCCGGACGGGCACACGCCGATGTCGTGGCTCCGCGACCTGGTGTGGAACGGCGCGGAGCGGCTGTACCCGGGGAACGACCGCGGGGTGGACCCCGCCAAGCGGGACCGGATCGAGCGGGAGCTGGCCGTGATCGAGGAGAAGGACTTCCCGGGGTACTTCCTGATCGTCCGCGACCTCGTCCACCACGCCAGGGGCCGGGGGATCCTCTGCCAGGGCCGGGGATCCGCGGCGAACTCGGCGGTCTGCTACCTGCTCGAGATCACCGCGGTCGACTCGATCCGGTACGGCCTGCCGTTCGAGCGGTTCCTGTCGAGCATGCGCGACGAGGAACCGGACATCGACGTCGACTTCGACTCCGACCGGCGTGAAGAAGTCATCCAGTACGTCTACGCCAAGTACGGCCGGTACAACGCGGCGCAGGTCGCGAACGTGATCACGTACCGCCCGAAGTTCGCCGTGCGGGACATGGCGAAGGCGCTCGGACACTCACCGGGACAGCAGGACGCCTGGTCCAAGCAGGTCGAGCGGTGGGGGTCCGTGGTCGAGAGCGACGACCACGACATCCCGGACGCGGTGGTCGGCCTGGCTCGCGAGGTGCTCGGGTTCCCGCGGCACCTCGGCATCCACTCCGGCGGCATGGTGCTCACGGACCGTCCGGTGGGCGAGGTCGTCCCGATCGAGCACGCCCGGATGGACGGCCGGACGGTCCTGCAGTGGGACAAGGACGACTGCGCCTACATGGGCCTCGTCAAGTTCGACCTGCTCGGGCTCGGCATGCTCGCCGCCCTGCAGTACGCGTTCGACCTCGCCGCCGAGCACTGCGGGGAGCGCTGGGACATGCACTCGATGCCGAAGGAGGAGCAGGGCGTCTACGACCAACTCTGCCGTGCGGACACCGTCGGCGTGTTCCAGGTCGAGTCCCGGGCGCAGATGGGGACCCTGCCGCGGCTGCTGCCCCGACGGTTCTACGACCTGGTGATCGAGGTCGCGCTCGTCCGTCCCGGTCCGATCCAGGGCGGTGCGGTCCATCCGTACATCCGCCGACGGACAGGCGAGGAGCCGGTGACGTACCTGCACCCGTCGCTCGAACCGGTGCTCGAGCGGACGCTCGGCGTGCCGCTGTTCCAGGAGCAGCTCATGCAGATGGCGATGACGGTCGGCGGCTGCACGGGCGAGGACGCGGATCAGCTCCGCCGGGCCATGGGGTCCAAGCGGGGCCTCGTGAAGATCGAGGGGCTGAAGGACAAGCTCTACGCAGGGATGGCGGACAACGGCATCACCGGGGACGACGCCGACACGATCTACATGAAGATCCAGGCGTTCGCGAACTTCGGCTTCGCGGAGAGCCACTCGATCAGCTTCGCGCTCATCGTCTACGCGAGCGCGTGGATGCGGCTGCACTACCCCGGGGCGTTCCTCGCGGCGCTGCTCCGTGCGCAGCCGATGGGGTTCTACTCGCCGCAGTCGCTCGTCGCCGACGCCCGACGGCACGGCGTGCAGGTACGACGTCCGGACATCCTGCGGTCCGGAGTCGACGCGACGCTCGAGCCGGTCGACGAACGGACGGGAGGCGCGACCGACGACGGTCCCGCCGCCGGCGGCCCGTCAGCGGGTCGCGTCCACCTGACGGGCAGCGACAGCTGTCTCGACACCGAGCAGCCGCCGGTCGAGCCCTTCGACAAGCGCGCCCGGTTCGACACCGACGACCACCGTCGGGACGGCGGCCTCGCGGTTCGGCTCGGCCTGGCCGAGGTGAAGTCCCTCGGCCGGCGGAGTGCGGAGCGGATCGTCGCGGAACGGGACGCGAACGGCGCGTTCCGGGACATGTCGGACCTGGCGCGCCGGGTGGGGTTGTCGACCGCGCAGCTCGAGGCGCTCGCGGCCGCCGACGCCTTCACCCCGTTCGACATCGACCGCCGCGGCGGCATGTGGTCGGCTGCGCAGGCCGCCGCGGAGCGTCCGGACCAGCTCCCGGACACGCAGGTGTACGTCCAGCCGCCGCTCTTCGGGCAGCTCACGGACGGTGATGCGCTGATCGCGGACATCTGGTCGACGGGGCTCTCGACGGACGACCACCCGATCCGGCACGTGCGGGGTGCGCTGGCCCGCCGGGGTGCACTGAGCGTGGCCGACCTCGCCGTGGCGGAGACCGGACGGCGGGTCGAGGTCGGCGGCATCGTGACCCATCGTCAGCGCCCGGCGACGGCGTCCGGGATCACGTTCATGAACGTCGAGGACGAGACCGGTCTGGTCAACGTCATCTGCAGCGTCGGGATGTGGACGCGGTTCCGGCGGGTGGCCCGGGAGTCCCCGGCGCTCGTGGTGCGGGGGATCCTGGAGCGGAGTCCGGACGGTGTCGTGAACGTCGTGGCGGACCATCTGGAGCACCTGCCGCTCGCCGTCCGGACCCGGTCCCGTGACTTCCACTGACGTGCGCGGCAGCGCACCACGCGAGCAGCGCGGTCAGCGCACCACGGGGACGGTGACGGTGACCTCGAGACCTCCGGAACGCATGTTGCGGAGGTAGACCGAGCCTCCAGACCGTTCCGCGATGGCGCGCACGATGGCGAGTCCGAGGCCGGAGCCGCCCGGCGTCGTCGTGTCGGAGCGGCGTGCCGCGTCGGGGCGGGTGAACCGGTCGAAGGCGACCTCGACGAACGAATCGGGGACGCCCGGGCCGTCGTCGGTCACCTGGAGCACCCCGGTGGACGCGTCCGCGCGCCAGGTGACGAGGATCCCGCCCCCCGGTTCGAGCGCGGCGACGGCGTTGCCGGCGATGTTCGTCACGAGCTGCGCGATGCCGTTGGTGTCGAGCCGGTAGCGGGGTTCGACCGTGCCGCCGCCGATGCCCGGGCCGGAGCCGCCCACGGCGATCGGCGGGACGAGTTCGAAGTCGACGGTGATGTCCTTGACGCCGGCGATGAGCCGGACGCGGTCGACGGCGGCCATCACCTCGTCGCCGAGGTCGGTCCAGCTCGTCGTCCGGGCGTCGGCGTCGGCGTCGCTGCCGTCGCCGAGCTGGGACTCCTCGATCCGCGACAGCGTGAGGAGGTCGTTCGCGAGGCGGCTGAGGCGTGCGACGCTCTGCTTGGCGCGGTCGATGTGGCCCTCGAGCGCTCCTGCGTCGCCGGTGTCGAGCGTCGCGAGGTCGAGCTGGGTCGTGAGGATCGCGAGGGGGGTCCGGAGCTCGTGGCTCGCGTCGGACACCATCTGCCGCTCGCGCTGGGTCGCCTGGCGGGTCCTGGCGAGGAACGCGTTGAGCGTCGTCGCGAGCGAGGACAGCTCGTCGTGCACCGGCCCGACCGGCAGGACCGCCCGGTCCGAGGTGCCGCGGAGCCGTTCGGCTTCGCGCCGCATCCGGTTCACCGGCCGGAGGGCCGTCGTGGCGAGCACCCACGATGCGATCCCGAACGCGACGAGGATCACCAGGCCGGTCACCGCGAGCGTGGTGGTCAGGTTGTCGACGACGATCCGTTCCGCCTGTGCGTTCCGGGCTGCGACCACGGTCCACCGGCCGGCGGTGTTGGTGACGTGCTCGACCACGACCCGGTACTCGGAGCCGCCGACGGTGATCGAGGACGTCGACGGCCCGGCACCCGTCAGGGACCCGAGCGACCGTTCGACGCGCTCCGGCATCGTCGAGAGCTCGATCGAACCGGACGGCGAGATGACGGCGACGAGCTGGGCGTTGGCCGGCCGACGGAGGTTCGGGGCGCTGTCGACCTCGAGCGCGGCGACGTAGGGGTCGGCGTCGGCGGTCAGGAGCGTCCTCGTGGCGCTCCCCACGACCGAGATGACCTGCAGCCGCACCACGACGACGAGCAGCACGATGACGACCGCCGCGATCGCCGTGCTGCCGAGCGTGATCCGGGCTCGGAGGGAGAGGAGCCGGAGGGCTCGCACCGGGTCAGGAGCCGATCGTGTCGAGGCGGTACCCGCGGCCGCGGACCGTCGTGATCGCGACCGAGGCGTCCTGGGCGGAGAGCTTCTTGCGGAGGTACGAGATGTACTGCTCGACCACGTTGGGGTCGACGTGCTGGCTGCCGTCCCAGACCTCCTCGAGGATCTTCGGACGGTCCACCACGGAGCCGGCGGACCGGGCGAGCAGCCGGAGCAGTGCGAACTCGGTGGGGCTCATCGCGACGCGCTGCCCGCGGACGGCGACCCGGCGGGCCTCGGAGTCGATCGCGACGTCGGCGACCTCGATCGTCCGGGGTGCCCCTGCGGACTCGCGGCGGCCGAGCGCCCGGAGTCGTGCGGTGAGCTCCGCGAACGCGAACGGCTTGGTGAGGTAGTCGTCGGCGCCGGCGTCGAGTCCGTAGACGCGGTCATCGACGGCGTCGCGCGCGGTGACCAGGAGGATGCGCATGGGGTCCTCGCGCTCGCGGATCCGTCGGCTCAGCTCGAACCCGGACATGCCGGGCATCATGACGTCGACGACGGCCAGGTCGAAGGACTGCTCGCCGAGCGCGATGAGTGCCTCGACCCCGTTCTCGACCGCCGTGACGCGGTACCCCTCTGCGGCGAGACCGCGCTCCATGAGGGCGCGCATCTCGTCATCGTCCTCGACCACCAGCAATCGCATGTCGGACCTCCCGGGACCATCGTGGCACCCCGGACCCCGGATGACCCGCTCACGACCCGGTGTGGCTGAACACGACCACAGCGTGCGCGGAGCGGGCCCGTTGCGCGAGGGGGCCGACGGCAATTGTGATCGCGCCTGCTGTTGCTACGATTCCCGAGGGGTTGCCCGAACCCGAGACACCTCGTCGGCGAGCGCGTGCGTCCGGTGGCGATCCGGTGGTCGTCGAGGGCGGACTCGGGTCGACGAGCACTGGGGGAGACGACGCATGACCGACGACACGGCAGCGCAGCACGTGGATCGGGCCGACGAGGACCGGCACGAGCACGGGCATCCGGCCCTGGAACGCATCCACACTGAGTTCGCCGCGGCACGGCTCGGCATCGCTCAGATCGGCACGATGACGGACGACGTCCACCGTGATCGGCTCGTCCGGTCGATCCGCACCGAGCTGCCGGACGTCGCGAGCCGATCGGCCCATGAGGTCGGCGGCACGGCCGTGCTCGCCGAGATCCACCGGTTCGCGCACCTCGCTGGCGGGGCCGACCCCGGTGCGGGGCGGACCGGTGCGGAACCCGTCGACCGGCTCGCCGCGGTGCTCTGGGACGCGATCCTGGCCGATGCGACCGAGGCGGTCCGCGCGACCTGCCCGGTCCACGCGAGCTGCTGAGGGCCGTCGCCCGACACTCACGCGCCGTCGCCCGACACTCACGCGCCGTCGCCCGTCGCCCACGCGCTGTCGCCCGTCGCCCACGCGCTGTCGCTCAGGCACCGTCGCCGAGCAACTCCTCCCGCACCCGCCGGATGTCCTCCAGCAGCGACCCGATGAGGATCCAGTGGCGCTCGTTCGGCTGGAGCACGGTGATCGGCGTCGTGAGCGCCGGCCCGTCCGCCGCCGGCCCGTCCGCCGCCGATCCACCTGCCGCAGATCCACCTGCCGCAGGGCGGGGCGCGATCGAGGACACCTCGACCTGCGTGGCGAGCGTCCGGACGTCGACCGCGATCCGCGCGACCTCGGTGGCGATCCGTCCGATCAGGTGATCCTCGACGAGGTCCGGCGTCGCGTTGTCCCGGATGCCGCGCGTCATGCCGATCACCCGGGTGACGAGCACGCCGAGGTGCCGCGCCACCACGACGTCCCGCTCGAGGATCGTCCGGTGGCGACCCCGCCTCGGGTTCATCGTGAGGCTCTCGCTCGCGGTGGTGAGTGCGGCCTCCGCCCTGGCCTGGGTCGCCCGGAGCGTCCGGGCCGTGTCGAGGACCCGGTCCCACTCCGCCGTGTCGTCCCCCCGGGTGAGGCCGACCGCGATCCGCTCGAACGCCGCCGCGGTGTCCCGGGCCAGGCGCGAGACGGCGAGGTGCGCTGGCTGCAGGGCCACCGGAGGCACGATGAGGGCGTTCACGGCGAGGGCGATGAGTGCACCGATCACGGTCTCGATGATCCGGTCGAGCGCGTAGTGCGGGGTCGTCGCCCCCGTGGACAGGACGAGCATCGCGCTGATCGGGATCTGCGTCGACGACGTCGGAGTGAGCCGGAGTGCCCAGGCGAGGACGATCGCCAGGACGATGACGAGCAGCACGATCCACGTCGAGTCGCCGAGCACCACGTGGACGGCGGTCGCGAGCAGCACGCCCACCACGACGCCGGCGCTCCGCTCGATGCCCCGCACGAACGACTGGTTCACGCTCGGCTGGACGACGAGCAGCGCGGCGATCGCGGCGAAGATCGGGTACTCGGTGCCGATGGCGACGGTGGAGACCCCCCACGCCGCGATGACGGCGACCGCGGTCTTGACGACCTGCAGGAACGGGATCCTGGTCGACTGGCGGAGGCGCGCGACCGGGTTCACGGATCCAGGGTAACGACGCGCGGTGTGTCGGCACCGCTCCCGCCCGCCTCGCCGAGCCGGGCCACTTGGCGACGAATCGTCGCGGACACGGTTGACTGTGTCCGTGTGGCCCAACCATGAGCGGGTGATCCCGGAAGCCTTCGTCGGCTCCGGGGCCGTCGTCGTGGCTGCTCGTCCCCATTCGGTCGAGCCGTCCGGGAACGGCTACCTCTACGGCTACGAGGTCGACACGGTGGACCAGCAGGGCCAGCGGTCGACCGTCCTCACCTACGTCGACACCGGCGGCGCGCACGACCAGAACTCGGCCGTCGTCACCGATCCGCTGACGGGTTCGCCGGTGAGCGTGTGGGCCTACCCGAACGACCCGGGACTGCCGGTGCTCGCGCAGGTGACCTACCGCGACGCCGTCGCCGAGCTCCTCACCACGCTCGGGATGCCCGTGACGAACCCGACCCTGACCGTGGCCGCCTACCGGCCGGGCAAGCGGGCGGTCGTCCGGGTGGACTCGCCGGAGGGCACGCTGTTCCTCAAGGTCGTGCGCCCGCACCGCGTCGGTCCGATCGTCCGCACGCACTCCCAGTTCGTCGCCGCCGGGCTGCCGGTGCCGCGCGTGCTCTCGAGCCGCGGCGACGGCCTGCTGGTGCTCGAGCGCATCCGGGGCGTGCCGGCGGGCAGCCGCATCCTCGACATCGCCGACGACCCGCGGTTCGTGGCGTCGCTCACCGCGCTGACCGGGCGGATCGCGTCGGTCCCCGTGACGCAGCAGGCGCGTGCGGACGCGATGGACCACGCGGACTGGCACCGGCGGACGCTCGCCGCGGCGCTCCCACGGGACGCGGCCGAGATCGATCGCCTGTACGACGCGATCGGACGCAGGTCCATCGGCTGGAACAACGCCGAACGGCAGGTCGTGCACGGCGACCTGCACCTCGAGCAGATCTTCGTCGACGAGCAGGAGCCGTGGCGGATCACCGGCATGCTCGACATCGACACCGCGGGGTGGGGGCAGCCGGTCCGGGACGTCGGGGCGGTCGTCGCGCACCTCGTCGTCACGGGGCTCTGGCACCGGTCCCGCGGTGACGTCGACCGCGGGGCCGCCGCGGAGCGCCTGGCCGACGCGATCGCGAGGGACTGGGTCCGCCGGAACCGCGGTGCGGCGGAGCGCATCGGGCCTGCGATCGGCTCGCAGTTGCTCGCGCACGCCGGCGGGCAGGCGACGACCGGGTCACCGACCGGGATCGCGACGGCGGAGCAGCTCCTCGCCGCGACGCGCGCCGCGCTCTCCGAGCCGGCGCCGACGCTGCCGTCCGCCGGACTCCGGCCCCGGTCGGCTCCGGGCGGGACCCGCTGACGGACGCCTGCGACGGGGCGGCCGGACCCCGTGCCTCCCGGTCGTCCTCCGGTCCGGGACCGGACTGGAGGCGCGGTCCGACCCCGTCCCGTCGCCACCGGCCGCCGCGCCACGCGCGGGTGCGCCGTGCGTGGTGGACGGACGAGCGCTGCAGTAGACTGACAGGGCACGCGCCGCACGTGCTCGCGCTGGCAGGTCCGTCTTCTGCCGCAAGTGCAGCGCACGGAACGGATCCGCGATCGCCCGACACTCGTCCGGCATCGCGCGCGTGTGACAGTTCAGCAAGGGGCACCGACCATGGTCCCTGCCGACCGGGTCACCCGGGCGGGCGCCGTCCCGGGCGTCCCCGTCCGGCACGACGCCGCGTCGGTCGGGGCATGACGGTGCCACGACGCGTCGGGCCGGGGTGCATGCACCCGCGGTCCGGGTCGGGCCATCGTGGCTCGGCGCGCGAGTGCCCTGGTCCCGCAGGGGCCGCGCACCACGACCGGCAGCAGCCGGAGGATTCCCGCCCACCGGGCGGACAGGAGGAACGACGTTGGCTCGATCAGGCACCAGGCGTGCGGCCGGTGGTCGCAGTGCCGGCGGCACCCGCGCGGGATCCCGTGCGGCCGGAGGCACGGGCACCGCATCCCGACGCACCCGTTCCGTCGACAACGACGGGCTGATCCCCGTCCTGGCGCGAGCGGTGCGCGAGGTCGAGGCGGCGGCCCAGCGCGGGGTCCTCCGTCCGACCAACCGCACGAAGTTCCAGGCCGTGGCCCTCCTCATGCGCGAGGAGCGGGCCCGCGTCAAGGTCGACGCCACCCTCACCGACGCGCAGCGTGCCGAACAGCTCAAGCGACTCGACGGCGTCGCGACGATCCTCGCCAAGACCGCCGCCCGGGACACGAGCGTCATCCAGCTCCTCGGCGAGGACGCGACGGTCCCGGAGGCCACCCGCACCGTCAAGCGGGACATGATGATCGCCGGCGGCATGGAGATGGCGCCGGAGGACCTCGTGATCGCGACCGAGCCGCCCGCCGTCGTCGAGACCCAGGAGCGCGCGGTCGTACCGCAGGCCATCGTGTCGCGGCAGTTGGCGAACCCGTTCCTCCCGCCGGACTTCTCGCTCGCGGACGCCCCGGTCGCACATCCGCGACGCCTGGCGAACTGGGAGCTCTTCGGGCCGCTGTTCAAGTCGTTCGAGTACGGCGCCGGCGGCGGACCCGCGTCGATGCCGCTCCCGGAGCCGACGAACCTCCGGAGTCCTGCCGGATCGACCCTCATGAAGCACCAGGCCGAGCTCATCGGTGCGGCCGCCCAGGGGCACCGGACATTCCTGCTCGCCGACGAACCGGGGCTCGGCAAGACGGCGCAGTCGTTGCTCGCCGCCGACGCCGCGGGTGCCTTCCCGTTGCTCGTCGTCGTCCCGAACGTGGTCAAGACGAACTGGGCGCGCGAGGCCGCGCTGTGGGTGCCGAACCGCACGGCGAGCGTCCTCCACGGCGACGGGGACGACCTCGACGGCTTCGCGGACATCATCATCGTGAACTACGAGATCCTCGACCGGCACGTCGGCTGGCTCGGGTCGCTCGGGTTCCGGGGCATGGTCGTCGACGAAGCGCACTTCATCAAGAACAAGGACTCGCAGCGCTCCCGGTTCGTCCTGCAGCTCGCCGAACGGATCCGGGACCGGGTGTCCTCGCCGCTCCTGATGGCCCTCACCGGGACGCCGCTCATCAACTCCGTCGAGGACTTCCGCACCATCTGGCAGTTCCTCGGGTGGATCGACGACAAGAAGCCCCGCGCCCAGCTCATGAACGAGCTCGAGGACATCGGCCTGACGCCGGCGGAACCCGGGTTCTTCACCGAGGCCCGCCGTGCCGTGATCGACATGGGCATCGTCCGCCGCCGCAAGGTCGACGTCGCCGCGGACATCCCGGCCCGCCGGATCGCGGACATCCCGGTCGAGCTCGACGGCGACGAAGGCCGCTCGATCCGCGACGCCGAACGGGAGCTCACCGCCAAGCTCGTGCAGCGGTACCACACCGCGCTCGCGAACCGCACGGGTCAGGCTCCGGTCGAGGGCATCGACCTCGGGCTCGTCCGACAGGTCGCCCGTTGGGAGCTCGAGGACCAGGACGCCTCGCCGACCGGGGAGAACGTCTTCTCGATGGTGCGCCGCATCGGCCGTGCCAAGGCCCAGCTCGCCGCGGACTACGCGGCGCAGCTCGCCGCGAACGTCGGCAAGGTGGTGTTCTTCGCGAAGCACCTCGACGTGATGGACCAGGCGGAGGAGGTCTTCGCGCGTCGGGGCCTCCGGACCGCGACGGTCCGCGGGGACCAGACCGCGGTCGCGCGCACGGCGCAGATCGACTCGTTCGTGAACGACCCCGACGTCGCCGTCATCGTCTGCTCGCTCACGGCGGCGGGCGTCGGCCTCAACCTGCAGGTCGCGTCGAACGTCGTGCTCGCGGAGCTGTCCTGGACGAGCGCCGAGCAGACGCAGGCGATCGACCGGGTGCACCGCATCGGGCAGGAGGAGCCGGTCACCGCGTGGCGGATCATCGCCGCGCAGACCATCGACACCAAGATCGCGGAGCTCATCGACAGCAAGGCGAGCCTCGCGGCCCGGGCTCTCGACGGGTCCGACGAGGAGATCGTCGACTCGGGGGACATCCAGCTCGACGCGATGGCGGCGATGCTGCTCGAGGCGCTGGAGTCCGAGTAGCCCCGGGGCTACAGGCGGGACTGGACCTCGGCGAGGGACGGGTTCGTGGCGGTCGAGCCGTCCGGGAACACCAGGGTGGGAACGGTCTGGTTGCCGCCGTTGACCGCGGCGACGAGCTCGGCGGTGCCGGGGACCTCCTCGATGTTCACCTCGGTGTAGGTGACACCGGCTCGGTCCATCTGGGTCTTGAGGCGCTTGCAGTAGCCGCACCAGCCGGTGGTGAACATGGTCACGGCCCCGGCTGCGGGGGTGAATGCGTCGCGCGAGAGTGTGTCGGTCATGATGCTCAGGGTAACCGTGCGGCCTGCGGGGACATTCCGGGAGCCGCGACGATGGGTCCGACACTGGTAGACAGGCAGCGTGACGGACACCCACCTCGAGATCGAGCGCACCTACGACCTGCCCGACGGCGCAGACCTGCCGGACCTGATCGGCGTCGGGGGGATCCTCCGCACCGAGCGAGCTGAGCCGTTCGCGCTCGACGCGACGTACTGGGACACCGACCGGCTCGACCTCGTCGCGGCGCGTGTCACCGTCCGGCGTCGGACCGGAGGGCCAGACGCCGGCTGGCACATCAAGCGGGCCGAGTCGGACACCGTCCGTCACGAGCAGCACTTCCCGCTCACCGAACGTGCGGACGCGGTGCCGGACGAGCTCCTCGCCGCCCTGTTCACCGAGCGCCGCGGCCGCGGCCTGCGGCCCGTCGTGCACATCGCGACGACGCGCGCGGTCACCCGACTCCTTGACGAGGACGACGACCAGGTCGCCGAGCTCGCGGACGACGCCGTGACCGCGACGCGCCTCGACGCCTCGGGTGCCGCAGCGGCCGAGCCCCGGCGGTGGCGCGAGGTCGAGGTCGAGACGGTGGAGGGCGTCGACCCGCAGATCGCCCACGCCTTCCTCGACGCACTCGACGGACGGTTCGCCGCCGTCGGCGCCGGCCCAGCCGCCGTGTCGTCGAAGCTCGCCCGGGGGATCGCGGGTGCGGACGCACCCCGCCTCCGCACGGCCGACAAGCCCGCCAAGAAGACCGCGGCACGCGCCGTGACGAAGCGCCTCACGCGGTTGCGTGCGTCACTGCACCGACGGGAGGCGCGGCTGCGGTCCGGCGACACCACCGACCTCCGCGGACTGGCCGCGACCGCACTCGGCATCGCGGCCGTCCTCGGGGCGTACCGGCGGGCGTTCGCGGACACCGAGCTCACCGGTCGGGCGGTGTCCGCGGCCGACGAGCTCGCCGACGTCGCCGCGCGGAGCGCCTCCGCCGAGGACCTCGTCGACACGCTGCCCCGGGCGGCGACCCCGGCGCAGGAGCAGCTCGTCGACGCGATGACACGCGAGCGGATCCTCGCGGCCACCCGGGAACGTCGTGACGTCGCGGTGCGCGACGTCGTCCGGTTCCTGACGAGTCCCGACTTCCTCGACCTGCTCGACGCCCTCGACGACGCGGTCGAGCGTCCCACCCCGACCGCATGGGCGCTGCAGCGCCCGAAGACGGTGGCACAGGACGTCGCTGCCGAGGTCAAGCCGACGATCCGCGAGCTCGTCCGCGCCTCGGTCGGCGACGACCCGACCGATGAGGCGGCCGACCGCACCGCGACGGAGGCCGCCTGGCTCGCGACGACGAAGGCGCGCATCGCGATGGACGTCCTGGGCGACGAGGCGTTCGCGCACGCGTTCGTCCGCCGCGTCACCGTCGCGTCCGAGGTCCTCACCGAGCGAACGCAGGCACTGCACGCACTCGAGGAGCTCCGACGTCTGGCCGGTCTCGCGAGCCGTGCGGGCGAGGACACCTTCGGCTACGGGGTCCTGGCGGGGGACCGGGTGCGCCGCGCCGAGGAGTCCTACGACGACGCGGTGCACGCCCTCTCCCGCGTCTGACCGGCGGTCGTGTCAGTCGGCGGAGTGGGGGAGCGGATCCACCTGCGCCAGACCGAGGACGTCGAGCAGCCAGGCGAGCTCGAACGCGCGCTCGTGCCACGAGTCGTAGCGCCCGCTCACTCCGCCGTGCCCCGCGGCCATCTCGGTCTTGAGGAGCACGGGCGCGCCGACCTCCCGCAACCGTGCCGTCCACTTGGCCGGCTCGACGTAGAGCACGCGGGTGTCGTTGATGCTCGTCACCGCGAGGATGCGCGGGTACTCGACGTCGTCCCGGACGTTCTCGTACGGGGTGTACTCGCTCATGTACCGGTACACCTCGGGGTCGTGCAGCGGATCGCCCCACTCGTCCCACTCGATCACGGTGAGCGGCAGGTCGGGGTCGAGGATGCTCGTCAGGGCGTCGACGAACGGCACCGCAGCGAGGATCCCGGCGAACCGGTCGGGGGCGATGTTCGCGACGGCGCCCATCAGCAGGCCACCGGCGCTGCCGCCCTCCGCGACCAGCTGTCCCGGGGTGGTCCGACCGGACGCGATCAAGTGGTCGGCGACGGCCACGAAGTCCGTGAAGGTGTTCTTCTTCGTGAGGGTCTTGCCGCTCTCGTACCAGTGTCGGCCCATCTCGCCCCCGCCGCGGACGTGCGCCACCGCGAACACCACGCCACGGTCGAGCAGGGACAGCCGCATCACGCTGAACGCGGGGTCGATGCTGTGTTCGTACGAGCCGTACCCGTAGAGGTGGACCGGAGCGGGCCTCCCGTCCGGAACCGCGTCCCGTCGCCAGACGAGCGATATCGGGACCTGCGTGCCGTCCGGGGCCGTTGCCCAGGCGCGTTCCTGGGCGTAGTCCTCGGACCGGTAGCCGCCAAGCACGGGCTGACGCTTCAGCACGGTGACGGCACCGGTCGTGGGATCGAGGTCGCTCACGGTGGACGGTGTCACGAACGAGGTGAACCCGATGCGGAGCGTCGGCTGGTCCCACTCGGGGTTGCCGCCGAAGGCCGCTGAGAAGAGCTCCTCGTCGAAGGGGATCTCGTGGGCGTCGCCGTAGCCGTCACCCTCGATCGGCAGGATCGCGATGCGGGGGAGCGCCTCGGAGCGGTACTCGACCGTGAGGTGCCGGGCGAACGCGTCGACGGACTCGATGCGCCGCTCCGGGTCGTGCGCGATGACGACGCGACGATCGGTGGTGGACATCGGGTCGTCCGCGGGGACGTCGACGAGCTCGAAGTTCTCCGCGTGTTCGTTGTGCAGGACGAGCAGACGATCGCTGCCGCCGACGATGGCGTGCTCGATCTCGTACTCGACGCCCTCGCGTCGTGGCCAGACCACCTCGAACTCGCCCGTCGGGTCCGCCGCGTCGAGCACGAGCGCCTCGGACGTGATCTTCGACCCGAGCTCGATGACGATGTACTGCGACGAGCGGGTGACCCCCACGCCGACCCAGTAACGGTCGTCCGGTTCGGTGAACACGGAGACGTCCGGATCGGTGCTGCCGACGCGGTGCCGCCAGATGGTGTCCGGACGCCACGAGTCGTCGACCGTCGGGTAGAACACGTACTGCCCGGAGGGGTCGAAGGTCGCACCGGCCCCGGTGTTCTCGACGACGTCGGGCAGGTCCTGGCCGGTCGTGAGGTCCCGGACGTGGAGGGTGTACCGCTCGTCACCGGCGAGGTCGACCCCGTAGACCAGCCGCGTGCCGTCGTCGCTGATGTCGTACGACCCGAGCGAGAAGAAGTCGTGCCCCTCGGCGAGTTCGTTGCCGTCGAGGATGACGCGCTCGCCCGGGAGCTCGGCACCGGGCTCGATGGTCGGGGCCGTCCAGTCGTCGTCGGCGGAGATCGGGGCGCGGCAGTGCACGCCGTACTGACTGCCCTCGCTCGTCCGGGTGAAGTACCAGAACCGACCCATCCGGACGGGGACGCTCAGGTCGGTCTCCTGGACCCGCGAGCGGATCTCCTCGAACAACCGGCCACGGAGCGCGTCGAGGTGGGCGGTCTCCGCCTCGGTGTAGGCGTTCTCCTGCTCGAGGTAGGTCAGGGTCTCGGCGGACTCCTTGTCGCGGAGCCAGTCGTAGTCGTCGACCACGTCGACCCCGTGGTGCGTGCGGGTCCGCGGGTGCCGGGGCGCGATCGGCGGGGTGACGGGGGCGATGGAGGACTGCGGGACGGCGTCGGTCACCGGTCCAGCCTAGGACGGACGGGCGCTGCGCGGCCGGGAGGCGCGCATCCCGTCCGGCGGGAGCCGCCCGTGCGAGATCTGCCGCACCCTGCACGCCACCGCCTTCGGAGCCCGCGCCGGTCCCAGGCACCGGCCCCGTGCCTCCAGGCCGTCGGCGACGCGGACGCGACTCCCTCACTACGGTTGAGGCCATGACCAACTCGTTCGCGATCACCGGTGCCCATGTCGTCCCCGTCGTCGGGGAGGAGTTCGTCGGTGTCGTCATCGTCACCGACGGCCGCATCGCGGCGGCCGGCCCGGACGTCGTCGTCCCGGACGGCCTCGAGGTGGTCGACGCCGCCGGCGCCTGGGTGCTCCCGGGGTTCGTCGAGGCGCACGGCCACGTCGGCATCCACGAGGAGGCGAACGGCTCCGCGGGCAACGACACGAACGAGATGACCGGCCCGGACATGTCCGCGGTCCGGGCCATCGACGCGATCGACATCGACGACGAAGGGTTCCGCGACGCACTCTCCGGCGGCGTCACGAGCATCGTGGTGAAGCCGGGTTCCGGCAACCCGATCGGCGGCCAGAGCGTCGCGATCAAGACCTGGGGCGGCCGGACGATCGACGAGCAGCTCATCTCCGACAGCGTCAGCGTGAAGAGCGCCCTCGGTGAGAACCCGAAGCGGGTCTACGGCGGCAAGGACAAGACGCCCTCGACGCGGCTCGGCGTCGCCAAGGTGATCCGGGAGGCGTTCCTCGCCGCCGACCACTACCGGGCAGCACGGGCCGCGGCCGCCGAGAAGCACGAGCCGTTCGCCCGGGACCTCGGCAAGGAGACCCTGGCCCGGGTGCTCGACGGCGAGCTCGCCTGGGACCAGCACGTGCACCGCCACGACGACATCGCGACCGCCATCCGCCTGGCCGAGGAGTTCGGCTACCGGCTCGTCGTCAACCACGGCACCGAGGGGCACAAGATCGCCGACGTGCTCGCGGCCAAGGACATCCCGGTGATCTACGGGCCACTGTTCACGAGCCGCTCGAAGGTCGAGCTCCGGGACCGCGCGATCTCGAACCTCGCGGCGCTCGCCGCCGCCGGCGTCCGGGTCGCGATCACCACCGACGCGCCGGTGGTCCCGATCAACATGCTCGTGCTGCAGGCGACCATGGCCGTCAAGGAGGGGCTGCCCCGGCAGACCGCGCTCGAGGCGCTGACGGTGAACCCGGCGACCTTCCTCGGGTTCGGCGACCGCGTCGGGCAGATCACCCCGGGCTTCGACGCCGACCTCGTCCTCTGGTCCGGTGACCCGCTCGACGCGATGTCCCGGGCGCTCCGCGTCTGGATCGACGGCGTCCAGGTCCACGCGTGGGACGAGGCCGCGCACCGCGGGGTGACGGTCCCGCGGTTCTGACCCGGACCGACGCGCCAGACCCGGACCGACGCGCTAGACCCGGCGGCCGAGCAGGTACTCGTTCATCGCGGCGGTGAGGTCGAGGTCCATCGCCCGGGTCGCGCCGTCGAGGCTCCGCACGGGCGCCGCGAGCCGGACGCTCGAGACGAGCCAGAGCGCATCGGCGGCCCGGAGGTCGTCGATCGTCACGAGACCGTAGGACGTCGGGGTCCCGCGGTCCGCCGCCCAGGTGAAGACGTCCGCCTGGGTGGTGCCGGGCAGGATGCCGATGTCGGTCCGCGGGGTGACGAGCTCGCCGTCGCGGAGCAGGATCACGTTCGACCGCGAGCCCTCGAGCACGTAGCCGTCGGTCGACAGGAACACCGCGTCGTCCGCACCCCGGCGTTCGGCCTCGCGGAGGGCAGCCATGTTCACCCCGTAGGACAGCGTCTTCGCGCCCTGCAGCAGCCACGGGCTCGTCCGCTCGACATCGTGGCGGTACCCGCGGTCGAGCGTCACGACCGCGATGCCCTCGGTCCGCGAGGGCGGGTCCGCGGGGGAGGGCGCCGCGTACACCCAGCCGGTCGGTCGCCCGTCGCCCTCGACCCCGCGGGTCATCACCGTCTTCGCGAACGCCTCGCGGGTCGGGTCGAGCTGTGCGCACGCGGCCTCGATCGCCCGACGCCAGGCATCGGTGTCCGGCGTCGGCAGGTCGAGCATCGCCGCTGACCGGCCGAACCGTGCCAGGTGCGCCTCGAGCGCCTGCGGTCGGCCGTCCGTCACGTTGAGGGTCTCGAAGACGCCGTCGCCCCGCGTCACGCCCAGGTCGAGGACCTGCACGTGGGCCTCGAGTGCGGCGGCGAACGTGAACGCGTCGGCGTCCGGGTCGTGCGCTCCGGCGTCGAGCGAGGGACGGTTCAGGATCGCGAGCACGGTTTCGGTCATGCGGCCAGTCAACCGCATCCCGACGTGACGGCACCGACAGCCGCGTCGGCAGCCGGATCGGTCGCTGCGCCGACGCGCACCGGTCGGACGTGCAGGGTCAGCGGTCGCCCGGGATCGCGTCCATCAGCTTCCACACCGCGCCGGAGAGCTCGGGGTGCTGCAGCGCGATCCGCCGGAGCCGATGGAACTCGGCGCCGTACACGGTGCCCGCGCCGGAGGACGGGTGCATCGACCGGGCGGAGGAGTGCTCCTCGATCCGGGAGTCGACCTCGACCGACTCGGCCCGCAGCATGAGCACGACCTGTTCGTCGATGGTGGGGAGCATCGGCATGAACTCCCACGGATCGTCACCCTGGCGGCACCGGTGCTCGATGATCATCGCGAGTTCCTCGGCCGCCTCGGCACGCATGACCTCGAGGCTGCGCCCCGTCCGCCGTGACTCAGCCATGGTCACCCCGGGGTGCGCCTGCCATGGGAACCAGGCTACGCCAAGCGAGGAGACCCCTCGGTCCACCGGTCGCCGGGGTACGGCAGACTCGACCTGTGGACGCGTCGAAGAACCAGCACCCGCCGGTGTGCGTCGTGTACCTCGTCCGGTCCGGTCCGCACGGCGACGAGGTCCTGCTCGGCGAGAAGCGCCGCGGGCTCGGCGCGGGCAACGTGGTCGGCCCGGGCGGCAAGCTGGAGCCGGACGAGTCCTCGGCCGCTGCCGCGGTGCGCGAGGTCGCCGAGGAGATCGGCGTCACCCTGGCTGCGGCCGACCTGGAGGCACGGGGCACGCTCGACTACCGGTTCCCGTTCCGACCGTCGTGGTCCCAACGCTCCGACGTGTTCGTCGTCCGACGGTGGAGCGGGGTCCCCACCGCGAGCGACGAACTCGCACCGCGGTGGTTCCCGCTCGACGACGTCCCGTACGCGCGGATGTGGGACGACGCGCAGTACTGGCTGCCGGGTGTGCTCCGGGGCGGTTCGGTCGATGCCCGGTTCACGTTCGGGGCCGACTGCGCGACGGTGTCCGGCTTCAGCGGGGACGGTGTCGACGCACGCTGACGGGGCTCACCGCGCCGAGTGCCGGTGCCGGGTCGCGCCAGATGCGGACGGTCCCGGGACCGGACGGGCCTGTGGGACCTGCCCCGGGCCTCCCGTCCGGACCGTCTCCAGCTCGCGCGTCGACGGCGGTGCGTTCTCGAGCCCGTCCGGGCCGCCCCAGATGGTGTCCCCGGACATCCGGTCGTCCTGGAACCCGTAGTCGCGGTCGTCGCCGTCCTGACTGCCCTGGCGGCCCTGGCGGCCCTGCCGGATCGCCGTGAGCGTCCCGGTCGCCGTCGACTCGAGACCGTGCCGGGAGAGCTCCTCGTCCCGCTGCCGCCCGAGGAACTCCCGGTTCGCGGTCTGGGCGTCGTTGAACATGGTCGTCCGACCGGTCACGATCATGTGGATCCGCCGACGTTCCCACCACGCCTTGCCGACCACCATCAGCACGACCCCGACACCTGCGTAGCACGCCATCGTCGTGAGACCTCGGCCGTACCCGGGACCGACGCCGTAGATCTGGTGCTTGATCATGTCGACCATGCTCGAGCCGACGACGACGTGGTTGAGCCAGGCGAACGGCTCCGGCATGAACCACTTCGGGTAGGCCCCGCCCGACGACGGCATCGACAGGAACACGAAGCAGATCATCGCGGGCGCGGCGATGAACCGGCCGGCGAAGTAGCTCAGCCCGTTCACCGCGAGACCGATCGCGACGATCCAGCCCCAGGAGATGAACACGAGCGGGACGAAGTGACCGTGGATCGCGCCGACGACCGGGCCGGCGAGGGTGTTCGTGATGAGGGAGATGATGAGGCCGCCGGCGACGATGACCGCCGCACGGACGCGGTGGCGCAGCGGGCCGCCCATGATGCCGATGAACATCGCGACCATGTAGCCGCCGATGCACCACGCCAGCATGACGTACATCGAGACCGTGCCGTACTCGTCCCAGGCCGGCAGCGGCGCGAGCTCGGTCACCGTCGGCGCGGTGCCGCCGGTGCCCTCGATGACCGACGACAGCGTGGCGGGCACGAGGCTCGCGACCTGGAACTGGTGGGCGCTCGCCTTCCAGACGACGTTCGACGACGGGTCGAACGCGACCGCGATCGAGCCGCTCAGGACGTCGCGCTTGGCCTGCGCCACCGAGTCGTACGTGTGGAAGAGGTACTCGCCGGGCAGCGCCTTGTCGACCGCCGCGACGAGCGTCGGATCGGAGCCGATGAGGCCGACCGGGACGTCGTGCGGATGTGGAGCGTGGAACGCGAAGACGTAGCAGAGGCAGAACCCGACGATGAAGAACAGCGGCATCCAGAGCTGCAGGCCGATGAGCTGGAGCGAGGGGTGCAGCGTGGAGTACCACCTGCGCCAGCGGGTGATGTGCTGCGGACCCGGGACCGGTGCCGCAGCGGGCCGACGCGACCCGGCGATCGGGGCGCCACGACGGGGCCGGGACGAGCCCCGTCCGGACGGACGCGTGGAGGCCGCGGTCCGCGATCGCTCCGGGAGGTCGTCGTTCCGGACGCTGCCGGTCTTCCGGTGGTTGGCGGTGCTCACGCGGGTCGGGCCTCTCCTCTGCTGCGGTCGGCGGGTCCTCCAGGATACGCCGGGCCGGGACAGGTCGGGCCGGGAGATGTCGGGCCGGGGTGCGCCGCGCCGGTGCCGATCCGCCTCAGGACCGGGAGCGGCCGGCTTGCGACGAGTCCATCGCGAGTTCCTCCGCGTCGAGCGTCACGAGGACGCGGCGCATGACCTCCTCGTCGAGGTTGCCCTGCTCGCGCTGCTCGAGGACGACCTCGCGCCGTCGTTCGAGCAGCTCCCGTCGGATCTGGGTGACCTGCGCCGGACGCAGCCGGGCCGGTGCGTTCGCGGTCTCGTCGTCCTCGTCCTCGGCATCGCGGCGGAACTCGTCCGCCTGCCGTTCGAGCCGGGTCCGGAGCCGACCCACCGACGCGGTCACGGCCTCCTCGCCGAACTGCGCCGCCCACTCGGACTGCCGTTCGGTGATCAGCTGCAGTGCCGCCTCCGTCGTCCGTCGGGAGAGCAGGAGCTCGTTCGCGGTGTCGCGCTCACCCTCCTGCGGGTCCCGGACGTCGAGCCGTCGGATCACCGCCGGCAGGGTCAGTCCCTGGATGAGGAGCGTGCCGACGGTCACGACGAACGCGATGAGGAAGATGGTGTCCTGCGCCGGGATGTGCACCGAGGACGACACCACGGACACGGCCGCGGCGAGCGTCACGACGCCCCGCATGCCGGTCCACGACACCACCGTGAGCTCCTGCCACGACATGTACGGCTCCCGGGCGCCGCGGAGCCAGCGCAGGTGCTTCCGGCCGCGGGTGGCGCGCACGACGAGGGGTCGGAGCCAGCGGCCGTTCACGCGACGCCGGTAGTAGGAGAGGAACACGAAGACCGGCCGCACGAGGATCACGACGGCGAGGACCACGAACGCCACCCCGACGCTCTGCCACAGACTGCGGTCGCTCTCGACGAGGTCGTTGATCACGGTCTTCAGCTGAAGCCCGATGAGCCCGAACACGAAGCCCTCGAGGATGACGTCCGCGCTCGTCCACAAGGGGCGTTCCTGCAGGCGCGTCGCGTAGCTCTCCTTCGGCGAGTTGAAGCCGATGTAGAGCCCGGCCGTGACCACCGCGATGACGCCGGACCCGGAGAGGTCCTCGGCGAGGATGTACGCCACGAAGGGGAGCAGGATGCTCATGATCGTCTCGACGATCGGGTCGTTCAGGCGCATCCGGATCCAGTGCACGACGATCCCGAGCACGCCGCCGACGAGCAGTCCCACGCCGATCGCCAGACCGAAGATGCCGAGGTCCTGGATCCACGTGAGCCCCGCACCCGCGATGATCAGGGTGAACACGCGCACGAGGGTCAGCGACGACGCGTCGTTGATGAGGCTCTCGCCGGACAGGACGTCCATGACGCGGCGGGGGAGCCCCAGCTTGCGGCCGATGGCGGCGGCGGACACCGCGTCCGGCGGGGCGACCACCGCGCCGAGGAGGATCGCCGCGGGCAGCGACATGTCCGGGATCAACCAGAACGCGACGACCCCGACCACGAGCGCCGTCACGATGGGGAGCACGATCCCGAGCCGCCGGATCTGGCGTGCGGACTGCCGGAAGCTGCGCCACGAGACGTCGAGGGCGGCGGAGTACAGGAGCGGTGGCAGGACGATCGTCAGGATGACGTCAGAGTCGATCTCGATGCTCGGCAGTCCCGGGACGAACGACACCAGGAGCGCGGCCACGGTGACGAGCAGCGGGGCCGGCAGGTTCTTCGCGCGGGCGAACCCGGTGATCGCGAGCGACACGACGAGGATGATCAGCAGCTCAGCGATGTCCATCCGGCAGGTGCTCCTCTCGTCGTCGGTCCGTCCATCCTCGCAGAGGCATGGGTCGCCCGTGGTGCGTGCTGAACCGCCGGTGGACGGCAGGTGAACGCCCGGGTTGCCTTCCGGCCCTGCGGCTGGGAGACTCCTTCGCGGTGGAACTCACACTCATAGTCGTCCTGGTCATCGCGTTGGCCCTCTTCTTCGACTTCACGAACGGTTTCCACGACACTGCCAACGCGATGGCGACCCCGATCGCAACCGGCGCCATGAAGCCGAAGGTCGCGGTGACTGTCGCGGCGGTGCTGAACCTCGTCGGTGCGTTCCTCAGCACCGAGGTGGCGACGTCGATCTCGCACGGGCTCATCAACGAGGGTCCCGGCGGTGTCGCCATCACGCCGGCGATGATCTTCGCCGGGCTGATCGGCGCGGTGACCTGGAACATGATCACGTGGCTCCGGGGCCTGCCGTCCTCGTCGAGCCACGCGCTGTTCGGCGGGCTCATCGGCGCCGCCATCGTGGGCGCGGGGTTCGGGTCGGTGAACTACGCCTCGTTGCTCTCGGTCGTGATCATCCCGGCGTTCCTCTCCCCGGTGATCGCAGCGCTCGTGTCGTTCCTCGCGACGCGCATCGCCTACCGGGTGACCAGGCGGCCCGTGTTCCCGAACGAGCGCGGCGGGTTCCGCATCGGCCAGGTCTTCACGTCGTCGATGGTCTCGCTCGCACACGGCACGAACGACGCGCAGAAGACCATGGGGGTCATCACCCTGACGCTCATCGCCGGTGGGTTCCAGTCGTCCGACTCCGGCCCCGAGCTCTGGGTCATCATCGCCTGCGCGCTCGCGATCGCGCTCGGCACGTACACCGGCGGGTGGCGCATCATCCGGACACTCGGGTCGGGGCTCATCGACATCCGTGCCACCCAGGGGTTCGCCGCCGAGGCCTCGACCGCCGCGACCATCCTCGCCTCGAGCCACCTGGGCTTCGCGCTCTCGACGACGCAGGTGTCGTCCGGGTCGATCATCGGCGCGGGACTCGGCCGTCGTGGCTCGACCATCCAGTGGTCGACGGCCGGCAAGATCGTCGTCGCCTGGTTCATCACCCTCCCCGCCGCGGCCCTCGTCGGTGCCGCCGCCTCGGCGATCGCCCTGATCGGGACGACCGGGCTCGTGATCGACGCGGTGATCGGGGTCGTGGTGATCGGCGGCCTGTACCTGATGTCGCGTCGCAGCCCGGTCGAGAACGCTGCAGCGATCGAGGTCGACGTCGCCGCGAACTCGGTCCTGACCCGCAAGCAGGTCCGCGACCTGCAGCGCCGCAAGCGGGCCGAGCAGGTCGCGACCCGACGCGTCGCGCTGAGCCGCGAACGGACGCTCCGACGGATGGCGGCCCGGAAGGGAGGTCGACGATGATCGACTGGTTGGCGTTCCTCGCCGTCGCGGTCGTCGCGATCGTGGCCGCGTGCTTCGTCGTGTTCGTGTACTCGGTCGGTCTCCGTCTCTGGAGCAACGCCGACGCGATGGCCGGCAAGTACAGCATCGAGTCGGACGGCAGCATCGGCCCGTCCACGGCGGGGATCCCCGGCGCGACCAGCTCGACCGGTGTGGTCCGGCTCGTCCGGGCGGGGTCGGTCGCGTGCTTCGCGGTGAGCGGGCTGGCCGTGCTGTACGGCATCTTCCTGATCGTCCCGCAGTTCCACTAGCCCGGGGGCGTCCGGTGGCGGTGCTGGTGCTGGTGCCCGTGCTGGTGGCCGGTGTCGGTGTCGGTGTCTCCAGTGCTGGTGTCTTCAGTGCTGGTGTCGCTCGATGACTTCGCATGAAGCGACATTCCCCGGCTCCCGCGACGTCGTTCTTCCGCGGCGATGTCGCTTCATGACTCCGCATCTGATGCGTCGTCATGCAGCGACATCTCCCGCGATCCGCGACGTCGCGAAACGCTGGGAATGTCGCTCGATGCGCGGTCATGAAGCGGAGGCCCGCGAGCTCCCGGCGGACACGGAGGCGCCCGCGAGCTCCCGGCGGACACGCGGACGGTGTGTCGGACGGGAGGCGCGCCCCACCTCCGCCGGACCCGGTAACGTCGGTCGGGCCGACAAGCGACCGACCTGCGGGACGACGACGTCCCGCAGCACGAGGAGGACCACGTGGCCGAGACCAGGACCGAACCGCAGCCGAGGACCGAGCCGGGGAACGAGCCCGGCACGCGGACCGAGACGGACTCGCTGGGGAGCCGGGAGGTCCCGGCCGACGCGTACTGGGGGATCAACACCCTCCGCGCGTTGGAGAACTTCCCGATCACCTCGGTCCCGATCTCCGTCTACCCGGACCTGATCGAGGCCCTCGTCACGGTGAAGCAGGCGGCCGCCCGGGCGAACAAGGCGATCGGCGTGATCGACGCCCGACACGCGGACGTCATCGACCGGGCCGCACAGGAGGTCCGCGACGGCGCACTCCGCGAGCAGTTCGTCGTCGACGTCGTGCAGGGCGGTGCGGGCACCTCCACGAACATGAACACGAACGAGGTGCTGGCGAACCGTGCCCTCGAACTCCTCGGACACGCCAAGGGCGACTACGACGAGCTGCACCCCATCGACCACGTCAACCGCTCGCAGTCGACGAACGACACGTACCCGACCTCGATCAAGCTCGCGATGATCTTCGGGACGCGCCGGCTCGCGGACGCGCTCGACGAGCTGAGCGACGCGTTCGCCGAGCGCGGCCGGGCCTTCGCCGGTGTGCTCAAGGTCGGACGCACACAGCTGCAGGACGCCGTGCCGATGACGCTCGGGCAGGAGTTCACCGGGTTCGCGCACACCATCGCCGAGGACGCCGTGATGCTCCGCAAGGTCGTGCCGCTGCTGGCCGAGATGAACCTCGGCGCGACCGCGATCGGCACCGGGATCACCGCCGACCCGCAGTACCGTGCCGAGGTCCGCGAGCAGCTCGTCAGAGCGTCGGGCATCGACGTCGTCACGGCCCCGGACCTCATCGAGGCGACGAGCGACGCCGGAGTGTTCCTGACGCTGTCCGGCACGGTCAAGCGGAGCGCCGCGAAGCTCTCGAAGATCTGCAACGACCTCCGACTGCTCGCCTCGGGGCCGCAGGCGGGTCTCGGCGAGATCACCCTGCCCGCCCGGCAGGCCGGCTCGTCCATCATGCCGGGCAAGGTGAACCCGGTGATCCCCGAGGTCGTCAACCAGATCGCGTTCGCGGTGGCCGGCGCGGACACCACCGTGACGATGGCGGCCGAGGGCGGACAGTTGCAGCTCAACGCATTCGAACCGATCATCACGCACGCGATCCTGCAGAGCCTCCAGTGGATGGCGAACGGCTGCGCGACGCTCCGCGTGCACTGCGTCACCGGCATCGAGGCGAACGAGGCCAAGCTCGCGGCGCAGGTCGACACGAACGTCGGCGTGGTCACCGCGCTGACCCCGTACATCGGCTACGCGGCGGCGGCCTCGATCGCGCACACGGCTCTGACGACCTCGACGCCGATCGCGACCCTCGTCGTCGCAGCGGGGCTGATGGACGAGGTCCAGGTGCAGCGAG
Source organism: Curtobacterium phyllosphaerae (assembly GCF_049341865.1). NCBI lineage: Bacteria > Bacillati > Actinomycetota > Actinomycetes > Micrococcales > Microbacteriaceae > Curtobacterium > Curtobacterium phyllosphaerae. The sequence continues at coordinate 75,268 of NZ_JBMPIU010000004.1, read as the reverse complement.
TGCTCTCACCGGCCCGGCTCTCCGGCATCGAGTTCGCGACCGGGGCGATCCCGGTGATCACGGACGAGATGCTCGCAGCCGAAGCGGCTCGACGCGGGACGACGAGCGGTTCCGGCGGCGAGTAGCACGCCGCGGCAGGAGCGAGTAGCGCGCCGCGCCGGGGGCGACCTCAGTCGGTCGCGAGCGGCTGCTCGTCCGCGCCGACCCGGACCTGCCTCGACATGTCCCGGAGGTGCTGCTCGGCGTCCTTCCGGGCCGCCGGCTCCTCGACACCGTCCGCGCGCTGCTCGTCGGCGCGCTCGGCCGCGGCGACGCGGACGTCGTGCGCGGCGGCGACGTCCGCGTCCTGCCACCGCGCCAACGCGAAGTTCCGTCGGACGTCGCGGAGCGGCAGCCGGATCACCCGGTCGGCGTCGATGCCGGCCAGGAGCTGCCGCATCCGGATCACCTCGGAGTCGAGTTCGCCCCCGACGACGAGCACGAAGTTCGACAGGTACAGGTAGACGAGCAGCAGGATCGCTCCACCGAGCCATCCGTAGGCGCTGTTCGACGAGCCGATCGTCTCGACGTAGACGACGAAGCCGAACGTGGCGACGGCCCACGCGATGATCGCGAACGCGGCACCGGCGGACACCCATCGCAGCTGCGGCGTCTTGACGTTCGGGGTCGCGTAGTAGAGCACGGCGACCATGACGACGAGCGTGGCGACGAGCACCGGCCACTTGCCGGCGTTCCAGATCCACGCGACCCAGGACGGCCACCCCATCTGGTGGACGACGGCGGCCGCCACGCTCGGCGTCCCGAGGAGGATCCCGATCACGATCGCCCCACCCACCATGATGAGCATCGTGACGAGGAGCATCATGCTCCGGAACTTCCAGATCCGGCGCCCCTCCTCGATCTCGTAGGCGGTGTTCATGGCCCGACCGAACGCGGTGGCGTACCCGGACAGCGACCAGAGCGTCAGCACGAGGCCGATGGCGAACGCGAGCCACGGGTTGTCGAGCTGGGTGAGCTGCCGGAGGGGTGTCTCCAGGTGCCGAGCGGTCTCCGGCCGGATGATCGCGCCGATGAGCGTGATGATGTCGGCGATCGCGTCGGTCCCCCGGTCGAGGATCGACAACGCCGACACGACGGCCAGCGCGGTCGGGAACACCGTCAGCGTCGCGAAGAAGGTGAGCGACGCGGCGGCGTCGACGACCCGGTGCCGGATGACCTGATGGGTCGTCCGGCGCACGACGGCACGGACGCCGGCACGCTGGAGGTCACGAGCGTCCGAGTCCGACATGTCGGCAACGGTACCGCGCCGGTGCCGGACCGGTGACGGACGGGAGGGACGGGACCGCGCCGAGCCGCGCCTCCCGTCCGGCGGATGGTCGCTACCGCGCCGCGGGGTGGAGCGCGTCGTACCGTCGGAACGACGGGACGGCGCGGAGGAGCAGCGCGACCAGCCCGATGATCGCGACGCCGCCGACGATCGGCGGCACGGCGATCCCGGCCGCGACGACCAGCCCGGCGTAGAGGTCGCCGATGCGCGGACCGCCGGTGACCACGACGGTGAAGATGCCCTGGAGCCGTCCGCGCATGCCGTCCGGGGCCGCGGCCTGCAGGATCGTGCCGCGGAAGACCGCGCTGACGTTGTCCGCACCCCCCGCGACGGCGAGGAACAGCGCGGCGAACCCGAGCGCCGGCAGCACACCCGCGGAGAACGCGTCCCCGGCGCGACCGCCGAGGACGTGCGCGAGCGCGATGACGACGCCGAACACCCCGATCGCGCCGCCGTACACCGTGATCGCCCAGCCCACCGCGGCGCCCTGACGTCGGACGGCGCCGAGCCGGCCGGAGAACACGCTCGACACGAGCGCACCGATCGCGTACGCCGCGGTCAGCGCGCCGACCGTGATCGACCCGCCGCCGATGACGAGCGCGCCGATGGCCGGGAACAGCACCCGCGGCTGGCCGAACGTCATCGCGACGATGTCGAGCACGAACGTCATGCCGATCGTCGGCGATCGTCGGAGGAACCGCGCGCCCTCGACGAGACTGCCGAGCCCCGGTTTCTGCACGGTGTGCTCCGGCGCCATCCGCGGGAGCGTGATGATCCCCATGAACGCGAAGCTGAACAGCACGACGTCGATCGTGTACGTCGGGGCGAACCCGACCGCGGCGACGAGGACGCCGGCGACCGCGGGGCCGACCGTGACCGCGAGACCGGAACCGATCCCGCTGAGGGCGCTCGCCGCGGGGAGCAGGTCCGTGCCGATGAGCCGTGGGATGATCGCCGACCGCGACGCGCCGATCACCGTCCCCGCCACCGCGTTCACCGTGGCGAGGACGTAGAGGAGCCCGACGCTCTCGAGACCGAGCCAGGCGTGCAGCGCGATGAGCGCGGTCGAGAGCAGGCCAGGACCGCGGAGATCAACGCGACGCTCCGACGGTCGAACGCGTCGGCGAGCATCCCGCCGTAGAGCCCGGCGATGATCATCGGGACGAGGGCGATCACCCCGACGAGCGACACGGCGAACGTCGACGCGGTGATGTCGTACACCTCGAGCCCGACCGCGACGGCGGTCATCATCGTGCCGATCCCGGCGATGGAACTGCCGATCAGGAGCCGTGCGAACGCCGGCGAGCGGCGCATCGGGGTGAGGTCGGCGAAGATGGAACGGTGGGGGGAGGAGGCGCCGTCGTCGGCAGGAGGTGGTGTCACGGTGGAACCATTCTGCCGTGTGTGCGCGTGGTTGACTGGTCCGCATGACCGACCTCTCCCAGAAGCCCGAGTTCGACGCCCCCGAGGGCCCTGCCCCCACCGACCTCGTCGTGACCGACATCGTCGTTGGCGACGGCGACGAAGCGCAGCCCGGCTCGACCGTCAAGGTGCACTACGCCGGCGTCGAGTACGACTCCGGCGAGGAGTTCGACTCGTCGTGGAGCCGCGGCGAGCCGATCGACTTCCCGCTAGCGGCCCTCGTCCGCGGCTGGCAGGAGGGCATCCCCGGCATGAAGGTGGGTGGCCGACGTCAGCTCGTGGTCCCGCCTGAGCTCGCCTACGGCCCGGCCGGCGGCGGACACTTCCTCTCCGGCAAGACCCTGGTCTTCATCATCGACCTGCTCGGCGTGCGCTGATGATGGACGCGACGCTCGCCCCGCTCGTCGAGCTCAACGACGGCCACCGGATGCCGTCGCTCGGCCTCGGGACCTACGGGCTGGACGGCGACGAGGGCACTGCCGCCGTCGGCGCGGGCATCGACGCCGGGTACCGCCTGCTCGACACCGCCCTCAACTACGGCAACGAGGACGCCGTCGGCGCGGCCGTCCGCGGGTCGAGCGTGCCGCGCGACCAGCTCTTCGTCACGACGAAGCTGCCCGGACGACACCACGGGTACGACGAGGCGCACCGGTCGATCGAGGAGTCCCTCGGCAACCTCGGCCTCGAGTACGTCGACCTGTACCTGATCCACTGGCCGAACCCGTCGGTCGACAAGTTCGTCGACACGTGGAAGGCGTTCGTGGACCTGCGGGACAGCGGTGTCGTCCGGTCGATCGGCGTCTCGAACTTCACCGACGCCCACCTGCGGCGGATCGTCGACGCGACCGGGGTCGCCCCTGCGGTCAACCAGGTGGAGCTGCACCCGTACTTCCCGCAGGCGGCGCAGCGGGCGGTCGACGCGTCCCACGGCATCGTCACCGAGAGCTGGAGTCCGCTCGCGACCCAGGGGACGCTCATGGACGAGCCGGTGATCGCCGACGTCGCCGCTCGGCACGGCGTCACGCCGAACCAGGTCGTGCTCCGCTGGCACGTCCAGCTCGGGGCGGTCCCGGTGCCGAAGTCCGGCGACCGGGAGCGTCAGCGCGAGAACCTCGACGTGTTCGGGTTCGCCCTCACGGACGACGAGATGGCATCCATCTCCGGCCTTGAACGCGGCCGTCTCTGGGGTGCCGACCCGGACACCCACGAGGAGATGTAGCGGCGATCCCGGCCCGACGGACGGGGCTACACTTGTAGCCCCGTCCCGAAGGGTGATGTGTGACTGATCCGTCCGAACTCGTCGGCGCGACCGCGGCCGACGATCCACGAGCGACCGAGGTGGAGCGCGAACGTACCTACGTCGACGGCCTGTTCGTCCGCCTCGACGACCTCACCGCCGACGCACGGCGCCGACTCGTCGACACCCGGCGGATCTCGGTCGGTGGCAACCACCAGAGCCGGAGCGAGCGCGACGCGTACGCCCGGCTGTACGAGGACACCATCGCGACCCTGGAACGGGTGGGCGACCGACTCGTGTTCGGTCGGCTCGACGTCGCCGATCCGGAGGGGCCGGACGACACGCACCGCTACATCGGTCGCGTCGGCCTCCGCGACGCCGACCACCGTCCGCTGCTCCTCGACTGGCGGGTCCCGGGTGCCAGTGCGTTCTACCAGGCCACGGCGGCGTACCCGATGGGCATGCGCGCGCGTCGCCACCTGACGCTCGAGGGCCGCCGGGTCGTCGGCGTCGAGGACGAGGTCTTCGACGCGACGCTCTACGACAGCGACCGGACCCACCTGCAGGGCGAGGGCGCGCTGCTCGCCGCCGTCACCGCCGACCGCACCGGCCGGATGACCGACATCGTCGCGACGATCCAGGGCGAGCAGGACCGCATCATCCGATCTCCGCTCGAGGGCGTCCTCATCGTCCAGGGCGGCCCCGGCACCGGGAAGACCGCTGTCGCCCTCCACCGCGCCGCGTACCTGCTGTACTCGTACCGGGAGCGGCTCCGCGGCTCCGGGGTGCTCGTCGTCGGGCCGTCCTCGGCCTTCCTGACCTACATCGAGCAGGTGCTTCCCTCGCTCGGCGAGACAGGCGTCGTGATGGCGTCCCTCGGGTCGCTCTACCCGGGACTCGACGCCACCCGACACGACGACGCGCCGGTCGCCGCGCTGAAGGGCTCCGCCGAGATGGCCGACCTGGTCCGACGTGCGGTCCGCTCCCGGCAGATCGTCCCCACCGCGCCGGTCGTCCTCGACATCGAGGGCGAGCGGCTCGAGGTCCGGCCACAGCTCGTCGCGGACGCGATGCGTCGGGCGCAGGAGCGGGGCAAGCCGCACAACGTCGCACGCGTCACCTTCAACAAGATCGCGCTCGACGCCCTGACCCGCGCGCTCGTGGACGTCATCCGGGAGCGCGGCTCGACCGTGGACGAGTCCGACGAGCGGGTGCTCCGGGAGGACATCCGGTCCTCGCACGACGTCCGCGTCCTGCTGAACGGTGCATGGATGCCGCTCACCGCCGAGAAGTTCATCGAGGACCTCTACGCACGGCCGAACTGGCTCGCGAGCCTCACCGGCCACTGGACGCCCGAGCGTCGCGCGCTGCTCCGCCGGGACCGCGGTGCCGGGTTCACGGTCGAGGACGTCCCGCTCCTCGACGAGGCCGCCGAGCTCCTCGGCCCGTTCGACCCGTCCGGCGGCGCGGCGAAACGGCAGGCCAAGGCGACCCGTCGGCGCGACGTCGAGAACGCGCAGGCCGCGATCGAGAACATGGGCGTCGAGGGCATCGTCAGCGCCGAACAGGTCGCGGGCGCGTTCGCCGAGGGGGGCGATGCCCGATCGACTGCCGAGCGTGCCGCGGACGACCGCGAGTGGACCTACGGCCACATCGTGGTCGACGAGGCGCAGGAGCTCTCCCCGATGCAGTGGCGGGTACTCGCCCGGCGCAACCCCCTCCGGTCGTTCACGATCGTCGGCGACATGGCACAGGGCTCGTCGCCCGCTGCAGCGCGGACCTGGGACGACGTCGTCGGCGCCCTCGCCCGCCGACGCCGTGGGCGCGCGCCACAGGTGCCGATCGAACACCGCGTCGAGCACCTCACCGTGAACTACCGGACCCCGCGGCAGATCGTGGAGGAGGCCGGTGTCTTCGCCGACGCGGCCGGGCTCGCCGTGACGGCCACCCGCACGGTCCGTGACGGGGACCCGGTCGACCGGGTGACCGTGCGCCGTGCCGGCGTCCTGGACGCGGTCGTCGAGCACGTCGAGGCGGAACGTCTGCGGATCGGCTCCGGCACCATCGGCGTCATCGTGCCCGACGAGCTCGTCGACGCCGTCCGGCGTGCCCTCGCCGCGACGACGGACGACGTCCGGGCGCTCGGATCGCCGCGACCGGGCTCCGTGACGGTCTTGACGGGTGCGGAGGCGAAGGGCCTGGAGTTCGACGGCGTCCTGCTCGTCGACCCGGCCGGCGTCGGCGCCGATGCCGCCCGTGCGGCTGCGGCCGTCTACGTCGCGATGACCCGGCCGACGCGGCGCCTCGTGGTGCTCGAGGTCGCCGACGCAGCGCGCGTCGCCGCCTGATCCGTCGCGCTCAGGCGGTCGGGGCGCAGACCCGCGCGACGAGACCGGCGAGCGGTTCCGCGAGCTGTGAACCCGGGACGCTGACCGAGGCACTGTCGACGGTGATGGTCCACGTGAAGTCGTCCCGGACGGCCGGAGCCGACGTCGGTGGGACCGCCGACCTGATCGTGTCGACGAGTGCGGCCCAGTCGGTGTCCTCGCCGACCGCCGCACTGTCCGTCCGCCAGGTCCTGGTCATGCCGGTCACGCCTCCGGTCCGACGCACGACGATGTCCATGCCCCGAACGATACGCCCGCCGCGTGCGGGCGGACCGCGCGGGGTCGTCCGGCCGGATGGCTCAGGGCAGCACGCCGACGGTCCGCCAGGCGTCCTCGACCGCGGACTGCTCGCGCGAACCGTCCCCGAACCGGCTCCCGGCCGCGGTCACCGTCACCCGGGCGAAGCCGGCGAAGTCGATGGCGGCGGTGACCTCGGGCGACGTCAGGGTGTCCCACCAGACAGCGCCGGCACCCTCCCAGGCCTTGCCGCCGATCGCGGTCGCGGCCAGGAAGAAGGCGTGGTTCGGGATGCCCGAGTTCGTGTGCACCCCGCCGTCGTCGTCCTGCGTGTCGACGTAGCCGGCCATCGTGCCGGGTTGCGGGTCCTTGCCGAGGACGTCGTCGTCGTACGCGGTCCCCGGTGCCCGCATCGAGCGGAGGGCCACACCCTGGACCTCGGCCGTGAACAGGCCCTCCCCGATGAGCCAGGACGCCTGGTCCGTCGTCTGCCCCGACGCGTACTGGGCGACGAGCGAACCGAAGACGTCGCTCACCGATTCGTTGAGCGCCCCGGACTGCCCCGCGTAGGTCAGGTTCGCGGTGTACTGCGTCACGCCGTGGGTGAGCTCGTGGCCGATGACGTCGACCGCGATGGTGAAGCGGTTGAACACCTGGCCGTCGCCGTCGCCGAACACCATCTGGGAGCCGTTCCAGTACGCGTTGTCGTAGTCCTGGCCGTAGTGCACACTCGCGACGAGCGGGAGTCCCGCACCGTCGATCGAGGCCCGCCCGAACACGTCGAGGTAGAAGGCGTGGGTGTCGCCGAGGCCGGTGTAGGCCTCGTCGACCGCCGGATCGCCGCTGACCGGCGTGCCCTCGCGGCGCACGACCGTGCCGGGGAGCGTCGTGCCGTGCGCCGCGTCGAAGATGCTCCGCTGGGGCGAGCTCGACGCGGCCGGTGTCGCCGTGGCACGGTGCAGGCCGCCGACGTGCTTGGCGGACGCGACCGCGTCGAGTGACGCGAGGGCGGTCCGGGCCGCGGACGCGGCACGCGGGTACCGCTGCTCGCCCCCGTCGGCGATGGCCTGGAGCAGGTACGGCGGGATCACGGAGTGCCTCATGGGGACACTGTGCGCCACCCCGCCGACAACGAGCAGTGCGCTACCCCTGCTTCCGGTTCGCCACGAGGTCGAGCGCGTACGACTCCCACCACTGTCCGGCGGCGGGCCCGCCGTTGCACGTGCCGTCGCTGAGCCCCGGGGTCTTCACCCAGAGCAGCGCGTCCAGGCGCGTCGTCCCGCCGGTGACGCGCGGCGTCTGGCCGAGGCCGGCGCCCGGCGGGTTGCACCACGTCCCGTGCCACCCGGTACCGTTCCGGGAGACGTCGATGACGAAGTGCGGGTCGCCGCCGATGCGGTCCGAGAGCTCGTCCGCGTAGGACCGCTCCGGGTCGACGCCGTAGAAGTTCGACACGTTCGTGAAGAACCCCTGGGTGTCGTCGACCCCCGCTTCGCGGAGCCGGGTCGCCATGGTCCCCACCGGGACGCGGTTCTCGTTCCCGCCGTCCAGGTACACCGTCAGTCCGTGCCCGGACAACGCCGCGACGGCCTGCCGCAGGAGCGGGATCCGCCCGTGCTCGAGACGCTTGCAGTTCGAGATCTGGGCGATCGAGTCCGGTTCGACGAGCACCACGGCATGCGATCCCCGCATCGCCCGCGCCACGGCCCGAACCCAGGGGATGTACTCCCGCATCGAGTTCCCGCCCCCGGAGTAGCTGCCGCAGTCGCGGTCCGGGATGTCGTACAGCACGAACACGGGTGTCTTCCCCGCCTGTTCCGCGTTCGCGACGACGGCGTCCACGGTGCGGACGGTCGACGCCACGGACGAACTCGTCAACCAGGTCGCGATGGGTTGGTCGGCGATCCGGGCGATCTCGTCCGCCGTGCCGGTGTCGCCGCGGTCACGCGCGGCGACCTCCTGCATCCCGGGCCGGTTCTGCGCCGGGGGTTGCCGGGCCAGACCGCCGGGGAACGCCGCGGCGGCGGTCTTCCGGGGCAGGATCGTCCGGCTCGGGGACGGTTCGGACACGAGACCTCCGGTTCCGGGGACGACGACGGTGAGCACGAGGACGACGACGGCGACCAGGAGGACGGCGACGATCCCCATCACGGTCCACTGCCGCCGTGCACTCGAGCGCGCACCCACGACGGACGGGCCGCCCGTCGTCGGGTCGCCCGTCGTCGGGTCGCCCGTCGTCGGGTCGCCCGTCGTCGGGTCGCCCGTCTCCGGGTGTGGGGTGCTGGCCATTCGTCGGACCTCCGCCGGCTGGTCGGACACGGGGTTCGTGAGCCGCACCGTCGCGGATCCGTGCTCCTACTCTCGCACCGCGCGCACCTCGGACGCCAGTCCTGGCAGGTCGTCGCGCGCCCGACCGGGGAGCCCGGGCGTCCGTGCAGGCGCGTGCCAGGCCGCGGCCAGCATCGTGCCCGACACTGACTGGATGCTCCGGAAGTTCCTGCTCCTGCTCCTGACGGCGGGCTACGCCTGGGTCGTGTGGCGGATGACGCTCACGCCGCAGGTGTTCACGAGTTCCGGGCAGCACTTCGTCGGCACCGTCCTCCGGTTCGCACAGGGCCACGCGGCGACCGACTGGCTGACCTACGACCGCGCCGAGTTCCTGGCGAACGTCGCGATGTTCGTGCCGATCGGCATGATCGGTGCGATGTGGCTGCCGCGTCGCGCCTGGCTCGTCGCCGCCGTCCTCGCGGTGGCGCTCTCCGTCGGCATCGAGTTCGTGCAGCTGACCGCGCTGCCGACCCGTGTCGCCGATCCCCGCGACGTCCTCTCGAACGGCCTCGGCGGGTTGCTCGGAGCGACGCTCGTCGGTGCCGTCCGGAGTGCGATGCCCGAGCGACGTCGCCGCATCCGCACCGTCTGAACGGCGCCGTTCGCCGCGCGGCGGGTCGCCCGACCGACCCAATGCAGACGGAGGCCGGGATGCCGGACAGGGACGCGCCTCCAGTGCGAGGGGCACCCGTTCTGGTACTGGCTCCGACCCCGCCACCCGACCATGCTTGCAAGCGGGGGGCGTGTTCCGAGCGCCGCCCGTCAGGAGCACCGTGACGACACCGCCGACCGACGCCGCGACCGATCTCGACGACCTCACGCGGCGGATCCCCGGGCAGGCGCTCATGGCCGAGTGCGTCCGGCTGCAGGCGCAGCACGCACCCCGGGGACGGGTGGCACGCATCCTCGGGGCGCACGCCATCGCGCCGGAGGCCAAGTCCTGGTACGCCGGAGCCGTCGGCGAGCGGATCACCGCCCGGCTCCTCGACTCGCTCGGACCCGACCACGTCGTCCTGCACTCCGTGCCGGTCTCGGCGAGCGGAACGGACATCGACCACCTCGTGATCGGGCCGATCGGCATCGTCACGATCAACACCAAGCACCATCGCGACGCACGGGTCTGGGTGGCCGGCGACACCGTCCTCGTCAACGGCCGCCACGAACCGTACGTGCACGCCGCCGCGTCCGAGCGTCGTCGGGTCGTGCGTGTCCTCGCGGGGATGACCCTCCCGATCGCACCCGTCACGAGCATCGTCGCCGTCGTCGACGCGGCATCGGTCGTGGTCCGCTCCGAACCCGAGGGCGTGTCCGTCATCGACGCCCGACGTCTCGTGCGTACGCTCCGCCGGATGCCCGCGGTCCTGTCGCCGGACGCGGTCTGGGCGTTGGCCGGGGCGCTCGCGTCGGGCGCCACCTGGCAGGGCGGTGAGGCCCCGGTGCTCGGCGCAGCGGACGACGACGTCGTGGGACGGTTCGCGGTGATCGAACGGGAGGCGCGGGTCGCGCGAGCGGTGCGGCTCACCTGGGTGGGTGGTGCGGGAGCAGTGCTCGCCGGGGGAGCGGTCGCACTCGCGGCGGCGATCCCGGGCGCCGTGTCGTTCTTCGCGGGGCTCGGCGCGGGCCTCGGGTTCTAGGGGTCATCCGGTACCCGCGCTCTGCTAAGATCGTCAGGTTGCCGTCAGAACGGCCGCGGACAAAGAGCGCCCATACATCCGGTGTGCGGCACCGCGCAACAAGCAGAGAGGGGATCACCTATGGCACTCGAACCGAACGTCAAGAAGGCGATCATCGAAGAGTACGCGACCCACCCGGGCGACACGGGATCCCCCGAGGTCCAGGTGGCGGTCATGACCCAGCGCATCCGGGACCTCACCGAGCACCTCAAGGAGCACAAGCACGACCACCACTCGCGTCGTGGTCTGCTGCTGCTCGTCGGTCAGCGTCGTCGCATGCTCGGATACCTCTCCGACGTCGACATCAACCGCTACCGTGCGCTCATCGAGCGTCTCGGGCTGCGTCGATAGGTCTGCACCTGTAGGTCTGCATCTGTAGGTCTGCACCCGTCGGGTCGCGATCGCGTCGGGCGTACAGCACCCGGTGATCGAAGTGCCTCAGCCGCGCTGAGGAACCTGTCTTGACACGAACGCCCCGTCTCTCCTCGGAGGGGCGGGGCGTTCTGCATGCCGTGGTGCGGTCGGCCCGGCGGCCGCGCCCCCCGCCGCCGCCGCGCCCCGCGAGTGAGTAGTAATCGTCGGATCGTCGCCGTGCAGCCGACGATTGCTGCTCACTCGACGGCGGCGGCGGCGCCGAGGTCGATGCGCTGGTCACACCAATCCGCCACGCGCGGGTCATGCGTGGCGATGACGATCGCGGACCCGGCGTCGCGCATCTCGCCGAGGACGGACAGGACCATCGCGACGTTGTCGTCATCGAGCGCGGCTGACGGCTCGTCGGCGACGACCACCCGCGGTGCCTTGAGCAAGAGTCTGGCGAGCGCGATCCGCTGCTGTTCGCCGCCGCTCATCGAGTAGGTCTTCCGGTGTCCGGCGCCCGCGAGCCCGACGCGCTCCAACGCCGATGCTCGACGTTCTGCCCGCTCCGCGCGACGGATCCGTCGACCGATGAACGCGGGGTCGAGGTTCCGGTCAACGGTCCAGTTCTCGACGAGCGCGTAGTTCTGGAACAGATGCCCGACGCCCATGCGGAAGTGGTGACGTTGCGCGGCTCGGCCGATCCGTGTGACGTCGGCCCCATCGAGTTCGAGTCTGCCGTCGTCGACACGGTCGAGCAGTCCGACGCAGTGGAGCAGTGTCGACTTGCCGGAACCGCTGGGGCCGACGATGGCGGCGGTCTCGGCGCTCCGGATCGAGAACGACACGTCCGTCCAGATCGGGACGGCCCCGTGACGCTTGCCGAGATCGCGGGCACTGATGACCGGTGCGTCGAGGATGGGGTCGTCGACGTGGATCGGGGCAACGGTGGTCAAGGGACTCCTTCGATCGGGGCGGTCGGCGGTGGTCATGATCGGCGGACGGTGTCGAGGCGGACACGGCGTCGGTGCCAGGCGAGTGCGACCGCCACCAGCGCGAGGTCGGCGCACGCGACCGCGCCTGCAACGACCATCGAGCGCGGATCCGTGGGAACGACCCACGGGACGAACGGCGCGGAGGCGGTGAATCCGATCACCGCGACGCCGTTCGCGATCGCGAGCGCGACGATGAACCCCCACCGCCGCCCGCCACCGTGCGTCCAGTGAGTGAAGTCGATGCGGCGACGACGTTCTGCCTGCGCGCTCGCGAGCAGCACCGCCGCGAGGACAGTGGCGAACGCGCCGAGGACTCCGGTCTCGATGGTGTCGCGGACGGCTTGCTCCTTGAGGAGCAGCTCGTTCGCAGCGATGGCGCGGGCGCTGTCGACATGTCCGACCTGGGTTCTGAGTCCAGCATCATCGAGTGCCGCGAGGAGCGATCGTCGGTCCTCGAAGAGCACCTGGGCCGAGGTGACGCTCGCTGCCAACCAGTTGTCCGAGAGGAAGTCCGGGGAAGCGGGCAGGACGGCGATGATCGGATCGACCTGCGAGCTCGTTTCGTCGCCTCCGGCAGCTCCGTAGTTGAAAACGTGTTGGCCCGGGGCAGTGCGGAGGACATCGATCAGGATGCCGGACTCGGCGACCACGGTGCGGTCATCGCTGAAGTTCGATCGTTGTGACCGCGCCCAATCACCCCATTCCTGCCTGACACCGCGCAGGTCGTGCACGGCGGACGGGACGAGGAGTGTGAGCTTCGACGGGTCGAGACGCTCGCGGGCGACGCATGTGTCGTCAGCGAGCCGCACGCATTGCTCCCGGAGGTACCGGTGGTTGACGATCAACGAATTGCCGTTCCACGGTCCGCCGTTCTCGGACGCCGAGGGTTCATGGATCGTGATGAGGACGAGCCCCTCGGCGTCCTGCCCTCGGATGACAGCCGCGAGCGGTGCTTCGGTGCGGTCGGTCCGATCGAGGTTGCTGGTGAGTGACATCGCGAGCCAGTCGGCGGTCCGTGACCAGTCGGCGCGCTCGGTGGTGCTCCGAAGCGCCGTGGCGCCGACCACGAGCGTGGAGAGCATGATGCTCATGAGCAATGCGAGCGCGATGGTGTGCAGGCCGACGACGCCGGCCAACGCGGTCTTCGACGGCGCGCAGCCGTTGATCGCGGCTGCGGGCCGTGTCCGGACCCCGATCAGGCTCGTCATCGTGATCGTCGCGACGAGCAGGAGAGCGATGACGGCGTACCCGACTGCCGCGTTGCCGGCGAACCGCGTCCACTGCGCGAGGCCGTTGTACCAGATGAGCGCTGGCACGGAGCAGACCAGCCCGACCACCCCGAGGCCGACGCAGAGCACGATGCCGTGCCCCGCGTGGCCGAGGACCGATCGTGCCGTCGCGCGACCGTTGACCTGCTGGATCGCGTCGCGGCGACGGACGGACAACGTCCAGAATGCGGCACCGAGGACGACGAGGATGCCGCCCGCGAGCATGAGCGGGAGGGTCGGGGTCGTGACCGCGGCCCAGCTGAGCATGCGCAGTGGCGAGGTGCGCAGCGTGCTCACCGAGAGGCCGTGTTCCTGGAGGTCCGCGGCGACCCGGTCGACGGCGTCGGGGCTGTTCGACGAGATGTACATGCCGTTCAGGTGGTTCAACGGCAGTGGACCCGAGCGGACGTGCGTGCGGAGCGACCGGCTGAAGTCCCGGTATGCACCGACCGCTGGTGAGGACGCCCCACGGTTGACGAGGGTGAACACGCGCTCGCCCACGCCGACCGACGGCGATCCGCGCTTGATGAAGGACACTGCCTGCGAGCGGGCAGCGGCCACGATGGTCGCGCGCGATTCACGGAGCGTGAGTTCGGAGTTCGAGTCCCAGATCGTCAGGACCGTGGTCGCGCCCTGGGGGATCTGTTCGTCGCTCGCGCGCGTGTAGAGGAACGCTGTGAGCAGGCAGATGAGGACTGCCGCGGCGGTGCTGGTACGGAGGAGCATGCGATCCCTCTCGTGAGCGGACGACGCGCCCGCGGACCGGAGCCCGCGGGCGCGTGGGGGGAACGTTCGATCAGCCGAACCGGTAGTAGGCGGTGTTGCCGGCGATCGTCGAGCTGATCGACGCGTTCGAGGTCAGCCGCGGATCGACGAGCCGACTCGACTTCTTCCAGCCTTCGCCGTTGATGACCGATGACCCGTGCTTCCGCGTGTAGTGGTAGAAGTTCGAGTAGACCTGCCCGTTCTTGATGCCGTGGTACCAGGTGCCACCGCCTTCCGGGAACTCGACGAAGTCCTTGTCCTTCCGCGTGCTGATCCCGGAGGGTTCGACGACACCGAACCCCTCATCGGCATCGACGACGCGGACGAGGGCTGCGCCAGATTCATCGGCGGTCGCGCTCGGTGCTGCGTGCGCGGCAACGGGCACGACGAGCGCCGCGCCGAGGGCGACCACTGCAGCCGAGCAAGCGATCATGCGGATCTTCATGGGAGGGCCTTTCATCCTGGCCGCGGCGTCGTGCCACGGCTCACGAGGAACATATATCCAAAATATGTATTGAACAAGCTCCAGCTGGACCTTGGCGGAATGGGGCGCTCACCCGACGTGTTCGGGTACGGTGTACATGCAAACGCATCGAACGCGTGCAGCATCGAGCAAGGAGCACACCGTGCAGTTCGGCATCTTCACCGTCGGGGACCTCACCACCGACCCCACGACCGGCCACACCCCGAGCGAAGCCGAGCGCATCCAGGCCGTCCTGACCATCGCGCAGAAGGTGGAGGAGGTCGGGCTCGACGTCTTCGCGACGGGCGAGCACCACAACCCGCCGTTCGTCCCGAGCTCTCCGACCACCTTGCTCGGCTACATCGCGGCGAAGACCGAGCGGATCATCCTCAGCACGAGCACGACGCTCATCACCACGAACGACCCAGTGAAGATCGCCGAGGACTTCGCCATGCTCCAGCACGTCGCCCGAGGTCGCACCGACCTCATCCTCGGGCGTGGCAACACCGGCCCGGTCTACCCGTGGTTCGGCAAGGACATCCGTCAGGGCCTCAACCTCGCGATCGAGAACTACGCGCTCCTCCGCCGACTCTGGGACGAAGAGGTCGTCGACTGGCAGGGCCACTTCCGTACCCCGCTGCAGGGCTTCACGTCGACCCCGCGTCCGCTCGACGGTGTCGCTCCGTTCGTCTGGCACGGCTCGATCCGCACGCCCGAGATCGCCGAGCAGGCCGCGTACTACGGCGACGGGTTCTTCGCGAACCACATCTTCTGGCCCGCGAGCCACACTGCGCAGATGGTGCGGCTCTACCGCGAGCGCTTCGAACACCACGGCCACGGTCCGGCCGCGAACGCGATCGTCGGACTCGGCGGGCAGGTGTTCATGGCGAAGAACTCGCAGGACGCCGTGCGGCAGTTCCGCCCGTACTTCGACAACGCGCCGGTGTACGGCCACGGCCCGAGCCTGGAGGACTTCTCGAGTCAGACCCCGCTCACGGTCGGCAGCCCGCAGGAGGTCATCGACCGTACCCTCGGGTTCCGCGAGTACGTCGGCGACTACCAGCGCCAGCTCTTCCTCATGGACCATGCGGGGCTGCCGCTGAAGACCGTGCTCGAGCAACTCGACATCCTCGGAGGAGAGGTCGTGCCCGTGCTCCGCCGGGAGTTCGCCGCGCGACGACCCGCCGACGTCCCCGACGCGCCGACCCACGCATCGCTCGTGGCCGCCGCGGTGGCGACACTCGCACCGGCATCCACCGCCTCGACCTCCGAGACGGTGTCCGCATGACCACCATCGCCGTCGTCTCGGCCGGACTCTCCGACCCGTCGTCATCGCGCCTGCTGGCGGACCGACTGGCGGACGCGGCCGTGTCCGCGCTGGCCGACCCGTCCCTCCCGTCCGACGCCGCCGGCGCGTTCCGGACGCACGACACTGAACGGACGGGAGGCGCAACCCGCATCGTGCACGTCGACCTGCGTCCGTTGGCCCATCAGATCACCGACGCCATGCTCACGCGGTTCGCACCACCCGCGCTCGACGCGGCGATCGCGGCGGTCGTCGGCGCGGACGCGCTCGTCTTCGTCGCGCCGGTGTTCACGGCCGGCATGAGCGGTCTCGCGAAGTCCTTCCTGGACGTGCTCGAGCCCACCGCGCTCGTCGACATGCCCGTGCTCGTCGGGGCGACCGCAGGCTCGTCGCGGCACTCCCTGGTGATCGAGCACGGCATGCGTCCGGTGTTCTCGTACCTGCGGGCCTCGGTCGTGCCGACCGCGGTGTTCGTCGCGACCGACGACTGGGGGAGTGCTGAGGCAGCCGTCGGGCTCGAGCAGCGAGTCGGTCGTGCTGGCGAGGAACTCGCTCACGGCATCCGGGTGTCGCGTCGTCGTCCGGTGGCTGCGTCCGCCGCCGTGACGGACTTCGCCAGTCTGCTGGGCTCGCTGGGACAGTAACTGCGTGGCGGTCGCCCATCCTGGTGATCGGTCGCTCTTCCGGCAGCTGATGCTCCTTCCTGCAGCTGATGCTCGTTCCGGCAACCGATGCTGCTGCCTGTCGAGGTTGGATGTCCCGAGCACGGCTCGTCCGCGGACAAGACCGAGGCGTGCACCAGCGTCGGCGTCGACCGTGCCGCGCACCCGTCGGCACGCGGCACGGTCGCACCCTCGATCGCTACTTGATCCCGAGCGCGTCCTTGACCTTCCGCACGATCCAGTCGATCGCCTGACCTGCGTTGATCCAGTTCAGGATCTGGTCCCGGTTCGCGTACACCCAGTTGATCGCTCGCTGTCCGAACTGCGTGATGATCTGGATGATGCGTGTGAACGCTGCCATGGCAGTGCCCCCTTCTGTCGATGATGAACGGGTAGTCGGACTGTCCGGTACCCCGCCGCGTCCATGCGGTGGAGTGACCCTGTCATTAAAGAATTTGAAATGTCAACGCCTGTGGAAACATCATGCGTGACAGGTTTTGGATCTGATCTTCGGTGCTACGCTCGGACCTCGACATCGAGGAGGGGCGTATGACGATCGCGGAACCACACCGATCCAGGGAGAACCGGCGAGCCTCAGGCCGACCGGATGTCCTTGGACGCGCTCTCCGCGCGGAGCTCATCCGGGTACTTCACCTCGGCTCGATGCGATGGCTCGTCGGGATCACCCTCGGTGCGTTCGCCGCCGTCGGTGCCGCGGGGACCGTGCCGCTCGACAGCACGGCAGGACCGTCGGTCCTCGTGGATGCTGCCGTCGGCGGCGGCGACCTCGCGCCGGTCGTGCTCGGGATCGCGGGCCTCGTGTACATCGCGTCCGACCTCGGGAGCGGCGCGATCGGTACCACGCTCATCCTCGTTCCGTCACGTCGCGCCGTCCTGGCGGCCAAGCTCATCGCGGTCGCTCTGCTCGCCCTGTGCGTCACGGGCGGTACCGTGGTGATCGCGCTCGTCCTCGCCGTGATCACCTCGGCTCGACTCGGGGGGATCGGACTCGGCGGAACGGACGACTGGCTCTCGGCCGCCGTCCGGCTCTGCAGCGTCTTCGTCTGTCACGCGTTCCTCGGGGCGGGTGTCGGCCTGCTCCTCGCCACCACGGCCGGCGCGATCGCCGCGTACCTCTCCGCCGTCTTCGCGCTCCCGCTGCTGATCGCGATCGCCGGGATCTGGTTGGCTGACGTTGCGCGGCAACTCCTGGCCTCCATGCCGGCGATGCTGACGACGCGAGTTCTCCACGACTTCCCGCCGGGGATGGATCTGCTCCGCTTCCTCCTCATCGACCTGGTCGTCGTCGTGCTCGGTGCGGTCCGCATGGTCCGGAAGGCCGTGCGATGAGCGTGCTCGAGGTCAGCGGCGTCCAACGACGACTCGGGCGGAAGAACGTCCTCCGTGACGTCAGCTTCGGGGTCAGGGCCGGCGAGGTCGTCGGACTCCTCGGCGAGAACGGGGCAGGGAAGAGCACGTTGCTCCGCGTGGTCTGCGGCATTGACCGCCCGGATCAGGGCACCGTCCGCATCCTCTCCGAGCGGCCCACGGTCGGCATGCGCCACGTCGGAGCGATGCTGGACCCCCGGTGGATCGACGGGCGGCTCAGCTGTACCGCGCATGTCCGGATCGCCCTCGCCTCCTACGGCCTCCCGGTCACACGGAGTCGCGTCCGGCACGCGCTCGCCGACGTCGGGCTCGCGGACTCGTCCACCGTCCGCGCCGGTCGACTCTCTCTCGGGATGCGGCAGCGACTCGCGCTCGGGGTCGCGACACTGCACTCGCCGGGACTTCTCGTCCTCGACGAGCCGATCAACGGACTGGACCCCGGCGGAGTCCTCTGGATCCGCGACCTCGTCCAGCAGTTCGCGCGGTCGGGGGGAGCCGTGCTGCTGTCGTCGCATCTCATGTCCGAGATGGAGCGTGTGGCGGATCGAGTCGTCATCCTGTCCGACGGCGTGATCAGGAGCGGCGACGACGACACGGCCTGGGGACGCGTCGTGGGAGTCGTCGCCGTGACACAGGGTCGTCCGGAACCACTCCTTGCCAGCGTCCTCGCGATGGGTGGTGCCGGAACGATCGCACCGGACGGCGCGCTGCACCTGACCGGAGTCACGCCAGCGGACGTCTTCGCCGCGGCGATGCGTGCCGGTGCCGTACTCGTCCGACTCGACGCCGAACAGTCGTCGTTGGAGGACTTCTACCAGTCGACTGTTCGACGTGCGGGATGACGGACCATTATCCGCGTCCGATGCCGCGGGACATCCGGTGTCCGCGCACGACGGTCACGGTCGGTCGGGTCTCGACGGTCGCGGGAGCGGTACTGACGGTCGTCCTCTGCCTCGTCGTCTGGAATGCGGCTTCGTCCTCGCTGGTCCACACGATCGTCCTCGTGGTCGGCCTCGTGACCGTGGTGTGGAGCGCGGTGGAGTGGTCTGTGCTGCTGCCGTTGTCCGCACGGCGGTTCCGGCTGACGATCGGTGCGAACGACCTGCTCGTCCGTCGGGGCGGGCTGATCGTCCGCGTCGACCGCATCCGTGCGGCGAAGGTCACGATGGTCCGGACCCGTTCCGGTCCGTTGCTCCGACGCTTCGACCTCGTGCAGTGCGCGATCGTCACCCCGGCCGGTGAGATCGTCCTGCCAGCGCTCTCCTCGTCGGACGTCGTGGTGCTGCACGGACGCGGGATCGAGCAGTGACCAGGCCCGCTCTCCGACGGCCGACCGCGCGGCTGCTGCTCGCGCGAGCTCTCGTCGTGCTCCGATCGTCCTGGGCTGTCACAGCAGCACTGGTCGTCTCGATCATGACCGTGCACGGTCCGGTCCGTGGGCCCCTGGTGTGGTTCGCCGCGTACTACGGCTTCACGCGCCTCTACCAGATCACCTTCGACTGGTCCACGGTTCGCTACTGCACGTCCAACCGCGGTCTGGTCGTGCACGGAGGACTGCTGTCCCGGGTGCGACAAGACGTCGACTGGGCGTCGGTCATCGCCGTGTCCGTGCGGGACGACTTCCCGTTCCGGGTCGCGGGTGCACGGGAGATCCGCTTCTCGATTGCTGCATCGGAGCGGAGCTCGATCGTGCTGCCAGGCGTCTCCGCCGCCGAGGCAGCACGGGTGCTGCGGCTCTACGAACGCGCTCGCCGCCGGTCCACGCCGATCCTCGCCGAGGAGCCAGGACCAGGAGTCGTCGAGGAGCGCGTTGGTCGCGAGCTGACCCCGCCTCCGCGTGGCATCGACTTCCTGATGGTGGGGCTGTGTTCCGGTCGGTTCGTGTTCGTCGTCCCCGCCGCCTACGGCGCGCTCCAGAGCTGGAACACAGTGACCGGGGGATCGCTTTCGTTCCAGAGCATCCTCGCTGCGTCGGCGATGTCCGGGACCGTGCTCCTGACCGTCTGCGTCATGGGTCTCGTTCTGTCGGTGCTGTACGGGACGGTCGCGTCGTGGGTCCGCTATCGCGCATTCCGTGTCCGGCTCGCCGACGGGATGCTGCACTGCAGCGCAGGCCTGCTCCACCGCGAGGAGCGTGCGATCCCGGTGGCTTCGATCTCGGCGATCAGGCTCCGCCAACCCGTCGTCGCGAGTGCCCTGCGACGGATGCAGGTCCGGTTCGTGAGTGTCGGTGAGGCGGGGCGGATCACCAACGGTCTGCTCGCCCCCTCGTCCCGGGTCGACGATTCCGTGAGCGCCATCGCTGCACTGACCGGTCTGCGGCGTGGCAGGCACCGACGACCCGGAAGGGCCATCGTCGCCGCGACCTTGTTCGTCGTCGGCGTGATGACCAGTGCCGAGCTCGGGCATCGCGGTGTGTGGGTCGGTGCCGTCGTCATGGCGTCGGTGACACTCGCAGGGTGGGCCGCGTTCCGTGGTGTCGATCGGCTTTCCGGCAGCGCGGAACCGTTCTCGTCCCGCGGCGAGCGATGGCTGGTCGTGCGCCGCGGTCGGTGGACCGTGTCCGACTGGATCGTCCGGGCATCGGACATCGACCACAC
This sequence comes from Curtobacterium phyllosphaerae, assembly GCF_049341865.1. Taxonomy (NCBI): domain Bacteria; kingdom Bacillati; phylum Actinomycetota; class Actinomycetes; order Micrococcales; family Microbacteriaceae; genus Curtobacterium; species Curtobacterium phyllosphaerae. The sequence goes on along the minus strand of NZ_JBMPIU010000004.1, from coordinate 54,852 downwards.
GACGCTGCTCGAGTGGCCCGGAACCGGGTTCGGGGTGCTCGTCGTCTCCGTCCGGGGTGCGCGGTCTCACCGGATCCGCATCGCCGGACGACAGCGCCGGTTGCTCCGATCGATGGGCGGGGCCGGAAGCGGACCACCAGAGCGAAGGGAGTCAGGATGGGTCTCGTCGAGGTTGTGATCTGGGGGACCGCGGTGGCGTTCTTCGGCGGAGCATGGGTGACTGGTCGTTTCCTGCCCGCGGGTGTGTGGCTCGTGTTCCCGGTCGGGTGGGTCATCGCAGTCGCGGTGGTCGCGGTCCGTGGCGATCTGACGACGGTCCGGGACGTCGTGCTGGCGTGCATCGGACTCATCATCACGATCGTCGCCGTCGGAGCCGGCGCTGACCGTCGGCGTCGGCGCGAGCGTCAATGATGGCGCTGACTGCAGCGTGCGCGCACCGACGGGCCGCGCGCAGGGCCGCTCACAGGGCGGGGCCGCGCACAGGGCCGGCCGCGCAGGGCCGCTCACAGGGCAGGGCCGCGCACACGGACGGGCCGCGCGCAGGGCCGCGCGCAGGGCCGCGCGCACCGACGGGCCGAGCGCAGGGCCGGGCCGCGCACACGAACGGGCTCGCTGACCGGGCTCCAGGCTCAGTACCAGTGCGGGTTGACGCTCATCTCGTGGTTCCAGGCGCCGCAGGGGCTGCCGTAGGAGCTCTTGATGTAGGCCAGACCCCAGTCGATCTGGGTGTTCTGGTTGGTCCGCCAGTCCGCGCCGGCCACGGCCATCTTCGACGCGGGGAGCGCCTGCGGGATCCCGTACGCGCCGCTCGAACTGTTCAGCGCGTTCGCCCGCCACCCCGACTCCTGCGTCCACAGTGAGACCAGGCACGACATCTGGTCCTGCCCCCAGCCGTGGGCGGCGAGCTGCGAGCTCGCGTAGGCCTTCGCCCCGGCGGGGTCGACCGGGACGCCGGTCGGGTCGGGGTAGGAGCTGCCGCCGGAGTTCACGATCGTACTTCCGCTGCGCGCCGCCGCAGCCGCCGCCCGCTGCGCCGCGAGTTCGTTCTGACGCTGCACCGCCGCCGCCTGTGCGGCGACCGCCTGGCCGACCGCGTACTGCTGCTCGACCTGCGCGGTGGTGTTCTTCAGCGACGCGAGCTGCGCGTACAGCTCGTCGCTGTGGCTCTGTGTCGACGCGACCGCCGCGTTCGCGTCCGATTCTGCCTGGTCGGCAGCGTCGGACTTGGCCTCCGCGGCGGTGGCGAGCTGCCTGCGGGCGGCCTCGGCACGGGCGGCCTGCTCGTGCAGGCTCGTCGCCGTGTTCGCCGCGACCGAAGCGTCGCTCATCACGCCCGCCCACGTGTTCGAGAGCTGGTCGAGCGTCCCGAGCTGGTAGAGCAGCTCCCTCGGGTCGTGGGACGCGGCGATCCGGCTCGACACCGTGTCGCCGCTGCCGTCTCGGTACAGGTTCGCGGCGAGCTGGCCGGCACGGTCCTTGGCGCGGGACGCGGTCTCGGACGCGGCGGCGGCCTTGGCGGTGAGGTCGTCTGCGGTCTGTGTCGCGGACTGCAGCGCGGTCTCGGCGGCCGCCGCAGCCGCGCTCGCGACGAGGGCGTCGGAGGACTTCTGCGCCGCCGCCGCCTGGAGGCCTTGCAGTGCGGTCTGGACGTTCCCGATCTCGGTCTGGGTCGCCGCTTCGTTGCCCTTGGCGGCCTGGACGTCGGCCCAGGTCGGGTACTGGGTGTCGGCGTGCGCCGGGATCGCTCCGAGCAACGCCACGACGAGGGCGCCGACGCCGACGGTCGCCGCCACGAGCGCACGCGGCCGGACCGTGCCGGCCGTCACGAGCGCACGCGGCCGGACCGGGACAGTCGTCACGAGCGCACGCGGCCGCACCGCGACATGCGTGAGGAGGGAGTGACGCATGGGGTCAGGGTAGCGGCAGCACTCGGCAACCTCCCCGCGCGCGTGGGCGTGTCCTGCTGTGAGAACGGGCCGGATGGTAGAGTCTGACCGTCGGTGGACCATGTCCGCCGCGAACAACATCGCAACACCATTCGAGCAGGCCGGCACGAAGCTGGTCATCGGTGGTGGCATCCGGAACAAGTGTCCGTGTGCTTCTACTGCTGGCCAGGCATGCGTCCCGCGTCGTGTGGGAGCGCACGTGCACTCACGTGTCCTCGAAATCCGCCCTGTCTCGAGTGGGACCGGCGTCGACGACGGCACCGGGCACACCGAGCGCGCGTCCGCGTGCGCCCATGGAGTACAAGGAGGCACCCTTTTGGAGGGTCCCGAAATCAAGTTCGCCGAGGCAGTGATCGACAACGGTCGCTTCGGCACCCGCACCGTCCGCTTCGAGACGGGCCGGCTCGCGCAGCAGGCCCAGGGCGCGGTCGCCGCGTACCTCGACGAAGAGACGATGCTGCTGAGCGCGACGAGCGCCGGCAAGCACCCGCGCGAAGGCTTCGACTTCTTCCCGCTGACGGTCGACGTCGAGGAGCGGTCCTACGCCGCCGGCAAGATCCCCGGCTCGTTCTTCCGCCGCGAAGGCCGCCCCAGCACCGAGGCCATCCTCGTCTGCCGGCTCATCGACCGGCCGCTGCGTCCGTCGTTCGTGGACGGACTCCGCAACGAGGTCCAGATCGTCATCACCGTCCTGAGCATCGCTCCGGGTGAGTTCTACGACGCCCTCGCGATCAACGCGGCCTCGGCGTCGACGCAGATCTCCGGTCTGCCGTTCTCCGGCCCGATCGCCGGCGTCCGCCTGGCTCTCATCCCGGGCAACGGCAACGGCGCCGACCAGTGGGTCGCGTTCCCCACGGTCACGCAGCTCGCGGACGCCGTGTTCGACCTCACCGTCGCCGGACGCGTCGTCACCGACGACGCCGGCAACGAGGACGTCGCGATCATGATGGTCGAGGCCGAGGCCACCGAGCACGCCTGGGGCCTGATCCAGGGCGGTGCCACCAAGCCCGACGAAGCCGTCGTCGCGCAGGGCCTCGAGGCGGCGAAGCCGTTCCTCAAGCTCCTCGTCGAGGCGCAGGCCGCGATGGCCGCCCAGTCCGCCAAGGAGATCCAGGACTACCCGGTCTTCCTGCCGTACACGGACGAGGTCTACAAGGTCGTCGAGGACGCCGCGCTCACCGAGCTCGGGGACGTCTACAAGATCGCCGCGAAGCTCGAGCGCCAGGACGCCGATGACGCCCTGAAGGCCCGCGTCAAGAGCGTCGTCGCCGCCAAGGTCGAGTCCGGGGAGCTCCCGGCCGAAGCCAACGGTCAGGTGTCCGGTGCGTACAAGTCGGTGACCAAGAAGGTGGTCCGCGGCCGCATCCTCACCGAGCAGGTCCGCATGGACGGCCGTGGGCTGGCGGACATCCGTCCGCTCGACGCCGAGGTCGCCGTGATCCCGCGCGTCCACGGTTCGGCGATCTTCCAGCGCGGTGAGACCCAGATCCTGGGCGTGACCACGCTGAACATGCTCAAGATGGAGCAGCAGATCGACTCGCTGAGCCCGGTCACGAAGAAGCGCTACCTCCACCACTACAACTTCCCGCCGTACTCGACCGGTGAGACCGGTCGCGTCGGTTCGCCGAAGCGTCGCGAGATCGGTCACGGCTTCCTCGCCGAGCGCGCGCTCGTGCCGGTGCTGCCGTCGCGCGAGGAGTTCCCGTACGCCATCCGCCAGGTGTCCGAGGCCCTCGGGTCGAACGGCTCCACTTCGATGGGCTCCGTGTGCGCCTCGACCCTGTCGCTCCTCAACGCCGGTGTGCCGCTCCGCGCCCCGGTCGCGGGCATCGCGATGGGTCTCGTCTCCGACACCGTCGACGGGCAGACCCGCTACGCGGCGCTGACCGACATCCTCGGAGCCGAGGACGCCCTCGGTGACATGGACTTCAAGGTCGCCGGCACGAGCGAGTTCGTCACGGCGATCCAGCTCGACACGAAGCTCGACGGCATCCCCTCGACGGTCCTCGATGCCGCGCTGAAGCAGGCCAAGGAGGCCCGCTCGGCCATCCTCGGCGTGCTGACCGAGGCGATCGACGCCCCCGACGAGATGGCCGACACCGCGCCGCGCGTCATCAGCGTCAACATCCCGGTCGACAAGATCGGCGAGCTGATCGGCCCGAAGGGCAAGACGATCAACGGGATCCAGGACGAGACCGGCGCGGACATCTCGATCGAGGACGACGGCACCGTCTACATCGGTGCGGTCGACGGTCCGTCGGCCGAGGCCGCTCGTGCGCAGGTGAACGCGATCGCGAACCCGACGAACCCGGAGATCGGGGACCAGTTCCTCGGCACGGTCGTCAAGATCGCGACGTTCGGAGCGTTCGTCTCGCTGCTCCCGGGCCGCGATGGTCTGCTGCACGTGTCCGAGGTGCGCAAGCTCGCCGGTGGCAAGCGTGTCGAGAACGTCGAGGACGTCCTCGGCGTCGGCCAGAAGATCCTGGTCGAGGTGACCAAGGTGGACGACCGCGGCAAGCTCTCGCTCGCCCCGGTGGTCACCGAGGACGCGGACACCGACTCGAGTGCTGCGACCGAGGAGTCCGAGGACCTCACGGTCGAGAGCTAGACCGGCTCGCGAGAACGGCCCCCGATCCGCTTGGATCGGGGGCCGTTCTCGCGTCGTACGCCTCCGCGGTCGGACCGCGTCACGGTCAGGACGCGGGCGTCTCCTGGATGCCGACGAGCTGCGCCCGTCCGACGAGGTGGTCGCGCAGCATGAAGCCGACGATGGCGGGGGTCGCGTCGGCCGGGACCTCGAGGGTCGGCACGTCCAGGGCGCTGAGGGTGAAGAAGTACCGGTGCGGCCCGTGTCCGGCCGGGGGTGCTGCGCCGAGGAACGTGTCCGTGCCGTACTCGTTGCGTCGGCGAGTGGAGCCCTCAGGCAACGCACCGGCCCCCGCGTCGGCGTCGAGCGACGTGACGGCGGCGGGGATGTCCGACACTGCCCAGTGCCAGAATCCGGAGCCGGTCGGCGCATCGGGGTCGTAGACGGTGAGGACGTAACTCTGCGTCGACTCGGGTGCGCCGGACCACTCCAGGGCGGGTGACCGGTCGGCGCCGCCGACGTCGCCGCCGCGGGCCGAGGTCGGGAGCGTGTCGCCGTCGGTGAAGTCCGGACTCGTCAGGCTGAAGGCAGGCACCTCGGGGAGGCGCCAGTTGGGATCGTTGGTCATGCCGACGAGCCAACACCCGCGACCGCAAGACGGACTGGAGGTGCGGGGCGGGCCCGTCCCGCGCCTCCAGTCCGGTGGTCTGCCGGTCGTCAGGCGCCGATGACGCGCTCGACGACGCGCGCCAGAGCTGCTGTGGCCGCGATGGAGTCGCCGGCGTAGGCACCGACCATCGCGCCGTCGCGCGCCAGCATGAGTTCGTCCGCACCGTCGCCGGGCAGCTCGTGTCCGCCGGCCTGCAACAGGTCGCCGAGCCGTTCCGTGTACCAGTCGCGGTGCATCGCGACGACCTCGCGGACGGGGCTCCGCGGATCGTGGTACTCGGCGGCGGCGTTCAGGAACGCGCATCCGCGGAATCCGGGTTCGTCGGTCCGGGCGACGATGGCCGTGACCCAGTCACGGAGCGCCGAGCGGGCGTCGGGTGCCTCGGTGACGATCTGTTCGAACGCGGACACCGCCTGTTCGTGGCTGGTCCGGATGTACGCCAGGATCAGGTTGTCCTTGGACCCGTAGTGCTTGTAGAAGGTGGCCTTGGTCACGCTCGCCTCGGAGATGAGCCGGTCGACGCCGACGCCGTGGATGCCTTCTTCGTAGAACAGGCGGGCGGCCGTCTCGAGGATGCGGGCCTTGGCGCCGGCGCGGGGCTGACCGGCGCCGAGAGGCGCGGCATCGACCGCCGGGCCGGGCGAAACGGCTCCCACGGCACCGGCACGGGGAGCGGAGCTCGACCCTGCCGGTGTCGCGGTGTACGGCGCCTGGCCGGCCTGAGCCGGGCCTCCGGGGGAAGAGGCCTGTCCCAGGAGACGCTGGACGGCCGGTTGGGGGGAATCGACCGTCACAGCGTGGCTCCTTGGGACAACTCGGCTGTCACGACACTGCGGGGGGACATGTGCCGTGCCAGGACTCGTGTGTCCAGGGCGCCGACGGATCGACATCTAGGGGGGCTGTCGATCCGTTGAGCAAAACTGTACCACAGTGAGGACAGACAGACGAGTCGGTCTATCCTCTATTTCTGTACCCCACTTCGAGGGGGGCGTTCCCGACTCCATCCCGTGTCCACAGATCCGGCCGTTCCTGACCACGTGCGGGAACCGGTCAGTAGGCTCATCACGATGAACCAGCCCGTGCCGCTCCCGCTCCAAGACCCGGACACCTCGTTCCTGACGTCTGGTGGCACGTTCGTCCGGCGCTCCGTCCTCCCGTCCGGGGTCCGCGTCCTCACCGAGTCGGTGCCGGCCGCGCACTCGACGAGCGTCGGGTACTGGGTCGGTGTCGGCTCGCGGGACGAGCGGCCGGGTCAGTACGGGTCGACGCACTTCCTCGAACACCTCCTGTTCAAGGGCACCGCGGGGCGGACCGCGCTCGACATCGCCGTGTCCTTCGACGCGGTCGGTGGGGAGCACAACGCGGCGACGGCCAAGGAGTACACCTGCTACTACGCCCGGGTCCGCGACGCCGACGTCCCCATGGCGGTCGCGGTGATCGGCGACATGGTGACGAACTCGGTGCTCGAACCCGACGCCTTCGACATCGAACGCGGCGTCATCCTCGAAGAGCTCGCGATGGCGGCCGACGACCCCGCGGACCTCGCCGGCGAGTCGTTCTTCGCCGCCGCGTTCCCCGACCACGCGCTCGGCCGGCCGATCGGCGGCACGCCCGAGAGCATCCGCGCCGTGTCCCGCGACGACGTCATGGCGCACTACCGCGAGCACTACGCACCCGACGGCATCGTCGTCACTGCCGCCGGGGCCGTCGACCACGACCGGTTCCGCGACCTCGTCGCGGCGGTGTTCGCCGGGGCCGACCACGCCACGCCGCACGCCCGACGCATCCCGGAACCCGCGGCCGAGCCGGTCGACGCGAGCCTGCAGGTGCTGGCGCGTCCCACCGAGCAGGTGAGCATCATCCTCGGCTCGCACGGTCTCGATCTCCGCGACGAACGACGACCGGCGCTCAGCGTGCTGAACGCCGTGCTCGGCGGGGGGATGTCCTCGCGGCTGTTCCAAGAGGTCCGTGAGCGCCGGGGTCTCGCGTACGCGGTGTCGTCCTTCGCGCCGGCGTACCTGGACAACGGCGCCTTCGGCGTCTACGCGGGGTGCGCGCCGCAGAACGTCACGGCCGTGCTCGGGATCATCGACGACGAGTTCCGCAAGATGGCGGACGACGGCATCACGGCCGATGAGCTCGCCCGCGCCAAGGGGCAGATCGAGGGCGCGCTGACGCTCTCGCTCGAGGACTCGGACGCCCGGATGACGCGGCTCGGTCGTTCCGAGCTCGGCGTCGGCGAGTTCACCGAGCTCGCCACGGCGCTCGAGCGTGTCGACCGGGTCACGACCGGCGCCGTCCTCGAGCTCGCACGCGACCTCCTCACCCGCCCGGTCGTCACCGCGGTCGTCGGTGCGGTCGACCGCGACGCGATCCAGTCGGCGACCGCCGAGGCACACGCCGGCCCGGGCGTCGCGACCGGCGGGAACGGCAGCTGAACACCATGTCGCACTACCTCTACCTCGTCCGGCACGGAGAGCACCAGGACGCGGAGCACGGGCTCCGCGACGGCAAGCTGTCCGAACGCGGCAAGCGGCAGGCACGGCTCATCGCGGACCGGCTCGGCGGTGTGCCGTTCGACACGGTGTCGCACTCCCCGCTCGAAGCGCCGACCGAGACCGCGCGGATCATGCACGAGCGCTTGCCGTCCATGGCGCCGAAGCCGTCGACGCTCCTGTTCGACTGCGTGCCGTCCGGACCGACGCCGGACATGCCGATGGCGTACAAGTCGTTCTTCGGCGGCGTGACCGAGGAAGAGCTGGCAGCCGGTCAGGCGCAGATGGACGATGCGGTCGCCGAGTGGTTCACGCCGTCGATGGACGACCGGCACGACCTCCTCATCACCCACAACGCGGTCATCGCGTGGTTCGTGCGCGAGGTGTTCCAGGCGCCGGCCTGGCGCTGGATGGGCACGAACGTGGCGCACACCGCGCTGACGATCATCCGCGTCCGGTCGGCCAAGCCCGGTGAGCTCGTCACGTTGAACGACCTGTCGCACCTGCCGGTGGAGCTCCGGACCGGGTTGCCGGTCCACCAGCCGATCTAGCGCGGGGCCGCACCGAGCTGCCCGTGCCGAGCGGCGCCGAGCGTGGAGTTCCGCCGCGTGTCGCGCTCGGGAACGGGGCGGAACTGCACGCTCGCGCGCGCGGGTCAGCACCCCGCGGCCGGGAGGCGATGGTCGGGCCGGGTGCGCGCCTCCCGTCCCGCCGGTCACGCACGCGGCGCCGAGCGTGCGGTTTCGCCGCGTGTCGCGCCTGGGAACGGGGCGGAACTGCACGTTCGCGCGCGCACGCGCGCACGCACACGCACACGCACACGCACACGCACACGCACACGCTCGCGCGTGCGGGCGCCCGCCCGCCCCGCTACCGACTCGGCTCAGGCGACGGGCTTCCGGAACCAGGCGGTCGCGTTCGGGTTGTCGTTGTACGGCGCGATGCGCTCGTACCCCCGGGAGACGTACATCGCGCCGGCCGCCACGAGGCTGTCGTTCGTGTCGAGGACGATGCTCGTCGCGGCACGGTCGGCGGCGGCCCGCTCCAGGACGTCCATCATCGCGCTGGCCACACCGAGGCCCCGGCCCGCCGGGTCGACGTAGACGTGCTTGACCTCGTACCGCACCTCCCGGGAGCCGTCCTCGCCCACCCTGTCCGGGATGCGCCGGAGTCCTCCACACCCCACGGGGACGTCGCCGTCGTACGCGACGACGAACATGCCGTCCTCGAACTCCGCCGCGGGCGTCCGCGTGCGACGGTACGTCCCCTGCGCCGACGGGAACGTCGCGGCACGCTCGTCGAGGTACCGGTCGAGGAGCAGATCGACGTCGGGCAGATCGGCGGGGACGGCGCGCACGGTGACCACGGTCCCGATCCTAGGACCGACCCGGGGAGTGGTTGGATTGAGCCATGAGCATCTCCGTCGCCGTCGTCGGCGCCTCCGGTCGACTCGGCGGACTCGTCTGCGCCGTCGTCGACGACCTCGACGGGTATGACCTCGTCGCGTCGCTGTCGTCCCGCGACGGTGTCGACACGGCGGACCCGTCGGTCTTCGCCGGAGCCGCGCTCGTGGTGGACGTCACCGTCCCGGCACTGAGCCCCGCGATCGTCACGAAGGCGCTCGCGAGCGGTGCGAACGTCCTCGTCGGGACCTCCGGCTGGTCGGCGGACCGACTCGCGTCGCTCCGCACCACTCTCGCCGACCGGCCGGAGCAGGGGGTCTTCGTGGTCCCGAACTTCTCGATCGGTTCCGTGCTCGGGACGCACCTCGCGACGATCGCCGCACCGTGGTTCCCGTCGGTCGAGATCGTCGAGGCGCACCACGCGCTCAAGGTCGACTCGCCCTCCGGGACCGCCGTCCGGACGGCCGAACTGATCGCCGAGGCGCGTCGGGAGGTCGGTCCGGTGGATGCCCCGCACGTCGATCAACGCGCCCGCGGACAGCAGGTCGCGAGCGTCCCCGTGCACAGTCTCCGACTGCCGGGCGTCAAGGCCCAGCAGTCCGTGGTCCTGAGCGGCGCGGGGGAGACCCTGACGATCCGACACGACACCACGGACGACGTCTCCTACGCCCCCGGTGTGCGCGCGGCGCTCGAGGCGCTCCCCACGATGCGCGGGCTCACGGTCGGACTCGGCACCGTGCTGGGCATCGGATGAGGCCCGGCACGTCGCAGTTCGCCGGTGCGCTGCTCATGGCGGTCCTGCTCGTGCTCTACATCGTGCTCGTCGGGCAGCGTGCGGTCGCCTTCATCGGGACGGGGCTGCCGGTCGGCATCGGGATCGGGGTGGCGCTGTTCGTCGTCGCGGTCGTCGGCGCGGTGCTGCTCGTGTTCGAACTGCGGTTCGGGTTCCGGATCACCCGGCTTGCGAGGCGACTCGAGGCGGAGGGCGGCACCCCCGACGACGAGGTTCCGCTCCGGCCGTCCGGGCGCGTGGACCGCTCCGCCGCGGATGCGCTCTTCCCGAAGTACCGTGATGCGGTGGAGCGGTCCCCGGAGGACTGGCGGACCTGGTTCCGACTCGGGGTGGTCTACGACGCAGCCGGGGACCGGAAGCGTGCGCGGGCTGCGATGCGGACGGCCCTGCTCCACGTCCGATGAGCGGCCCGGACCGTGGAGCGCGGCCCGGACCGTGGAGCGCGGTCCTGGCCGATCGCCGAACGACCACCGCAGGAACGCGTCGACGGCTACCGCAGGAACGCGTCCACAGCGGACTCGGCCGTCGTGTGCGTGAACACGTAGCCGTCCTCGCGCAGGACGGTCGGGAGCATCATCTGACTCGACAGCAGCAGCTCGTCCGCGGCGTCCCGGAGCAGGAGCCGCAGGGCGAACTCCGGCACGGTGAACAGGTACGGCTTGTGCATGTCCTCGGCCACGCGGCGGGTGATCCGGTCGCTGACCGCAGGCTCCGGGCCCGCGAGGTTCACGGGCCCCGACACGGTCGAGGTGCAGAGGTGCACGATCGCGCCCACCTCGTCCTCGAGCGAGACCCACGGCCAGTGCTGTCCACCGGTGCCGAGCTTGCTGCCGAGGCCGAACTTCGTCAGCGGCAGCACCGGCCCGAGCGCCCCACCGCCCGGACCGAGGACGAGCCCGGTGCGCAGGAACACCGTGCGCGTGGCGTCCGGGGCCTCCGCCGCGGCCGCCTCCCACTGCACGCAGATGTCCGCGAGGAACCCGGTGCCGGGCTCCGCGGTGTCGCCGAGACGGTCCGCGGGTCGGTCGCCGTAGATGCCGGACGCGGAGCCGCTGAGGAACGCCCGCGGCGGGTTCGCAGCGCGCTGCATGGCCTGGACGAGGGTGTTCGTCGGGTCGAGCCGCGAGGTCAGCAGCGTCCGCTTGTACTCGTCGGTCCAGGGGAGCTTGCCGATGCTCGCACCCGAGAGGTTGATCACGACGTCCGCGCCGTCCACGATCGCCGGGTCGAGCGCGCGCTCGCCGGGGGACCACCGGAACTCGGTCGGCGTCCGGGGTGCGCGGCGCACGAGGGTCGACACGTCGTGGCCGGCGTCGCGGAGCGCCCGCACGAGCGGGGTGCCGATGAACCCGGACGCGCCGGCGACGAGGACGGAGAGCGGGGCATCCGCCATGGGGACCTCCAGTTGTCGGGAGCCTCCACCGTATTCGGGTCGGCTCCGGTCCGGACTGGAGGCACGGCTCGGGCACGTCGCGCGCCTCCCGTTCGTCACCAGGCTGGCCTAGCATCGAGTCCGTGACGGACACCGCAGCGCCCACGACCACGAAGAAGCCCGACGTCTCCGTGCCGACCCCCTACGAGGACCTGCTCCGCAGGGTCCTGACCGAGGGCTCCCCGAAGGGCGACCGCACCGGCACCGGGACGCGGAGCCTGTTCGGCGCGCAGCTCCGCTACGACCTGTCCGAGGGCTTCCCGCTCATCACGACCAAGCGGGTGCACTTCAAGTCGATCGCGTACGAGCTCCTCTGGTTCCTCCGCGGCGACGGCAACGCCACGTGGCTGCAGGAGCACGGCGTGCGGATCTGGAACGAGTGGGCGGCGGCGGACGGCGACCTCGGTCCGGTCTACGGCGTGCAGTGGCGGTCCTGGCCGACCCCGTCCGGCGAGCACGTCGACCAGATCGCCCAGGTCATCGAGCAGATCCGGACGAACCCGGACTCCCGGCGGCTCATCGTGTCGGCGTGGAACGTCGCGGACATCCCGTCGATGGCCCTGGCACCGTGCCACGCGTTCTTCCAGTTCCACGTGCACGACGGCAAGCTGTCCTGCCAGCTCTACCAGCGGAGCGCGGACATGTTCCTCGGCGTGCCGTTCAACATCGCGAGCTACGCCCTCCTCACCCACCTGGTCGCCGCGCAGACCGGACTCGAGGTCGGCGACTTCGTCTGGACCGGCGGCGACTGCCACATCTACGACAACCACGTCGAGCAGGTCGAGGAGCAGCTGTCGCGGACCGCGTACGCACTGCCCGAGCTCCGGATCGCCGCCCGATCGAGCATCGACGAGTACGTCTACGAGGACCTCGAGATCGTCGACTACGTCGCCCATCCGACGATCCGCGGCACCGTGTCCGTCTGATGGCCGGGACCGCGCTCATCTGGGCCAGGTCGCGGAACGGCGTCATCGGCGCCGAGGGCGGCATCCCCTGGCACGTCCCGGAGGACACAGTGCACTTCCGGACCACGACGCTCGGATCGACGGTCGTGATGGGTCGGCGGACCTGGGAGTCGATCCCGCCACGGTTCCGACCGTTTGCCGGGCGTCGGAACGTCGTGCTGACGCGCGACACCGGCTGGCGCGCGGAGGGGGCGGAGGTCGTCCACGACCTCCGGGACGCCCTCGACCTGGGGTCCGAGAGCGGCACCGTCTGGGTCGTCGGCGGAGGCGCGGTCTACGCGGACGCCCTGCCGCACGCCGACCGTGTCTCCGAGACCGTCGTCGACACGGACGTCGCGGGTGACACGATCGCACCCCTGCTCGGGCACCAGTGGCGGAACGTCGACGACTCGGGATGGCTCGAGTCGACCGGCGGCCTCCGCTACCGGATCACCGATCTCCGCCGCGGCTGAGGTGCAACTCCCGGTACGCTGGGAGCGTGTCCCCCCGTGAGAATCCGTTCGGCCAGGTCCTCGTCGCCCTCGTGACGCCGTTCACCGCCGACGGCGAGGTCGACTGGGCGGGCGTCGAACAGCACATCGAGAACTGCATCACCTCGGGCGCGGACGGCATCGTCGTCACCGGCACCACCGGGGAGACGAGCACGCTCACAGACCCGGAGAAGCTCCGCCTGGTCGAGGTCGGCAAGTCCGTCGCGGCCGGTCGAGCCAAGATCATCACGGGTGGCGGGTCGAACGAGACCGCGCACGCCATGCAGCTCTACAAGCAGAGCGAACGGGCGGGAGCGGACGGCGTCATGATCGTCACGCCGTACTACAACAAGCCGACCCAGGCGGGCGTGCTCACCCACTTCCGGATGATCGCGGACGCCACGGACCTGCCGGTCATCCTCTACGACATCCCGGGGCGCACCGGCATCCCGATCAGGTACGAGACCATCGTGCGCGCGTCGAAGCACCCGAACATCCTCGCGGTGAAGGACGCCAAGGGCGACTTCGCCGAGGTCAGCCGGGTGCTCAACAACACGGACCTCATGTACTTCTCCGGCGACGACACGAACGTCCTCCCGCACCTCGCGATCGGCGCGACCGGGCTCATCGGCGTCACCGCGAACATCACCGCGACGCCGTACCGGGCGATCGTGGACGCCGTCAACGCGGGCGACCTCGCCACGGCCACCCGCGAGCACCAGCGCCTCGAGCCGCTGGTCCGCGCGGTCATGACGCACGTCCCCGGAACCGTCGCGGCCAAGTACATCCTGCACGGGCTCGGTCGCATCACGAGCCCGCGCGTCCGTCTGCCGCTCGTCGGACCCGAAGAATCCGAGGCCGCGACGATCGAGGCCGAACTCGAGTTCGTCCGGGACATCCCCGGCGCGGACTTCTCGAACTTCCGACCGGACCGCAACGCGGCCGCCGGCGGCGCACTCCCCAAGGTGCCAGGCACCACCCGTTGACCATCCGCGGCGCCGTCACGGTGCCGCCCGCACGTCAGGACCGAATGCCCACGAAGATCTCCGAGCCGCAGCCGCTCGAACCCGGAACTCTCCGCGTCATCCCCATCGGGGGACTCGGCGAGATCGGCCGGAACATGACCGTCTACGAGTTCGACGGCAAGCTGCTCGTCGTCGACGCCGGGGTCCTGTTCCCCGAGGAGCACCAGCCGGGCGTCGACCTCATCCTGCCCGACTTCACCCCGATCCGGCACCGTCTCGACGACGTCCTCGGGGTCGTGCTGACACACGGCCACGAAGACCACATCGGTGCCGTCCCGTACCTCTTGAAGCTCCGGCAGGACATCCCGCTGATCGGTTCGCAGCTGACCCTCGCGCTCGTCGAGGCGAAGCTCAAGGAGCACCGGATCAAGCCGTACACGCTCACCGTGCGCGAGGACCAGGTCGAGCAGATCGGCCCGTTCAACCTCGAGTTCGTCGCGGTCAACCACTCGATCCCGGACGCCCTCGCGGTCGCGATCACCACCGGCGCCGGACGTGTCCTGCACACCGGCGACTTCAAGATGGACCAGCTGCCGCTCGATGACCGGATCACCGACCTCCGTGCGTTCGCGCGGCTCGGCGAGGCCGGCGTCGACCTGTTCCTGCCGGACTCCACGAACGCGGACGTCACGGGGTTCACCGCCCCGGAACGGGACATCGGTCCCGTGCTCGAGTCGGTCATCGCCCGTGCCCGGAAGAAGGTGATCGTGGCGAGCTTCTCGAGCCACGTGCACCGGGTCCAGCAGGTGCTCGACGCTGCCGCTGCGAACGGGCGCCGCGTCGCGTTCATGGGCCGGTCGATGATCCGCAACATGACCATCGCCGCGGACCTCGGGTACCTCCGGGTGCCGGAGAACGTGCTCGTCGACAGCAAGAAGGCGAAGGACGTCCCCGACGACCAGATCGTCTACATGTCCACCGGATCGCAGGGCGAGCCGATGGCCGTCCTGGCCCGGATGGCGAACATGGAGCACCAGATCGAGGTCGGGGACGGTGACACCGTCATCCTCGCGTCGAGCCTGATCCCGGGCAACGAGAACGCCGTGTACCGGGTCATCGACGGTCTGACCAAGCTCGGTGCGAAGGTCGTCCACAAGGGCAACGCGAAGGTGCACGTGTCCGGGCACGCGTCGGCCGGCGAGCTGCTCTACTGCTACAACATCCTGCGACCCCGGAACGTCATGCCGGTCCACGGGGAGCAGCGGCACCTCTACGCGAGCGCCGACCTGGCGATCCAGACCGGCGTCCCGCCGCGGAACGTCATCCTGGGCACCGACGGCATCGTCGTCGACCTCAGGGACGGGGTCACGACGGTCGCCGGACAGCTCGACCTCGGGTACGTCTACGTCGACGGCTCGACCGTCGGCGAGATCACCGACGCCGACCTCAAGGACCGTCGCACCCTGGCGGAGGAGGGCTTCATCTCCGTCTTCTGCGCGGTCGACTTCACGACCGGGCAGTGCATCGTCGGGCCGGAGATCCAGTCCCGCGGGTTCGCCGAGGACGACTCGGTGTTCGACTCGGTCCGTCCCCAGATCATGAAGGCGTTGTCGGACACGGCAGCGAACGGCGCGGGCGACCAGCACGCGTTCACCCAGGCGGTCCGCCGCACGGTCGGCCGGTGGGTCAACACGAAACACCGCCGCCGTCCGATGATCGTCCCGGTGGTCATCGAGGCGTAGGACCCGCGCGGCGCGCGCAGCGACGACGAGGACGGACTGGAGGCATGCCTCCGGTCCGTCCTCTCGTCATGCTGCCGGTGGACCACCGGCTGGCACCGGGCCGTGACCGATACGGCACATGCGTACGGTGTCCGCTAATGTACCGGATACGTTCTCGTACTCCGGAGGTTTCTGCGTGCTCGTCCTCAAGCGCTGGGTGTGGCCCGGTCTCAAGTTCCTCGTCGCGGTGGTCATCGCCGTTGCGCTCGTCCAGTTGGCGTTCTTCCCCGCCGACGACTCGGCCGCCGGGTCGTCTGCTGCCGGCGGGGCACCGACCGGAGCCATCCAGGACCCGGTCGTCCCCGTCGAGAAGGCCACCATCCGCAACGACGTCGAGGTCAAGGGGCAGGTCCAGCCCGTTCCGGCCACGACGGTCAGGGCGACGGCGGCCGGCACCGTGAACGCCGTCCGCGTGACGGCGAACGAGGCCGTGGCGCAGGGGGCGGCGCTCCTCCAGATCAAGACCGAGACCCCCGTCGACCCGCCGGCGGATCCGACGCTCCCGCAACCGAAGCCCAAGGTCGCCTACACGGACGTCACCGCGCCGGTCGCGGGCACGGTCGGTTCGCTCGACGCACTCATCGGCCAGCAGGTCGTCGTGGGGGAGACCGTCGCGGTCGTCGCGCCGAGTGCGTTCCGGATCGCGGCGACGCTGCAGGCCGCGGACCTCTACCGACTCCTGCAGCGACCGTCCGAGGCGAGCGTCGTCATCCCGGGCGGCCCGGCCCCGTTCACGTGCACGAACCTGCAGATCGGCACGACCGGCACCGGATCGGACGCACAGAAGGGCAGTGGCGACGACACGGACGCGTCGACGAGCAAGGACAGCACCTCGCTCACCTGCGACGTGCCCGCCGACGTGACGGTGTTCGCCGGCCTGACGGCGACGATCACGGTCCCGGCCGGTGTCGCCGAGAACGTGCTCACCGTGCCGCTCACGGCGGTGTCCGGTACGGCCTCGTCCGGGACCGTGACGCTCGTCGTGGCGGACGGCGGGACGACCGCCCCCGGCTCGACCGACCGCGACTCGACCGACCGCGACCCGGGGAGGTCCTCGGCGGCATCGACGCCGGTCCCGGCATCGACTCCGACACATGAGACCCGCGACGTCACCCTGGGGATCAACGACGGCAAGCTCGTGGAGGTCACGGGCGGACTGGCCGAAGGCGACACCGTGCTCCAGTTCGTCCCGGGCACGGACGCCCCCGAGGACGAGTCCCCGAGCTCGGGTGGTGCGGTGGTGATCCGGTGACGGTCCTCGACATGCGCGACGTGACCCGCGTGTTCGCGTCACCCGACGGCGGTCGGCTCGACGTCCTCCGGGGGACCGACCTCGTCGTCGACGCCGGGGAGCGGGTCGCGATCGTCGGCCGTTCCGGTTCGGGCAAGTCGACGTTGCTCAACATCGCCGGGCTGCTCGACGCGCCCTCGTCCGGCCGACACGAGTTCCTCGGGATCGATGCCACCCGTCTGTCCTCCGGCCGGCGCGACCGGCTCCGCGGTCACGAGATCGGCTTCGTGTTCCAGCAGTTCAACCTCATGCAGGGGCTGACCGCACTGGAGAACGTCGTCGTCCCGCTCCTCTACGCGACCGGTGCGCAGTTCTGGCGCCGTCGCGCGGTCGCGGCCGACATGCTCGACCGCGTGGGGCTCTCCTCCCGGCTGGACGCACTCCCGACCCGGATGTCCGGTGGCGAGCAGCAGCGCGTCGCGATCGCCCGGGCGCTGGTGCAGGAGCCGGCGCTGATCCTCGCCGACGAGCCCACCGGTGCCCTCGACGGCACGACGGGCGACACCGTCATGACGCTCCTCGAGACCGTGGCGACGGAGTCGGGTGCCGCGCTCGTGACGATCACGCACGACCCGTCCGTGGCAGCGCGGGCCCATGTCGTGCACACGATGGCGGACGGTCGGATGGACGCGACGGCACCGACGACGGCACCGACGACGGTGGCGGCGTGATGCGCGCGCTCACGACCGTCATCGGGACCCTGCTCGAGGCCTGGAGCGAGGTCCGTGTCCACCGCGGTCGGGTGGTCCTGAGTCTCGTCGGCGTGACCGTCGCGGTGGCGTCGCTCACAGCGGTGACGGGCTTCGGGTCGTTGTCGGAGGCGGCGGTCCAGGCGACGAGCGAGCGGTGGGCGGGTCGTCCGGCGACCTTCTCGATGTCCGTCACCGCCGATGAACCGACCGTCGTCGACCCGTCGGAGGCCGCTGCGGCGTTCCGTGCGGCGGTCGATCGGTACGGGATCGAACAGGCGTCGGTGGTGCAGGACGAGCAACGGCGCGTGCAGTTCCCGGACGGCGTCCGGGAGGTCGGTACCCACCTCGTCGACCGGGCGTGGGGGGCGATCCACCCGAACGAGTTCACGACCGGGCGGTGGTTCACCGTCGCGGACGAACAACTGCTCGCACCGGCGATCGTTGTGAACGGCCCGTTCTGGGACGCGCTCGGCGACCCCGACCTCGCGCTCCACCCGGTGGTCGACATCGCGCCCACGACCGGAGCTCGTGCGGAGTCGACCGCGCAGCTCGTGGGCGTGATCGACACCGGGACCTTCGACCCCGAGCCGAAGATGTGGATGCTCGCCCCGGACGCTCCGGCGACGGTGTCGAGCCCGGCCGACGACTCCTCCGGTGGGCCGACCTTCGAGATGTGGATCCCCGCCCACGGTGCGAACGCCCTGTCCGCCCGTGTCCGATCCGATGTCCGGCAAGCGCTCGGCGACGGTGCGCAGGTGGAGATGCAGCGCACCGACCAGACCGGTCCGGACGGCACCGAGTCCCTGACCGTGATGATCACGGCCGTCTCCGTGCTCGTCCTGCTGCTCGGCGCGGTCGGACTCCTCGGCGTCTCGCTCGTCAGTGTCCGACAGCGGATCCGCGACATCGGGATCCGACGCGGCGTCGGTGCGACGGCGCCGCGGATCTTCGTCGCGGTGATGCTCGAGAACGTCGTCGGGACGGCGGTGGCCGGCGCCGTCGGTGTGATGGCGGCTGCGCTCGTCATGGGTCTGCCGGTCGTCCGGGAGTCGCTGACCCTCGGGCTCCCGGTCACGCTGCCGCCGTTCCCGGTGCGCGCAGCGGTGATCGGGATGGCGTGCTCGGTCGGCGTCGGAGCATTGTCCGGCCTCGTGCCGGCGTTCGTCGCGGTGCGCGTCCGGGTGGTCGATGCCATCCGGTACTGACGGCCCGCGTCCGTCGACGGCGGCACGCCTGCCGTGCAACGTCCGCAGCGGGCGTTAGGGTTCCACCCATGGCCGGAGGCACCAAGTCGTCCACGCGCAGCAGCGCGTCACCCCGCTCGTCGACGCGCTCGGGCTCGTCGTCGAGCCGCGGGTCGTCGACGCGCTCGTCCGCGACGACGAAGAAGCTGCCGGTCGCGCCGGTCCCCGTCGACGAGCCGAACCCCCTCGTCACCGCCTGGCTCGGCACGGCGCACGGCGTCGGGGCCATGTTCCGCCTGCTCGGCAAGGAGTCCCTGGAGAAGGACCAACGTCGGGACGGCTTCCCGTTCCTGCTGTTCCTCCTCGCCATCGCGGGTGCGGTCGTCGAGTGGCTCAACCCGACGAACGCCGTCGCGATCGGCTTCGACGCGTACACGTTCGGCGGACTGTTCGGCCGCCTGGCATTCGCGCTCCCGGTGATCATGGTCGTGTTCGCCGGGTGGCTGTTCCGACACCCAGCGTCGGTGCACGACAACACCCGGATCGGCATCGGTCTCGGGCTCCTCGTCGTCGGGATCTCCTCGCTCTGCCACGTCTACGGCGGCCAGCCCTCGGCCTCGGACGGCATGCCGGCGCTCGCCCAGGCCGGCGGGATCGTCGGCTGGGTCGTCATCGGCTGGCTCGTCACGATCGCCACCGCCTGGATCGCGACCCCCGTGGCGATCGTGCTGATCGCCCTGTCGCTGTTCATCATCACCAAGACGCCGCCGAACAAGGTCGGTGTCCGTGTCCATGAGCTCTACGCCTACCTGTTCGGGGCGCCGGCGCCGACGACCGACGACCAACAGCGGGACGCCCCGACGAAGCCGCTGCGGCGCGGCGGGACGTCCGACGACCCGGCGTTGTTCGACCAGTTCGACGAGCTCGGACTCGGGACCGACGCGGACGGCGACGACGGCCCGACGAACGTGCCGTGGTGGCGTCGGAACAAGTCCGGCCGAGAGGAGGACCCGGCCTTCGACTCGCCCGTGCTCTCGCCCGCGGCTGCGGAGGCGGGGGCGTCTGCGGCTGGTGCCGCGGCGGCCGCGGGCTCCGGTGCCGCTGCCGGGCTCGTCGACCGGACCCCGGCCGCTCCCGCCTCGATCAACCTGAACGACTCCGTCGAGACCGACCCCGTCATCGCCGGAGTCGCCGACGACCTCGACCGCGCGGAGCAGGCACTCCGGGACTTCACCGAGTCGGCCGCGAGCGTCGCCGCGCCCCGCCCCGATCCGACCGCGGCGCCGACCGAGATCATCCGGCCGGCTGCGTCCGTGGTCGACCCGGACGTCGACCAGGCAACGGAGTCCGCCGGGTTGCCGGACACGACGGCCGACGACGGACCCGCTGCCCCGTACCGGCTCCCCGCTGCGTCGACGCTGTCGTCGGGCACCCCTGCAGCGACCCACAGCGCCGCGAACGACGAGATGGTCGCGGCGATCACGAGCGTGTTGACCGAGTTCAAGGTCGACGCGAAGGTCACCGGGTTCTCCCGCGGCCCGACGGTCACCCGGTACGAGATCGAGCTCGGACCCGGTGTCAAGGTCGAGCGCGTCACCGCGCTGTCGAAGAACCTGTCGTACGCGGTCGCGTCGAACGAGGTCCGGATCCTCTCCCCGATCCCCGGCAAGAGCGCGATCGGCGTCGAGATCCCGAACTCGGACCGCGAGATCGTCTCCCTCGGCGACGTCCTGCGCTCGAACGCGGCGACCAAGAGCAAGCACCCGATGACCATCGGCGTCGGCAAGGACGTCGAGGGCGGGTTTGTCGTCGCGAACCTCGCCAAGATGCCGCACCTCCTCGTCGCCGGTTCCACCGGCTCCGGCAAGTCGGTGTTCATCAACTCGATGATCACGTCCCTCCTCATGCGCGCGAAGCCGTCCGAGGTCCGGATGGTGCTCGTCGACCCGAAGCGCGTCGAGCTCTCGATCTACGCCGGGGTCCCGCACCTCATCACGCCCATCATCACGAACCCCAAGAAGGCCGCCGAGGCGCTGCAGTGGGTCGTGAAGGAGATGGACATGCGGTACGACGACCTCGCGTCGTTCGGGTTCCGACACGTCGACGACTTCAACCGTGCGGTGAACAACGACGAGATCGTGCTCCCCGCCGGCAGCGAGCGGAAGCTCAAGCCGTACCCGTACCTCCTCGTCGTCGTGGACGAGCTCGCCGACCTCATGCTCGTCGCCCCGCGAGACGTCGAGGAGTCGATCGTCCGGATCACGCAGCTGGCCCGGGCGGCCGGTATCCACCTCGTCCTCGCGACGCAACGGCCGTCGGTCGACGTCATCACGGGGCTCATCAAGGCGAACGTGCCGTCGCGCGTCGCGTTCGCGGTGACGAGCGTCACCGACTCGCGGGTCATCCTCGACCAGCCGGGTGCCGACAAGCTCATCGGACAGGGGGACGCGTTGTTCCTGCCGATGGGCTCGTCAAAGGCCGTCCGCGTGCAGGGTGCCTGGGTGCAGGAGAGCGAGGTGGCCGAGGTCGTCGCGCACGTGACCCGGCAGGCCCGACCCGAGTACCGCCAGGACGTCCAGGCCGTGGTGGAGCGGAAGGAGATCGACGCCGACATCGGGGACGACCTCGAGCTCCTCGTGGCCGCCGTCGAGCAGGTCGTCTCGACGCAGTTCGGCTCGACGTCGATGCTGCAACGGAAACTCCGCGTGGGGTTCGCCAAGGCAGGTCGGCTCATGGACCTCATGGAGTCCCGCGACATCGTCGGCCCGTCCGAGGGCTCGAAGGCCCGTGACGTCCTCGTCACCGTCGAGCAGCTCGCCGAGACCATCGCGAAGATCAAGGGCGAGACGCCGCCGAGCGACCCGGTGTCCGTGCCCGCGGCGCACTCCGACGACTGGAGCTCGGACCACCGCGGATCCGGGGATCCGGTGGAGGACATGTCGCGCGGATACGCTGAGACCGAACCGGAGTCCGACGAGGACGCCTGGGGACTGACCGGCAGGGAGTAGCCATGACCGCCTCGGAGAGCGACACCGAACGCAAGCGGTTCCCCTGGCGCGGACGACTCGTCCGTTCGGGTGACGGGCCTGCGTCCACCGCGAACATCGCGAACATCATCACCGTCGTCCGCATCCTGATGGCGCCGCTGTTCATCGCGCTGCTGCTCGTCGACGACGGTGCCGACGGCAGTCTCCGGATCTGGGCCGCCGTGCTCTTCGTGGTGGCGATCGTCACCGACAGCGCCGACGGCATCATCGCCCGGCGCCAGAACCTGGTCACCGACTTCGGCAAGCTCGTCGACCCGATCGCCGACAAGGTGCTCATCGGGGGTGCGCTCGTCTCCCTGTCTGTGCTCGGCGAACTGCCCTGGTACGTGACCGTCATCATCATGGTGCGGGAGATCGGCATCACGGTCTTCCGGTTCCTGGTCTTGAGCGACCGGGTCATCCCGGCCTCGCGGGGCGGCAAGATCAAGACCGTCCTGCAGGCCGTCGCGATCACCGTGGCGCTCATCCCGTTCTGGACCCTGTTCGGCGAGTGGGTGCACTGGGTCGATGCGGTCCTGATGTCCGCCGCGTTCGTCGCCACGGTGTTGAGCGGGCTCGACTACCTCTGGCAGGCGTTCAAGCACAACCGATCGGCGGCGTGACCATGCGCCTGCGGGGGCCGTCCCGATGACCGGCGCCGTCCCTCCAGGCCGTCCGCAAGACCTGGCGCGCGACGTCGTCGACGCCTTGACTGCACGCGGTGAGACGGTCGCCGTGGCCGAGTCGCTGACCGGGGGGCTGGTCGTCGCGGAGCTCGTCTCGGTGCCCGGTGCATCGGCCGTGGTCCGTGGCGGCGTCGTCGCCTACGCGACACCGCTGAAGCACGCGTTGCTCGGCGTCTCCGCGGAACTGCTCGCGCGGAACGGTGCCGTCGATCCGGAGGTCGCGCGGCAGATGGCTGCCGGCGTCCGCGAGCGGCTCGTGGTCGACGGCGCGCCCGCGACCTGGGGGATCAGCACGACGGGTGTCGCCGGGCCCGACCCGCAGGACGGCAAGGCGGTCGGGACGGTGTTCGTCGGGATCGCCGCCGACGGTCTGTGCGAGAGCTCTGAACTGCGCCTCGACGGTGACCGGGCGGCAATCCGGCAGGCCACGGTCTCCGAACTCCTGGCACGTCTGCTCCGCATGTTCGTCGAGCGGGAGTGTGGGGAATAGCCCGCGTTTCCATCGGGTTACATCTGAGGCATTCACAAGCGGCATCTCAGGCCCGCTGGTTACGATCAACCCCAACCATCGGCAGTAGTGTTGCTGACCCGTCTCGATCACCGGGACCGAGCGGGCTCAAGGATGACAGAGAGGAGGAGTTCTCATGGTTCTCGTTCGTCAGGAAATCGGCGATGTGCTCCGAGACTTCCGCTTGCAGAAGGGCCGGACTCTCCGTCAGGTCGCGAGCAAGGCCAGCGTCGCCCTCGGCTACCTGAGCGAAGTCGAGCGCGGTCAGAAAGAGGCCAGCTCGGAGATCCTCGCCTCCGTTGCCGATGCACTCGAGACACCGATCTCGGTCATCATGCGGGAAGTCGGTGACCGGCTCGCCGTCATCGAAGGGCTCAGCCCCGTGCCCGACATGCTGCCGGACGAACTCGTCGCCGAGTTCGACAACGACCTCGCGGTGCGCTGACCCGCACGACATGATCTCGAACGCCTCGGTCCCTCGTGGACCGGGGCGTTCTCGTGTCCGCGGCGACGCGCGAGCACGGCGGCGTCGGGGAGCGGGGTTCGCGACGTTCCGCTCGCGATGGCCGACGCGGTGGCGGCCTACGCTGGACGGATGCGTGAGAGTGAGTTCTGGCGGGCGGTCGAGCAGGAGTTCGGTGACGCGTACGGGCGGGTGGTGACGCAGGACGTCGTGCTCGCCGACCTGGGTGGGCGATCCGCGGTTGACGCTCTCGCCGGAGGTGTGCCGGCGCGACGGGTGTGGGACGCGCTGTGCATCGTGCAGGACGTCCCGCTGGAGCGGCGGCACGGCAAGGGGCTCGCGGAGCCCAAGAGCTGATCCGCCGTCGGCGACCCGAAGCGGTCCGAGCGTACGGGACAGCTCGTGCGTTCGAACACGCGTTCGGCGTGTTGCTCGAACATGTGTTCGGCCGGTGCTAGCGTCCTCCACGGATGCACACCCGGTGGGATCTCTCCACAGGACGCGGAACGCTCGGCAGTGATGTCGGTGGACGCCCCTAGGTTCGAAGCCATCGGAACACATCCGACGCCCTGAACGGCACCAGCCTTGACGGGCACCAGCCTTGACGGGCACCAGCCTTGTCTGGCGAACTGCGGACCCTGCCCCATCGGTCCGGGGGAGCCGACAGCCTACAGGCACCGACATCGAGCACGAAGGAGCACACCATGCCCTCACCCGCTGACCGCGAGAAGGCCCTCGAGACCGCACTCGCACAGATCGACCGGCAGTTCGGGAAAGGGTCGGTGATGCGCCTCGGGAGCGACGAACGCGCTCCCGTCGCCACCATCCCCACCGGATCGGTCGCGCTCGACGTCGCGCTCGGCATCGGCGGACTCCCCCGTGGCCGCATCATCGAGATCTACGGTCCGGAGTCCTCCGGCAAGACGACCCTGACGCTCCACGCGATCGCCAATGCGCAGCGTGGTGGCGGCATCGCGGCCTTCATCGACGCGGAACACGCGCTCGACCCGGAGTACGCCAAGAAGCTCGGTGTCGACATCGATGCTCTCCTCGTGTCGCAGCCCGACACCGGCGAACAGGCACTCGAGATCGCCGACATGCTGGTCCGCTCCGGTTCGATCGACCTGATCGTCGTCGACTCCGTCGCCGCACTCGTGCCCCGTGCCGAGATCGAAGGCGAGATGGGCGACTCGCACGTCGGGTTGCAGGCACGACTCATGTCGCAGGCGCTCCGCAAGCTCGCGGGCGGCCTGAACCAGACCCAGACGACGATGATCTTCATCAACCAGCTCCGCGAGAAGATCGGTGTGTTCTTCGGCAGCCCGGAGACCACCTCCGGCGGCAAGGCGCTCAAGTTCTACGCCTCGGTCCGACTCGACATCCGTCGCATCGAGACCCTCAAGGACGGCACGGACGCCGTGGGGAACCGCACCCGGGTCAAGGTCGTGAAGAACAAGATGGCTCCGCCGTTCAAGCAGGCCGAGTTCGACATCCTGTACGGCGTCGGCATCTCGCGTGAAGGTTCGTTGCTCGACTTCGGCGTCGAACACGGGATCGTCAAGAAGTCCGGAGCCTGGTACACCTACGAAGGCGACCAGCTCGGGCAGGGCAAGGAGAACTCCCGGAACTTCCTCATCCAGCACGCCGACATCGCGGCCGACATCGAAGGCAAGATCCTCGCCAAGCTCGGGGTGGGTGGCGCCAAGCCCGCTGCGGGCGCTGCGCCGGTCGAGTCGATCGAGCCGAAGCTCGCAGCACCGAGGACCCCGATCCGGAAGGGCGCGTGAGCGGCGACGACCGCATGCGCCCCGACGACGACCTCGCACCGGTCACCGATCTGTTCGGTGCGAGGTCCCGCCGTGGTCCAGCCCGGTCCGGCTCGGGTGACGCCGGGCCTGGGCTGACCGACGCGAGCAGGCAGGGTGCGCTGGATGGCTCCGGTGACGCCTGGGCTGCCACAGAGGAGCCCGGGCGCGACGAGATCGCCTCGCTCACGGACCGCCGTCGGGCGGCGGAGACCGGGTCCCTCACTCGAGCGGGCGGGTCCCCCGCTCAAGCGGACGGGTCAGGCGATCGAGAGGGGTCAGGCGATCGAGACGGGTTCGGGGACGCATCGGACTCGGGCGCGTCCGAGCGGGCGACGGGGGATGAATGGCGGGCACCGGTCACGGGACAGCTCCGGACACGCCGGCCGGTCCCGATCACGGCAGCTGTCGCCCCGACCGTGGACGACCTCCGAGCCGCGATGTCGACGATCGAGTCGCGGGCGGACGGCGTCGACCATGCGCGTGCCCACGTCGCAGACGCAGACGCGAACCCGGACGCGGACGACGAGACCGCGCCGCGATCGATCGAGGATGCACGGGCGGATGCCGAGAAGATCAGCATGCGCACGCTCGGACGGCGCGGCGTCAGCACCGCCGAACTCCGAACGGCCCTGCGTCGTCATGAGCTCGACGCCGACGTCATCGAGCACGAGATCGATCGGCTGACCCGGGTGGGGCTCCTCGACGACGAACAGTTGGCGGCGGACCTCGTCGATCGGCTGCACGACCGCAAGGGCCTCGGTCGCCAGGGCGTGTCCGCCGAACTCCGACGCCGCGGGATCGAGCCCGCAGTGGTCGAACAGGTCCTCGCCGGGGACGACCCCGAGGACGACGACGCAGCCGAAGCCGAACGTGCGCTCGAGCTGGCCGTCAAGCGCGCCGGGCAGATGCGCGGACTCGACCGCGAGACGGCCGAGCGTCGGCTCTCCGGGTTCCTCATGCGGAAGGGCTACAACGGCGCAGTGGTGCGGAGCGCCGTCCGAACCGCACTGGACGGGGCCGGTCCACGGGGCGGCGGAGTCCGCTTCTCCTGACGCCCTGGTCGCGGCGACCGGTGCCGCGCGACCGCTCGCGACGCGAGACCGGATCTACACTGTGACGATCATGTCGAGCGTCGAACCGCGACCGCGTACCTACGAAGTCCGTACCTACGGATGCCAGATGAACGTGCACGACTCCGAGCGCCTGAGCGGGTCGCTCGAGGCGGCCGGGTACGTCCGCGCGGACGGCGAGCAGCCCGACGTCGTCGTGATCAACACCTGCGCGGTGCGCGAGAACGCCGACAACCGCCTCTACGGCAACCTCGGGCAGCTCGCGCAGACCAAGCGCGAGCACGAGGGCTTCCAGATCGCGGTGGGCGGCTGCCTGGCCCAGAAGGACAAGGCGGTCGTCCTCGACCGGGCGCCTTGGGTCGACGTCGTGTTCGGGACGCACAACATGGGTTCCCTGCCGGCGCTGCTCGAGCGTGCGCGGCACAACGCCGAGGCGCAGGTCGAGATCCTCGAGTCGCTCGAGGTCTTCCCGTCGACGCTGCCGACGAAGCGTGAATCGACCTCCAGCGGGTGGGTCTCGATCTCGGTCGGCTGCAACAACACCTGCACGTTCTGCATCGTCCCGTCGCTCCGCGGCAAGGAGAAGGACCGGCGTCCCGGAGACGTCCTCGCGGAGATCCAGGCTCTCGTCGACGACGGCGCCGTCGAGGTCACGCTCCTCGGGCAGAACGTCAACTCGTACGGCGTCGAGTTCGGCGACCGGTTCGCCTTCGGCAAGCTCCTCCGCGCGACGGGCGCGATCGACGGACTGGAACGCGTCCGGTTCACGAGCCCGCACCCGGCGGCGTTCACCGACGACGTCATCGACGCGATGGCCGAGACCCCGAACGTCATGCCGCAGCTCCACATGCCCCTGCAGTCGGGCTCGGACCGGGTGCTCAAGGCCATGCGTCGGAGCTACCGGAGCGAGCGGTTCCTCGGGATCCTCGACCGTGTCCGCGCGGCGATCCCGCACGCCGCGATCACCACCGACATCATCGTCGGATTCCCCGGCGAGACCGAGGAGGACTTCCAGGAGACGCTCCGGGTGGTCGAGGTCGCCCGGTTCTCGTCGGCGTTCACGTTCCAGTACTCGATCCGTCCGGGGACGCCGGCCGCGACCATGGACGCACAGGTCCCGAAAGCGATCGTGCAGGACCGGTACGACCGGCTCGTCGCGCTCCAGGACCGCATCGTGGCGGAGGAGAACGCGAAGCAGGTCGGTCGCACGGTGGAGGTGCTCGTCGCGACGGGCGAGGGCAAGAAGGACGACGCGACACACCGGCTCTCCGGTCGGGCGGAGGACTCCCGACTGGTGCACTTCGCGGTGCCGACCGGCTCAGCAGTGCCCCGGCCCGGTGACGTCGTCACGCTCGAGGTCACCCGGGCGGCACCGTTCTACCTGATCGCCGACTCGGACGAGCCGCTGCGGGTGCGCCGGACCCGCGCCGGCGACGCCTGGGACCGCGCGCAGGCGGCCTCGTGCGGTGTGCCGACGCCGACCGCGACCACCCCGGGGACCGCTGCTGGTGTCCGCCCGGTCTCCCTCGGCCTCCCCGGTCTGCGTGTCGGCGCCCCGTGACCGGCGGCCGGTGCTCGTCGACCCGGGGACGGCCGACGAGCCTCGGCGTCTGATCGCCGTCGTCGGCGCGACGGGCACCGGGAAGTCGGACCTCGCCGTGGCGGTCGCGGAGCGGCTCCGTGACCGCGGCGTGACGGCGGAGATCGTGAACGCCGACGCCATGCAGCTGTACCGCGGGATGGACATCGGCACCGCGAAGCTCCCCGTGACCGAGCGCCGGGGTGTCGTGCACCACCTGCTCGACGTCCTCGCGGTCACCGACGAGGCGAGCGTCGCCGCGTACCAGGAGCAGGCCCGACGGGTCGTCGACGGGATCGTCGACCGCGGCGGTGTCGCGATCCTCGCCGGCGGCAGCGGCCTGTACGTGTCGAGCGTCCTGTTCGACCTGACGTTCCCCGGGACGGACCCCGAGCTCCGCGCGTCGCTCGAGTCGGACCTGGCGACGACCGGGACGGCAGCGTTGCTCGACCGGCTCCGCACGATCGACCCGGCGGCGGCGGCAGTCATCGACGCGCAGAACGGCCGGCGGTTGGTGCGCGCACTCGAGGTGGCCCTGCGGGACGACGTCGTCCGCCCGACCCTGCCGACGGCGCCCGTGGCCTGGCGTCGTGCGCGGGTGCTGCACCTCACGCGGTCCCGCGAGTCGCTCGTCCCCGCCCTGCACGCGCGGGCGGGCGCGATGTTCCGGGACGGCCTCGTCGACGAGGTCGCCGAGCTCCGGGACGCCGGGATCGAGCGGGGCCGGACCGCGAGCCGTGCCATCGGGTACTCGCAGGCCCTCGACGTCCTGCACGGTCGGTCGGACGAGCGCCAGGCGGTCGAGGCCACCGCCGTCGCGACCCGCAAGTACGCCCGGCGGCAGGTGTCGTGGTTCAAGCGCTATGCCGACGCGGAACAGCTGGACGTGACCGGTGCGACGCGCGAGGACCTGGGGACGCTGTCTCGTAGGATCGTCGGGTGACGGATCTGCACTTCACCAAGGGCCACGGCACGGGCAACGACTTCGTGCTGTTCGCCGACCCCGACGCGTCCGTGGACCTGACCCCGGAGCGGATCCGTGCCATCGCCGATCGGCGGCTCGGCGTCGGCGGCGACGGCGTGATCCGCGCGGTCCGCACCGCGGCGATCGCGGACGGTGCGTCGGTCGCGGAGCAGGAGCCCGACGCGACGTGGTTCATGGACTACCACAACGCGGACGGCAGTGTCGCCGAGATGTGCGGCAACGGGGTCCGGGTGTTCGCGCGCTACCTGACGGAGTCGGGGCTCGTCGAACTGGAGTCCGGAGACACGCTCTCGATCGGGACGCGCAAGGGCGTCGTCGACGTCCAGCGGACCACGAACGGCTTCTCGGCGGACCTCGGGCGGTGGGCACTCGGCCTCGGCGGATCGGGTCTCGACAGCTCGGACGGGGTCGGTGACGACGACATCGCGGTCCGTGCGCGGAACCTCGACGGCGCACGCCCCGGACTCGGGATCGACGTCGGCAACCCGCACGTCGTGGTGGCCGTCGCGACCAACGACGAACTCGCGGGGTTGGACCTGACCTACGTGCCGGTGCTCGACCCGGCACCGCCGGCCGGTGCGAACGTGGAGTTCGTCCTGCCGGGGGACCCGCTCGTCCAGGACGGAGTCGGCATCATCTCGATGCGCGTGCACGAGCGCGGCAGCGGTGAGACGCTCTCGTGTGGGACCGGTGCCGTCGCGGCGGCCCTCGCTGTGCGGCACTGGGCCGGACCGCAGGCACCGAACACGTGGCGCGTGCGTGTCCCGGGCGGAACACTGACGGTGCGGATGTCCGCGGCCGAGGACGGCGAGCACGTCGCGCTGTCCGGCCCCGCCGACCTCGTGTTCGAGGGCGATCTGTCGATCTGAGCGGCGCTGGTCGGGGACGCGTTCCTGCACCCCGCCGACGGCGATGCGCGCCGCTGCACCTCGACCTGGAGGCACGGTGCACGTCCGCAGGGTGACGATCCGTTCCGGACGCGGGTCGCGCCTCCAGTCCGGGCTGTCGTGCCGGACGCGACGCGTCCTGCCGCCGCCGGGTCAGGCCGTGCGGTGCACCCGGATGACGCGGTAGCCCTTGTCCGTCGTCGCCCGCGTCACGTGGAAGCCCGTGGCGAGCGTGTCGGCGAGCCACCGCTGCAGGGAGTCGCCGCCGAGGTTCTTCGACACGACCAGCCAGGCGTCGCCGCCCGGGGCGAGCCGGGGGATCCACCGCGACAGGATGGAGTGGAGTTCGTCCTTGCCGACCCGGATGGGCGGGTTCGACCAGATCGTGGTGAACACCAGGTCGGCCGGGACGTCGTCGGGGAGCTTCACCGTGATGTTCGTCGCTCCCGCGGTCGCGGCGTTCGCGCGGGCCAGGTCGAGCACGCGCTCGTTGACGTCGACGCCCCAGACGTCGGCGTCCGGGGACTGGAGCGCCATCGTGATCGCCAGCGGCCCCCACCCGCAGCCGATGTCGAGGAAGGTCCCGGTCGGCGGTGTCGGTGGGACGGTCCGGAGCAGCACGCGGGTCCCGGCGTCGAGCCGAGACGGGGAGAACACGCCGGCGGCCGTGGTCAGGGCGATGGTCCTGCCGGCGAGTGTGACGCTGATCTGCCGCGGTCGGGCATCGCTCTCCGGGTTCGCCGAGAAGTAGTGCTCGTTCGCCATGGATGAACCGTACCGGTCCGCTGGTGTGTCGGGGGCACCCCGGAGGTACCCTGTGGAGCAATGACAGACCAGGACGAGACCGTGCACTCCCACGCCGGGGACAACGAGGGCGACGGCGTCGTCGAACGCGTGCTCCGGAACGCCGAGTCCCGCGCCTCCGTGTCGAGCGTCTTCGCGCCGGCGCAGGCGATCCAGACGCGCGACGTCGACGCGCACGGGTGGCAGGGCGACGGCGACCAGTTCGACCGTGACGACCGGGCGGCGCTCCGCCGTGTCGCCGGGCTCTCCACCGAGCTCCAGGACGTCACCGAGGTCGAGTACCGACAGCTGCGGCTCGAGAACGTCGTGCTCATCGGCGTCTACGCGCAGGGCGATGCGCAGGACGCCGAGAACTCACTCCGGGAGCTCTCCGCCCTGGCCGAGACCGCCGGTGCCGTCGTGCTCGACGGACTGCTCCAGCGTCGGCCACACCCGGACCCGAGCACCTACCTCGGCCGCGGCAAGGCCGAGGAGCTGCGGATGGTCGTCGCCGCGGTCGGCGCGGACACCGTCATCGCCGACACCGAACTCGCCCCGTCGCAGCGTCGTGCACTCGAGGACGTCGTCAAGGTCAAGGTGATCGACCGGACGGCGGTGATCCTCGACATCTTCAGCCAGCACGCCACGAGCCGCGAAGGCAAGGCGCAGGTCGAACTCGCGCAGCTCGAGTACCTGCTCCCGCGGCTCCGCGGGTGGGGTGAGTCGATGTCCCGCCAGGCTGGTGGGCAGGTGGGCGGTGCCGGTGCCGGCATGGGATCACGCGGTCCCGGTGAGACGAAGATCGAGCTCGACCGTCGCCGGATCCACACGCGCATGGCCAAGCTCCGTCGTCAGATCGCCGGGTTCGCGCCGGCCCGACAGGCGAAGCGGGCCGAACGCACCCGGAACGAGGTCCCGAGCGTCGCGATCGCGGGGTACACGAACGCTGGCAAGTCCTCCCTGCTCAATCGACTGACGAGTGCGGGCGTGCTCGTGCAGAACCAGCTCTTCGCGACGCTCGACGCCACGGTGCGTCGGACCGAGAGCACCAGGGGCCGCCCCTACACGTTCTCCGACACGGTCGGGTTCGTGCGGAACCTGCCGCACCAGCTCGTCGAGGCGTTCCGGTCCACCCTCGAGGAGGTCGGCGACTCCGACGTCATCGTGCACGTCGTGGACGGCTCGCACCCCGACCCGGTGTCGCAGCTCGCGACCGTGCGGGACGTCATCGGGGACGTCGGTGCCCGGGAGATCCCGGAGATCGTCGCCTTCAACAAGGCGGACCTGATCGACGCCGACCAGCGGCTCGTGCTGACCGGACTCGAACCGGACGCCGTCTTCGTCTCGGCGCGCACCGGTGAGGGCATCGGCGACCTGCTCCGGGCGATCGAGGCGCGGTTGCCCGAGCCCGACGTCGCCCTGACGCTCGTCGTGCCGTACGACCGCGGCGACCTCGTGTCCCGGCTGCACGACGAGGGCGCGGTCGAGTCGACCGAGTACGTCCCCGAGGGCACCCGGGTCGCGGTCCGTGTGTTCCGCCGGCAGGTCGCCGAACTGGCGCCGTTCGTGGCGGACGTGGCGCAGCCCGCCTGACGCGGGCGACGCGGGGCCGAGCCGTGGCGGGGTCGGTCAGATCGAGCGGAGGACCGCGACGACCTTGCCGAGCACCGTCGACGCATCCCCGAGGATCGGCTCGAACGCCGAGTTCCGGGGCAGCAGCCACGTGTGCCCGTCACGCTGTCGGAACACCTTGACGGTGGCCTCCTCGTCGAGCATCGCCGCGACGATGTCGCCGTTCTCGGCCGTCTGCTGCGATCGGACGACGACCCAGTCGCCGTCGCAGATCGCGGCGTCGATCATCGACTCGCCGACGACGCGGAGCATGAACAGGTCACCGGTCCCGACGAGCTGACGCGGGAGGGGGATGATCTCGTCGACGTGCTGCTCGGCGGTGATAGGCACGCCGGCGGCGATCCGACCGACGAGCGGGACCAAGGTCGTGGCGTCGACGTCCGGGCCGTCGGTGTCCCTCGGTTCGTCGACCAGCACCTCGAGCGCCCGCGGGCGGTTCGGGTCGCGGCGGATCCAGCCGCCGAGCTCGAGCTGACCGAGCTGGTGGGTCACGCTCGAGAGCGAGGACAGCCCGACCGCGTCGCCGATCTCCCGCATGCTCGGCGGGTAGCCCCGCGTGGCGATCGACGCGCGGATCGCGTCGAGGATCGACTGCTGCTTGGCCGTGAGGGCCTTCTGCGCCCGCAGCTCGTCTGCCACGTCGTGCCTTCCGTCGGGAATGTCGGTGGTGCCGTCTTGACTGGTGTCAGTCGATCGAAACTGTATCCGGCCGACTGACCGCGGACAAACACATGTTCGAGCGTGTCGCATGGATTCTCCTCCCAGATCTCGTCGAGGGGCTTGCATGTCCGGCGGTTCGAACGTATGTTCGGTACACGGGTTCGACCAGGACCTGCCGATGCACCCGACGCAGGAACACTCTCAGAGAGGCAGACGACATGAGCACAGCGATGATCTCCCAGCGCAGCACCACCGTTCGGCCGACCGGGGCCCCGCGTCCCAGGCTCCGGCTGACCCGCCGCGGTCGTGTCGTGTTCACGGTCCTGGCGGCGATCCCGCTGCTCCTGTTCGTCGGGCTCGTGATGCTGAACGGCGGGCAGGCCTCGGCCGGCGCCGGTACCGCGTCGACGCACCGGACGGCCTTCCAGACCGTGACCATCCAGCCGGGCGAGTCCCTCTGGCAGGTCGCCGAGGAACAGGCGCCGAACACCGATCCGCGTGACTTCGTCCAGGACGTCGTGACGCTGAACAACCTCGACGGTTCGGCAGTCCAGGCCGGGCAGCGGATTGCCATCCCCCTCGCCGACGCCGAGTAGCGTCCACGGACGGTCCGGGCAGCCCGACCGCCAGGTGGGGTCGCCCTAGCATGGGTCCGTGGCATTGACTCTTGAAGACCTCCCCATCCGCGATGATCTCCGTGGGCAGAACCCGTACGGCGCACCGCAGATGCACGTCAGTGTGGCCCTCAACGTCAACGAGAACACGCATTCGGTTCCTGCGGACGTCGCGGATGACATCCTCGAGTCGGTCCGGACCGCGCTCCTCACGGTGAACCGGTACCCGGACCGCGAGTTCACCGGTCTCCGCGACGCCCTCGCCGGCTACCTGAACGGCGGTCTGCCACCCGAGCAGCAGCTCGTCCCACAGCAGATCTGGGCCGCGAACGGGTCGAACGAGGTCATCCAGCAGCTCATGCAGGCGTTCGGCGGTCCGGGCCGCTCCGTCCTCGGGTTCCCGCCCACCTACTCGATGCACTCGATCATCGCGGCGGGCACCGGGACCAGGTGGGTCCCCGCACAGCGAGACGCCGACTTCACGATCGGTCCCGACACGGCAGCGGCGGCTGTCCGGGCACACCACCCGGACATCGTGTTCCTCTGCGGTCCGAACAACCCGACGGGGACGCCGCTCCACCTCGAGACCATCGAGGCCGCGTACGACGCCACCGACGGCATCGTGATGGTCGACGAGGCCTACGCCGAGTTCATGCCGAAGGACCGGCGCAGCGCCGTGACGCTCCTGCCGGGTCGGGAACGGCTCGTCGTCTCCCGCACGATGAGCAAGGCGTTCGCGTTCGCCGGTGCCCGGGTCGGCTACCTCGCCGCACACCCGGCAGTCGTCGATGCGTTGCGGCTCGTCCGGTTGCCGTACCACCTGTCCGCGCTCACACAGGCGGCGGCGACCGCGGCCCTCCGGCACGCGCCGGAGATGCTCCGGATGGTGGACGACATCGTCGTGCAGCGCGACCGCATGGTGACCGACCTCCGGTCCATGGGCTACCACCCGTACGAGACCTGGTCGAACTTCGTCCTCTTCGGCGGCGTGGACGACCCGAACGCCGTCTTCGAGCGCCTCCTGGAGCACGACGTCATCGTCCGGGACCTCGGGATCCCGGGGCACCTCCGCGTCAGCGCCGGGACCGCCGCCGAGACGACCGTGTTCCTGGACGCCATGCGTGCGATCACCGCGGACCGTCCCGCCGTTAGGGTTGACGCATGACCGCGCGCACCGCTTCGATCACGCGGACCACGAGCGAGTCCTCGGTGTCCCTCTCGCTGGACCTCGACGGCACGGGGACCTCCTCGATCTCGACGTCGGTGCCGTTCTACGACCACATGCTCACCGCGTTCTCGAAGCACTCGCTGATCGACCTCGACGTCGTGGCGACCGGTGACACCGAGATCGACGCCCACCACACGGTCGAGGACACCGCGATCGTGCTCGGTCAGGCGATCCGCCAGGCGCTCGGCGACCGTGCGGGGATCAGCCGGTACGGCGATGCCCTGGTCCCGTTGGACGAGGCGCTCGCGCAGGCCGTCGTCGACGTCTCAGGACGGCCGTACCTCGTGCACACGGGGGAGCCGGACGGCTTCGCCCTGCACCGCATCGGCGGACACTTCACCGGGTCGCTCGTCCGGCACGCGTTCGAGGCGATCACCATGCACGCCGGACTCACGGTGCACGTCCGGGTGCTCGGGGGTCGCGATCCGCACCATGTCGCCGAGGCCGAGTTCAAGGCGTTCGCCCGGGCCCTCCGCACAGCGGTCGCGCTGGACCCCCGCATCGACGGCATCCCGTCGACGAAGGGGTCGCTGTGACGACACGCCCCGGTGTCGTGGTGCTCGACTACGGATCGGGCAACATCCACTCGGCGGCCAAGGCCCTGGAGCACGCCGGCGCGGACGTGACAGTGACCGGGGACAAGCAGGCCGCACTCCACGCGGACGGTCTCCTCGTGCCCGGTGTCGGAGCGTTCCGTGCCGTGATGGACCAGCTCGCAGCCGTACAGGGCGGTGAGATCGTCGACCGACGTCTCGCGGGGAGCCGACCGGTCCTCGGGATCTGCGTCGGCATGCAGGTCCTGTTCGAACGTGGGATCGAGCGCGGCGCGGACGTCGAAGGGCTCGGGCAGTGGCCGGGCACCGTCGAGCAGCTGCACGCCGACGTCGTCCCGCACATGGGGTGGAACCAGGTCGAGGCACCGGCGGACTCGGTGCTTTTCGACGGTCTGCACGACGAGCGGTTCTACTTCGTGCACTCGTACGCGGCGACGAGCCTCGACATCGACGCACACGGACCGTTCGCCGGTCCGCGGACCACCTGGGCCACCCACGGGGAGCGGTTCCTCGCGGCGGTCGAGAACGGTCCGCTCTCGGCCACGCAGTTCCACCCGGAGAAGTCCGGTGCCGCCGGGATCGCGCTGCTCGCGAACTGGCTCCGCACCCTCTGAACGGCCGGGCTCTGCGCCACCGACGAACCCGATCAGCGCCTGTGACCGCAGCCGGTCCCGAGCGACCGCCCCGATCCTCCCGGAAGGCCCCATGACCGACGAACTCGCCAGCGTCCCGCCCCTCGTCCTCCTGCCCGCCGTCGACATCGTCGACGGCACCGCGGTGCGCCTGACCCAGGGCGAGGCGGGCAGTGAGACGGGCTACGGCGACCCGGTCGACGCCGCCGCGGCGTGGCACGACCAGGGTGCCGAGTGGATCCACCTCGTCGACCTCGACGCGGCGTTCGGCCGCGGGGAGAACCGCGACGTCATCGGGCGGATCATCCGCCGGGTCGACGGCATCGCCGTGGAGCTCTCCGGCGGCATCCGCGACGACGCGTCGCTCGAAGCGGCCCTCGCCACCGGTGCCGCCCGGGTGAACCTCGGGACGGCGGCGCTCGAGGACCCGGACTGGGCCGCCCGGGTGATCGGCACGTACGGGGACCGCATCGCCGTCGGGCTCGACGTCCGGGGCACGACGCTCGCGAGCCGGGGGTGGACGGAGGACGCGGGCGACCTCTTCACCGTGCTCGACCGGCTCGAGGACGCGGGGTGTGCCCGCTACGTGGTGACCGACGTCACGAAGGACGGCACGCTGCAGGGCCCGAACGTGGACCTGCTCCGCCAGGTGACGGCACGGACCGACCGGCCGGTGGTCGCGTCGGGGGGCATCTCGACGCTCGACGACCTCCGGGCGCTCCGCGAACTCGTGCCGTCCGGCCTCGAGGGCGCGATCATCGGCAAGGCGCTGTACTCGGGTGCCTTCACGCTCGCGGCGGCGCTCGACGTGGCCTCCGAGTGACCGCGCAGGAGGGTCCGGACCCGCACGGGCCCGCCGACGAGCGTCCGGACCCGCACGGGCATGGCCACGACAGCGCCGGCCTCCCGTGGGCGGGCCGGACGTTCCAGGCACACGACACGACCTTCGCCGGCGACGACGGATCCGCCGACCCGGCCCTCCTCGCCGCCATCCGGGCCGTCAGGTCCGGATCGGGCTCGCACGCCGCCGTCCTCGACGCCGTCCGCCCTGCCCGACTCCTCGTCCCGCTCGTCGCCCATGCTGGGGACGTCGGCGCGACCGAGGACGGGCGGCTCGTCGACAAGACCCAGGAACTGTCGATCGTGACGGTCGCCGGCCCCGACGGTCGCCGTGTCATGCCGGCGTTCACCTCGGTGGACGCGATGCGCGCCTGGGACCCCGGAGCCCGCCCGGTCCCGGTGGAGTCGCGCCGCGTGGCGATGGCCGCAGCCAGCGAGGGGACCGAGGTCGTCGTCCTGGACCCGACCTCGCCGACCGAGTTCGTGCTCCGCCGACCCGCGGTGTGGGCGCTCGGTCAGGACCGTTCGTGGACACCGTGCTTCGAGGACCCGCGTGTCGGGGAGGCGATCGCGGACGCCGTCGCGGACGAGCCCGCCGTCGTCCGTGTCGAGCTCGCGCCGGGTGACCCGCAGTCGCGGTTCGCGGGGCCCGAGCTCACCGTCGGCCTCGTGCTCGTCCCCGGGCTGACCGAGGACGAGGTGCTCGGACTCCTCGGTCGGCTGCAGCGGAGCTGGGGGACCGACCCGCGGGTCGCCGAGCGCGTCGACAGTCTCGGGATCGCGCTGCGCCCGGCAGGCTGACGCCGGTCAGTTCACCGGGCCGGTGTACTTCTCCCCAGGGCCCTTGCCCGGCGCGTCCGGGATCGTCGACGCCTCGCGGAACGCGAGCTGCACGCTCCGGAGCCCGTCGCGGAGCGGCCTCGCGTGGTGGTCGCCGATCTCCGGGGCCGCCGCGGTGACGAGCCCGGCGAGCGCGGAGATGAGCTTCCGGGCCTCGTCGAGGTCCGTCTGCGAGTCCGGGTCGTCGGCGAGTCCGACCTTGACCGCCGCGGCGCTCAGGAGGTGGATGCTGACGGTGTTGATGAGCTCGACGGCCGGGACCTCGGCGATGTCGCGGGCCTCGTCCCCGGAGAACACGGGCTCGTCGTCGTACGGGCTGTCGGTCATGGTGCTCCTCTGCTAGACTTCTCGGCGGCAGTTGCTGTCGCGCGCCGTCCACGCAGGTGGACAGCCGCACACAGCAGCGCGAAAGAGGAGTTTCTCCCACCCGCGACCACGCACCACAGGTTACCGGGTCACCACCGCTCCGCCCGACGTCCGGCAGTCCGCTGCACGCGACGTGGGTCGGTCGGACTGCAGGACACCCCACGGTGTCCGAGCGGTCCGACACCGGGCGGGTACAGCGGGTCAGATCCGTACGTACGAACCTCCTTGCATCGCCGCCTCCGCCCAGCCGTTCGGCCGGTCGGACACCCGCAGACAAGAGGAGTTCCGCATCAGCGATCCCCGTACCAACGACCGAATCCGTGTCTCCGAAGTCCGCCTCGTCGGACCCGGTGGTGAACAGGTCGGCGTTGTCCCCATCGCCGTCGCACTGCGTCTCGCACAAGAGGCAGACCTGGATCTGGTCGAGGTTGCTCCGAACTCGAAGCCGCCCGTGGCCAAGATCATGGACTACGGCAAGTTCAAGTACGAAGCTGCGCAGAAGGCCAAGGAGGCCCGACGCAACCAGGCGAACACGATCCTGAAAGAGGTCCGTTTCCGCCTGAAGATCGATGCGCACGACTACGAGACCAAGCGCAAGCGCGCCGAGGGGTTCCTCGCGGCGGGCGACAAGGTCAAGGCCATGATCCTGTTCCGTGGGCGTGAGCAGTCGCGTCCCGACCAGGGCGTTCGCCTCCTGCAGCGGTTCGCCGAGGACATCGCCGAGTTCGGTGTCGTCGAGTCGCGCCCGACCCAGGACGGCCGCAACATGACCATGGTCGTGTCGCCGCTCAAGAACAAGTCCGACGCGAAGGCCGAGGCGAACGCGAAGAAGGCCGCCCAGAAGGAAGAGAAGCGTGCGCAGGCGCACGCGGACGGCGCCGGCACCACCGCGACGAGCACGACCCCCGCGGACAGCGCCACGGCCCCGGCCGAGTAGCACCACAGCACCCGTCGCACCGCCGCGGCACATGAACCCCGCGACATCACATCCGTGTGAGCAGCGCGACCACCACCCCGTACGGAAAGGCACCCACATGCCCAAGCAGAAGACCCACTCCGGGTCCAAGAAGCGCTTCAAGGTCACCGGTACCGGCAAGCTCATGAAGCAGCAGGCCGGTATGCGTCACAACCTCGAGGTCAAGGCCGCCAAGCGCAAGGCCCGCCTGAACACCGACCAGGTCCTGGCTCCGGCCGACGCCAAGGTCATCAAGAAGCTCCTCGGCCGCTGAGCCGCCGACCCGGATCGTAAGGAAAACACGTCATGGCTAGAGTCAAGAGGGCCGTCAACGCCCACAAGAAGCGTCGGGTCATCCTCGAGCGCGCCGAGGGCTACCGCGGCCAGCGTTCGCGCCTGTACCGCAAGGCGAAGGAGCAGGTCACCCACTCCCTCGTCTACGCGTACCGCGACCGCCGCGCGAAGAAGGGCGAGTTCCGCCGCCTCTGGATCCAGCGCATCAACGCTGCGTCGCGCGCGAACGGCCTGACCTACAACCGCCTCATCCAGGGCCTCGGGCTCGCGGGTGTCGAGGTCGACCGTCGCATCCTCGCGGACCTCGCGGTGAACAACCCGGAGACGTTCGCGTCGCTCGTGGCCACCGCCAAGGCAGCGCTCCCGGCCGACACCTCGGCCCCGAAGGCCGCGTAGTCCCGGACGTCCACGAAGGACCCCTCGGCCTCGGAGGCCGCGGAGTCCGGATGTCCACGAAGGACCCGATCCCGCCATGGGATCGGGTCCTTCGTCGTCCCGGTGGAGTGAGGCTCCGCCCGGAGGCTGTCAGACTGAGCCCGTGCCAGAACTCCTCGAGAACCCCCGCTCCGCCCGCGTCAAGGCCGTCGCCGCACTCGGCAAGAAGGACGTCCGCGCCGAGACCGGTCTGTTCCTGCTCGAGGGCCCGCAGGCGGTGTCCGAGGCGCTGCAGTACCGACCCGGCCTCCTGCAGGAGCTCTTCGTGACGCCGACGGCCCTCGAGCGGCACGCGCAGATCGGTGAGGCCGCGGACGCCGTGGGCCTCGAGCTCGTCTTCGTCACCGAGGCCGTGCTCGACGCAATGGCCGACACCGTGACGCCCCAGGGGGTCGTCGCGGTGTGCGAGCAGTTCCCGACGTCGGTCAAGGACGTCTTCCGTGCGGTGGAGGAGTCCGCGCCGGGCGACGGCGCCGACGCCGACGCCGCCGGACGGGAGGCGCGGCCCGGCCTGGTCGTGGTCCTCGAGCAGGTGCGTGACCCGGGGAACGCCGGCACCATCATCCGCGCTGCGGACTCGGCCGGCGCGGACGCGGTCGTCATGACGGGCCGGAGCGTCAATCCGTACAACCCGAAGGTGGTGCGGTCCACCACCGGCTCGTTGTTCCACCTCCCGGTGGCGGTCGGCGTCGAGCTCCCGAACGCCATCAGCCGCGCGAAGGCCGCCGGGTACACGGTCCTCGCGGCGGACGTCTCCGGTGACGACCTGCTGACCGTCCGCGCCGAGGGCATGCTCGACGGCCCGACCGTGTGGGTGTTCGGCAACGAGGCGCGTGGGCTCACCGAGGACGACCTGCGTCTCGTCGACCGTGCCGTGAAGGTGCCGATCTACGGCCTCGCGGAGTCGATGAACCTGGCGACCGCGGCGAGCGTGTGCCTCTACGAGTCGGCCTTCGCACAGCGCACGGCCTCGCGCTAGTCCTCCACAGTCCGCCCGGACGGGAGAGGCGGTATCCCACCTGCCGGTAGGCTTGACAACCGTGTCAGAACCACTCGAGATCAGCGAACCGGCCGTCGCCGCC
Source organism: Curtobacterium phyllosphaerae (assembly GCF_049341865.1). Taxonomy (NCBI): domain Bacteria; kingdom Bacillati; phylum Actinomycetota; class Actinomycetes; order Micrococcales; family Microbacteriaceae; genus Curtobacterium; species Curtobacterium phyllosphaerae. The sequence continues at coordinate 14,251 of NZ_JBMPIU010000004.1, read as the reverse complement.
GCGGTGGACTCCGCGCTGACCGCCGTCCAGGCCGCGACCACGGTCGCGGAGCTCAAGCAGGCGCGCGCCGAGCACACCGGGGAGCAGTCGACGCTCGCCCGGATGAACGCCACGATGCGTTCGGTCGCTCCGGACCAGAAGGCGGCCGCGGGCAAGCTCGTCGGCCAGGCCCGCGCTCGGGTGAACCAGGCCGTCGCCGCACAGGAGTCCGTCCTGGCCGAAGCCGAAGAATCCGCGCGCATCGATGCCGAGCGTCTCGACGTCACAGCGCTGCCGAGTCGTCGGCACCCCGGTGCGCGCCACCCGCTCTCGCTGCTGCAGGAGACCGTCGGCGACATCTTCGTCGGCATGGGGTGGGAGATCGCGGAAGGGCCCGAGCTCGAGCACGAGTGGTTCAACTTCGACGCGCTGAACTTCGACCAGGACCACCCCGCGCGGGCGATGCAGGACACCCTGTTCGTCGAGCCGGTGGACCGTCACCTCCTGATGCGCACACACACGTCACCGGTGCAGATCCGCTCCCTGCTCGAGCGCGACCTCCCGCTCTACGTGATCGCCCCCGGGCGCGTCTACCGTTCGGACGAACTCGACGCGACCCACACCCCCGTCTTCACCCAGGTCGAGGGCATCGCGATCGACCGGGGCCTGACGATGGCGCACCTGCGCGGGACGCTCGAGCACTTCGCGCGGCAGATGTTCGGCGACGCCGCCGAGATCCGGTTGCGCCCGAACTACTTCCCGTTCACCGAACCCTCCGCCGAGATGGACGTCTGGCAGCCGAACGCCAAGGGCGGCGCGCGCTGGGTCGAGTGGGGCGGGTGCGGCATGGTGAACCCGAACGTGCTCCGGGCGGCGGGCATCGACCCCGCCGAGTACCAGGGCTTCGCCTTCGGGATGGGGATCGAGCGGACGCTCCAGTTCCGCAACGACCTCAATGACATGCGCGACATGGTCGAGGGCGACATCCGCTTCTCGCAGCAGTTCGGAACGGTGGTCTGATGCGCGTCCCACTCCGCTGGCTCGGCGAGTCCGTCGACCTCCCCGAGGACACGACCCTCGAGCACGTGCACGCCGCGCTCGTCTCCGTCGGGTTCGAGGAAGAATCCGTCCACACCTTCGACCTCACCGGACCGATCGTCGTCGGACGGGTGCTCTCGCGCGAGCCGGAGCCGCAGACGAACGGCAAGACGATCAACTGGTGCAGCGTGGACGTCGGCGAGCCGGAACCGCGCGGCATCGTCTGCGGTGCCCACAACTTCGACGTCGGCGACCTCGTGGTGGTGACGCTGCCGGGTGCCGTCCTGCCCGGGCCGTTCCCGATCGCCGCGCGGAAGACGTACGGCCACGTGTCCGACGGCATGATCGCCTCGGCGCGCGAGCTCGGTCTCGGCGAGGACCACGACGGCATCCTGCGCTTCGCCGACCTCGGGATGGAGCCACCGGTGGGGGCGGACGCGATCGGGCTGCTCGGCCTCGACGACGCCGCGGTCGAGATCAACGTGACCCCGGACCGCGGGTACGCCCTCAGCGTCCGTGGTGTCGCCCGCGAGTACGCGCACGCCACCGGGGCGACCTTCACCGACCCGGCGACCAGGCCGACGCCCCGCACCGGCGACGGCTTCCCCGTGACGATCGCCGATGCCGCCCCGATCCGCGGCAACGTCGGCGCACACACCTTCGTGACGCGTGTGGTCCGCGGCATCGACCCGACCCGTCCGACGCCGGCGTGGATGACGGCGCGGCTGTCACTCGTCGGTGTGCGGAGCATCTCGCTGCCGGTCGACATCACGAACTACGTCATGTTCGAGCTCGGTCAGCCGCTGCACGGGTACGACCTCGCGCGTGTCGACGGCGGTCTGACGGTCCGGCGTGCCACGGCGGGGGAGACCCTCGTCACCCTCGACGACCGGACACGGACGCTCGACCCCGAAGACCTCGTCATCGCGGACGCCACGGGCGCCGTTGGTCTCGCCGGTGTGATGGGCGGTGCCCGGACCGAGATCGGGGCGGGCACCACCGACGTCCTGATCGAGGCGGCCGGGTTCGACCAGGTGTCGATCGCGCGCACCGCCCGCCGACACAAGCTGCCGAGCGAGGCCTCCCGCCGGTTCGAGCGGGGTGTCGACCCGCTCGTGGCCGAAGCCGCTGCCGCCCGTGCCGTCGAGCTCCTCGTCGAGCTCGCCGGGGGGACCGCCGACACCCTGGGCTCGACGCTCGTCGACGACCGGCCACGTGCCGCCGTCGCGCTCCCGCTCGATCGTCCCGCAGCGGTGGTCGGGGTCGACTACCGCGACGCCGACGTCATCGACACCCTCCGCGCCGTCGGAGCCACCGTCGAGCAGGACGACCGCCTGCTGCACGTCACCCCGCCGTCGTGGCGGCCCGATCTCGTCGACGACGTCAGCCTGGTGGAGGAGGTCGCGCGCATCGTCGGCTACGATCGCATCCCGAGCATCCTGCCCGTCGCGCCCCCCGGTCGCGGGCTGTCGGCGTCCCAACGAGCGCGCCGACGAGTCGCTGCCGCGCTCGCCGCCGACGGGCTCGTCGAGATCCTCAGCGCGCCGTTCGTGTCCGCGGCGACGCAGGCCGAGTTCCCCGGCATCGACCCGGACGGCGGCCCGAGCGTCGTGCTCGCGAACCCCCTCGACACCGAGCTGGCCCTGCTGCGCCGCAGTGGCCTGCCGGCGCTCGTCGACGTCGCGCGGCGCAACGTCGCGCGCGGTCTCGTCGACATCGCCCTGTACGAGACGGCGCGGGTGTTCCTGCCCACCGCGGACGCCCCACTCGGGACGGACTCGATCGCGCCGGGTGCCGTCCGGCCGACGGATGCCGTCATCGTGGGGATGGACGCCGCGCTCCCCGCACAGCCGAACCACGTGTCGGCGCTGTTCGCCGGCTCGCGTGTCGTCAAGCAGCCGGGTGTCGCGGCGGAGCCGTTCGGGCTCGCGGACGCGCTCGACACCGCCCGGCTGATCGCCTGGGCCGTGGGCGCGGAACTCGAGGTCACCCAGACGAGCCATCCGTCGCTGCACCCGGGTCGGGCGGCCTCGTTGTCCGTCGTCGCGGACGGGGAGTCCGTCCCGGTGGGGGTCGCGGGCGAACTCCTGCCGGCGTTCACGGAGCGCGTCGACCTGCCCCGTGTGGTCGCCGTGGTCGAGATCGACCTCGATGCGCTCATCGCGGCGGCACCCACGTCGGTCGTGTCGACGCCCATCGTCACGTACCCCGCCGCGACGCAGGACCTGTCCCTCGTCGTCGGTGCCGACGTCCCCGCGGGTGCCGTCCTCGACGCGGTCCGGACCGGCGCGGGCGACCTGCTGGAGTATGCTCGCCTCGTGGACGACTACCGGGGCACGGGTGTGGACGAGGGACAGAAGTCCCTGACGTTCGCGCTGCGCTTCCGTGCCACGGACCGCACGCTGACCGCCGCCGAGGCCTCCGTGGCCCGTGACGGCGCCGTCCGACGTGCCGGCGAGCGATTCGGGGCGACCCTGCGCGACTGATCGGCGACCGATCAGCCTCGCCCGGGGCCGCCTCCTCCGACTTCCTCGACGTCAAGTCCGAATCCAAGGTGGAACCGAATGTCCGTATCCGTCGCCGTGGCGGGAGCCAGCGGTTACGCGGGCGGTGAGCTGCTCCGCATCCTCGCCGCGCATCCCGAGTTCGAGGTCCGGACGGTGACCGCGTTCTCGAACGCGGGACAACCGCTCGTCACGACCCAGCCGCACCTGCGTTCGCTCGCGCACCTCACCCTGGTGGACACGACGCCGGAGAACCTCCGCGGTCACGACGTCGTGTTCCTGGCGCTGCCGCACGGTGAGTCCGGGGCGATCACCGCCCAACTGGACGCCGACACACTCGTCGTGGACTGCGGCGCCGACCACCGGCTCACCGACCCGGACGACTGGGCCGCGTTCTACGGCGGCGAGTACTTCGGCGCCTGGACCTACGGCCTCCCCGAGCTGGTGCACTCGACGGACAGCGGGGCCGGCGTCAAGCAGCGGACCGCACTCGAGGGCACCAAGCGGATCGCCGTCCCGGGGTGCAACGTCACGGCGGTCACCCTCGGGATCGCGCCCGGTGTGGCAGCCGGCGTCGTGGAGGCGGACGACATCGTCGCCGTGCTCAGCGTCGGGCCGTCCGGTGCCGGCAAGAAACTGGCGAACACGTACCTGGCGGCCGAGATCATGGGGTCCGCCTCGGCCTACGCGGTCGGCGGGGGCCACCGTCACGTCCCGGAGATCCGGCAGAACCTCCGGGTGGCGGGTGCGACGGGCGTCGGCATCTCGTTCACGCCGGTGCTCGTGCCGATGTCGCGGGGCATCCTCGCGACGACGACGGCCAGGACCGCACCGGGGGTCAGCGCGGCGGACGTCCGGGCCGCATGGGAGCAGGCGTACGCGGACGAGCCGTTCGTGCACCTCCTGCCGGAGGGCGAGTTCCCGCGGGTGGCGGACACGATCGGTGCGAACACCGCGCTCGTCGGGCTCGCCGTCGACGACGCGGCCGGCCGGGTCGTCGCGATCTCGGCCCTCGACAACCTCGCGAAGGGCACCGCGGGCGCCGCGGTCCAGTCGACGAACATCGCGCTCGGGTTCCCGGAGACCCTGGGCCTCAGCATGGACGGAGTCGCACCGTGACCGACGCAGGCGAACAGCACCAGGGCGCCCCGAGCCTCCATGCAGGCCCGACCGACGGGACCGGCCCGACCGACGGGACCGGCCCGACCGACGAGACGAACGCCTCCGGCGTCACCGCCGCTCGGGGCTTCCGCGCGGCGGGCGTGACCGCCGGACTCAAGGCGAGCGGCAAGCCCGACGTGGCGCTCGTCGTGAACGACGGTCCGTCGGACGCCGTCGCGGCGGTGTTCACGAGCAACCGTGCGAAGGCGCACCCCGTCGTCTGGTCGCAGCAGGTGGTCGCGGACGGCGCGGCGCGCGCCGTCGTCCTCAACTCGGGAGGCGCGAACTGCTTCACGGGAGCGTTCGGCTTCCAGACGACCCACCAGACCGCCGAGGCCGTCGCCGCCGCGCTCGGCATCGGTGCCGGCGACGTGGTCGTCTGCTCCACGGGCCTGATCGGTGTCGGGGACCAGACGTTCCGGGACGGCGTGTTGCGCGGTGTCGCCATGGCGAGCGCAGCGCTCAGCACCGACGGGGGCGCGGACGCAGCCGACGCGATCATCACGACGGACACCCATGCCAAGCAGAGCGTCGTCACCGAGACCGACGACGTCGGCACGTGGACCATCGGCGGGATGGCGAAGGGTGCGGGGATGCTCGCACCGGGGCTCGCCACCATGCTCGTCGTCCTCACCACGGACGTCGCGCTGCCGTCGGAGCAGCTCGACGACGCGCTCCGCGCCGCGACCCGTGTGACCTTCGACCGGGTCGACTCGGACGGCTGCATGTCGACGAACGACACCGTCGTGCTGATGGCGTCCGGCGCCTCGGGGATCGCTCCGGAGGTGGGGGACTTCCAGGAGGCCCTGACCGCCGTGTGCGCGGACCTCGCCAAGCAGCTCCAGCAGGACGCCGAGGGCGCGAGCCACGACATCGCGATCGAGGTCGTCGGCGCCGCGAGCGAGGACGAGGCCGTGACCGTCGGTCGGAGCGTCGCGCGGAACAACCTGTTCAAGGCGGCGGTGTTCGGCAACGACCCGAACTGGGGCCGGGTGCTCGCGGCGATCGGCACGACCGACGCGCGGTTCGACCCCTACGCCGTCGACGTCAGCATGAACGGTGTCCGGGTCTGCCACGCCGGCGCTCCGGACCAGCCGAGTGACCTCGTGGACCTGACGCCGCGGGAGACGCACGTGACGATCGACCTGCAGGTCGGGCCGTTCGCGGCGACGATCCTCACGAACGACCTGACGCACGACTACGTCCACGAGAACAGCGCGTACTCCAGCTGATGGCGGGCGGACTGATGAACGAGGACCAGGAGCTCGCCGCCGTCAAGGCCGCGACGCTCATCGAGTCGCTCCCGTGGCTGAAACGGCACGCCGGCACCGTCGTCGTCGTGAAGTTCGGCGGGAACGCGATGGTCGACGACGACCTCAAGCGTGCGTTCGCCGAGGACATGGTGTACCTGCGGTACGCGGGCCTGCACCCCGTGGTGGTGCACGGCGGCGGCCCGCAGATCTCGGCCGCGCTCGCGGAGCAGGGCATCGACTCCGAGTTCCGCGGCGGCTACCGCGTGACCACGACCGAGGCGATCTCCGTCGTCCGCGACGTCCTGGCCGGCGAGGTCAACCGGGAGATCGTCGACCTCGTCAACGAGCACGGCGCCGGCCTCGGGGTCGGCGTGTTCGGGGACGGCGGCTCGATGTTCACCGGTGAGAAGCGTGGCGTCGTGATCGACGGCGAGGAGTTCGACCTCGGGCACGTCGGGGACATCACCGACGTCGACCCGAGCGGGGTCCTCGCGGCCCTCGACGCCAACCTGATCCCGGTGGTGTCGAGCATCGCGATCGACGAGGCCGACCCCGACCAGGCGCTCAACGTCAATGCGGACGCCGCGGCGGCAGCGCTCGCGATCGCCCTGCGCGCGTCGAAGCTCATCATGCTCACCGACGTCCCCGGCCTCTACCGGAACTGGCCGGACCGCGACTCCGTCATCGACCTCATCGCGGTCGAGGAGCTGCGTGGTCTCCTGCCGACCCTCGAGTCGGGGATGATCCCGAAGATGACCGCGTGCCTCGACGCCGTGGTCGGCGGTGTCGGTGGGGCCACGATCATCGACGGGCGGATCCCGCACTCGATCCTGCTCGAGGTGTTCACCCTCCGCGGGGCGGGCACCGAGGTGATCCCGGACCCCCGACGACGAACGGAGAACGAGCACGTGCAGGCCGAGGTCGGTCGCCGTGCCGGAGTTCCCGCTGACGAGACCCCCACGACGAACGAACGGACGGCATCATGAGCACGAGCACGACGACCGCAGCCTGGAACGACCGGTTCGGTGCATCGCTCATGCGATCGCTGACGCCGCCGAAGATCATGCTCGAGCGCGGCGACGGGTGCCGGGTGTGGGACGTCGACGGCAACGAGTACCTCGACTTCCTCGCCGGCATAGCGGTGAACTCCCTCGGCCACGCACACCCGGCCGTCATCGCCGCGGTCACCGATCAGGTGTCGAAGCTCATGCACGTCTCGAACTACTTCGCGACGCCACCGCAGCTCGAGCTCGCCGAGCGTCTCAAGCGGATCACCGGGGCCGGGGACGCCGGCCGCGTGTACTTCGGCAACTCCGGTGCCGAGGCGAACGAGGCCGCGGTCAAGCTCGCCCGCCTGAACCGCGGCGCGGACGGCCGGAAGACCCGCATCCTGGCGCTGAAGAACTCGTTCCACGGACGGACCATGGGGTCCCTCGCACTGACCGGCAAGCCCGCGCTGCAAGAGGACTTCCTGCCGATGCTCCCCGGGGTCGAGCACATCGACTCCACCGTCGACGCGCTCGAACGGGCGATCGGCGACGACGTCGCGGCGCTGGTGCTCGAACCGATCAAGGGCGAGGCCGGCGTCGTCGACCTGCCGGCCGGGTACCTCCGGGCAGCCCGGGAGATCACCGAACGCCACGGCGTGCTGCTCGTCCTCGACGAGATCCAGACCGGCGTCGGACGGACCGGTTCGTGGTTCGCGTTCCAGAACCACGGGATCACCCCGGACGCGATCACCATCGCGAAGGGCATCGCCGGTGGGTTCCCGATCGGCGCGCTCGTCACCTTCGGCTGGGCGTCCGAGCTCTTCTCCGCCGGGCAGCACGGCTCGACCTTCGGCGGCAACCCCCTCGCGACCCGCGTGGCGAACGCGGTGCTCGAGGAGATCGAGGCGAGCGGGCTCGTCGAGGCCGCGACGACGAAGGGCGAGCGCATCCGCGCTGGCATCGCCGCGATCCGGAGCCCACTCGTCGAGGAGGTCCGAGGCGAGGGACTGCTCGTCGGTGTCGGACTGACCGGGCCGGTCGGTCCGGCGATCAACACCGCGGCGCTCGAGCGGGGGCTCATCGTGAACGCCCCGAACGAGTCGTCGCTCCGCATCGCGCCGCCGCTCATCGTCACCGACGCGGAGATCGACCGGTTCCTCGCCATCCTTGCCGACGCGATGCAGGCCGTGGCCGCCGAGCACGACACCCAGGGAGCCTCCGCATGACCCGTCACTTCCTCCGGGACGACGACCTGTCCCAGGCCGAGCAGACCGCCGTCCTCGACCTCGCCGAGTCCATGAAGGAGGACCGCTGGGGGCGGAAGCCACTGGCCGGTCCGCAGTCCGTCGCCGTGATCTTCGACAAGTCGTCCACCCGGACGCGCGTCTCGTTCCACGTCGGCATCTCGGACCTCGGCGGCAGCCCACTCACCATCGCCACCGCATCGAGCCAGCTCGGCGGCAAGGAGACCCCGTCGGACACCGCGCGGGTGCTCGAGCGGATGGTGTCCGCGATCGTCTGGCGCACCTACGGGCAGTCGGGACTGGAGCAGATGGCGGACGGCACCACGGTGCCCGTCGTCAACGCCCTGAGCGACGACTTCCATCCCTGCCAGCTCCTCGCCGACCTGTTGACCATCCGGGAGCACCGCGGGACGCTCGCCGGCCAGACGATCGCGTTCGTCGGCGACGGCGCGAGCAACATGGCGCAGTCGTACCTGCTCGCCGGGACGACCGCGGGCATGCACGTCCGGGTCGCCGCACCGGAGGAGTTCGCGCCGTCGGCCGCCGTCGTCGCGGACGCGGAGCGGATCGCGGCGACGACCGGGGGTTCGGCGCTCGTCGTCACGGACCCGGTCGCCGCGGTCGCCGGTGCGGACGTCGTGGTGACGGACACCTGGGTGTCGATGGGCCGCGAGGACGAGAAGGCGCTCCGTGTGAGCATCTTCCGGGACTACCGCGTCGACGACGCCCTGCTCGCGCACGCGGCGGAGGACGCCGTGTTCATGCACTGTCTGCCGGCCGACCGGGGGTACGAGGTGACCGCCGAGGTCATCGACGGTCCGCGGAGCATCATCTGGGACGAGGCGGAGAACCGACTCCACGCCCAGAAGGCCCTGCTCGCCTGGCTCCTGGCGAACAACGACGCCGGCTGACCCGATGGCGGACCGCGTCGTGCTCGCGTACTCCGGGGGTCTCGACACCTCCGTCGGGATCGGCTGGCTCCGTGACGTCACCGGCAAGGACGTCGTCGCGCTCGCCGTGGACGTCGGCCAGGGCGGTGCGGACATGGAGTCCGTCCGTCAGCGCGCCCTGGACTGCGGCGCAGTGGAGTCGATGGTCGTGGACGCCAAGGACGAGCTCGCCGACGAGTACCTCATGCCGGCGCTCAAGGCGAACGCGTCCACCCGGGAGGGCTGTCCGCTCGTGTCGGCGCTCAGCCGTCCGCTCATCGCGCGGCACGTCGCCCGGACCGCGCAGCAGCTCGGCGCCGACACGGTGGCGCACGGGTGCAGCGGCACGGGCAACGACCACGTGCGGTTCGAGGCGGCGGTCGCGGCGGTCGCTCCCGACCTGGCATCGGTCTCCACGGTCCGCGACCTGTCGCTGACCCGGGAGGCGGCGGTCGCCTACGCCCGCGAGCATCGTCTCCCGGTCGCCGGGCTCGACCGGTCCGAGGGCGTCGACGGGTACTGGTCGAGCGACCAGAACGTCTGGGGCCGTTCGGTGGAGACCACCCTGCTCGAGGACCCATGGGTCGCCCCGGACGAGGACCTGTACACGATCACCCAGGACCCGGCGACGGGGCATCCGGCGGACGAGGTCACCGTCACGTTCGAGCAGGGCGTCCCGGTCGCGCTCGACGGTCAGCGGTTCAGCCCGCTGCGACTGGTGCAGGAGGTGAGCGCACTCGGCGGCAGCCACGGCGTCGGCCGCGTCGACGTCGTCGAGGACCGTCTCGTCGGCTCCAAGCGCCGCGTGGTCCACGAGGCACCGGCGGCGATCGCCCTGGTCGCGGCGCACGAGGCACTCGAGAGCCTGACGCTCGAGCGGGACGTCATCCGGTACAAGCGGGGTGTCGACGGCGACTGGGCGGACCTCGTCTCGGACGGACGCTGGTTCTCCGGGCTGAAGCGCGGCCTCGACGCGTTCATCGAGTCGACGCAGCAGTACGTGTCCGGGGAAGTCCGGATGCGGTTCCACGCCGGCCAGGTGACCATCATCGGCCGGCGGAGCGACCAGAGCCTGTACGACTTCGACCTCGCGACGCACGACACCGACGGCTCCCTCGACCACTCGTCATCCCGCGGGTTCGCCGACATCTGGTCGTTGCCGGGCAGGATCGCGGCGCGACGGGACCGGGCGAACTGACCCGGCCGAGCAGGTCCGCGACCCGGCAGGCAGCCGGACCGGACTCCCGAGACCCAGCACCACCGACACCCGCACGAACGCACCACCACGGAAGCAGAGACCATGACGGAACAGCACGACGACCGGCCGGCCACGAACGCGGGCTCCCTCTGGGGCGGGCGCTTCGCCGACGGTCCGTCCGCCGAGCTCGCAGCCCTCAGCCGTTCGACCCAGTTCGACTGGCAGCTGGCGCCGTACGACATCGCGGGCAGTCGGGCCCATGCACGGGCGCTCGCCGCGGCGGGGTACCTGACGAGCGACGAGCTCGATCAGATGCTGCAGGGGCTCGACCGGCTGGCGGCGTCGTTCGCCGACGGCTCCCTGCAGCCGGGTCCGGACGACGAGGACGTCCACGGCGCACTGGAGGGCCTGCTCATCGCGGACCTCGGTCCGGAACTCGGCGGCAAGCTGCGGGCGGGACGGAGCCGGAACGACCAGATCGCGACGCTCGTCCGGCTGTACCTGCTCGACCACGCTCGGACCATCGGCCACCAGGTCGTCGGGCTCATCGACGCGGTCACCGCCCAGGCGACGGCGCACGGCTCGGCGATCATGCCCGGTCGCACACACCTGCAGCACGCCCAACCGGTGCTCCTCGCGCACCACCTCCTCGCGCACGCCTGGCCGCTCGTCCGCGACCTCGAGCGGTTCCGGGACTGGGCCTCCCGCGCGGGTTCGAGTCCGTACGGCGCGGGTGCGCTCGCCGGCAGTTCGCTCGGGCTCGACCCGGCGCTCGTCGCGCGCGAACTGGGACTCGACCGTCCGACGGACAACTCGATCGACGCGACGGCGTCGCGGGACGTCGTCGCCGAGTTCGCCTACGTCACGGCGCAGGTCGGCATCGACCTCTCCCGGTTCGCCGAGGAGATCATCGCCTGGAACACGAAGGAGTTCGGGTTCGTCCGACTGCATGACGCGTTCTCCACGGGGTCGAGCATCATGCCGCAGAAGAAGAACCCGGACATCGCCGAGCTCGCACGCGGCAAGAGCGGGCGGCTCATCGGGAACCTGACGGGCCTCCTCGCGACGCTCAAGGGGCTGCCGCTGGCGTACAACCGCGACCTGCAGGAGGACAAGGAGCCCGTCTTCGACTCCGTGACACAGCTCGAGGTCCTGCTGCCCGCGTTCGCCGGGATGGTCGCGACACTGACCTTCGACACCGAGCGGATGGCCGACCTCGCACCCCAGGGGTTCTCGCTGGCCACGGACGTCGCCGAGTGGCTCGTCCGGCAGGGGGTCGCGTTCCGGGACGCGCACGAGATCTCCGGAGCGCTCGTGCAGTTCTGCGAGTCGCGGGGGATCGAGCTCGACGAGCCGACCGACGAGGACTACCGCGGCGTCTCGGAGCACCTGACGCCCGCGGTGCGCGAGGTCCTCACCGCCGAGGGCAGCGTCCGGAGCCGGTCGGGGGTCGGTGGGACCGCACCCGAGCGCGTCGCCGAGCAGCTGCAGTCCCTCACCGCCCAGGTGAAGGCACTCACCGAGGTCCCTCCGCTGGCCCGATGAACCTCAGTCTCCTGGACCTGCCGGCGCTCGCCGTGGCACCGGCGCTCCTCGGTGCGACGATCTCCGGCCGTGGGGTGACGATCCGGATCACCGAGGTCGAGGCGTACATGGGCGAGACCGACCCCGGATCGCACGCCTTCCGCGGGGTGCGGACGCGCAACCGGCACCTGTTCGGGCCGCCGGGAACCCTGTACGCGTACCGCTCGTACGGGATCCACACCTGCTGCAACATCGTGAGTGGTCCGGACGGGGTCGCGTCGGGATCGCTGTTGCGCGCCGGCGAGGTGGTCGACGGACTCGACGTCGCACGCGAGCGACGTGGCGACCGGGTCACCGACGTCGGCCTGGCCCGCGGGCCGGGCAACCTCGGCCAGGCGCTCGGCGCGCTGCTCGACGACGACGGGTCGAGCACGGTGGACGGGACCGGCCCGTACACGGTCCGGCTGTCGCCGGTCGACGGTCTGGAGGCACGCCTCGCGGCCGCCCAGGACCTCCCGTCCGGCATCAGCACCGGTCCCCGGACCGGTATCCGCGGTCTCGCCGGCGGTGCCGGGTTCCCGTGGCGGTTCTGGCTGGCGGGGGACCCGACGGTGTCGGCGTACCGGCGTCATCCACAGGCGCTCGACGGGCCTCCCGACCCCGCACCGGCTGGCCACTAACATGGGCGGATGTCCAGTGACACCGCTCCCGACGTCCTGACGCGGCAACAGAACGACCCGTCCTTCCCCTCGATCTGGGACGAGTTCGCCTGGCGGGGTCTCGTGCAGGTCTCCACCGACGAGACCGCACTGAAGGACGCCCTCGACGGCGAGCCGATCACGTACTACTGCGGGTTCGACCCGACGGCGCCGAGCCTGCACTGCGGCAACCTCTACCAGCTGCTGCTCATGCGGCGACTGCAGCTCGCGGGCCACCGCCCCCTCGGGCTCGTCGGCGGCTCGACTGGCCTGATCGGCGACCCGCGGCCGACGGCGGAGCGGACCCTGAACGACCGGGCGACGGTCGAGGACTGGGTCGTCCGTCTCCGCGACCAGGTGTCCCGGTTCCTGAGCGCGACGGAGACCGAGCCGGGCGCGGACAACGCGCTCCGCATGGTGAACAACCTCGACTGGACGTCGCCGATGTCCGCGATCGACTTCCTCCGCGACATCGGCAAGTACTTCCGCGTGAACACGATGATCAAGAAGGACGCCGTCTCCGCGCGGCTGAACTCGGACGCGGGGATCAGCTACACGGAGTTCAGCTACCAGATCCTGCAGGGCATGGACTACCGGGAGCTGTTCCTCCGGTACGGGTGCACGCTGCAGACCGGCGGCAGCGACCAGTGGGGGAACCTGACGAGCGGCACGGAGCTGATCCGACGAGCCGAGGGCGCCACCGTCCACGCGCTCGGCACGCCCCTCATCACGAACACCGACGGCACGAAGTTCGGCAAGAGCGAAGGGAACGCCGTCTGGCTCGACCCCGCGATGACGACGCCGTACGCCTTCTACCAGTTCTGGCTCAACACGGCCGACGACGACGTCGTCGAGCGCCTCAAGGCGTTCACGTTCCTGCCCCGCACCGAGATCGACCGGCTCGCGCGCGCCGTCGCGGACGAACCGTTCCGCCGCGAAGGACAACGAGCGCTCGCGTTCGCGGTCACCGCCCTGGTGCACGGCGAGACCGCGACGCAGGCCGCGATCGATGCCGCGGCCGCGCTGTTCGGGAACGGCGACCTCCGTGCCCTCGATGCGGACACCCTCCGCGCGGCGATCTCGGAGCTGCCCTCCGCCACGGTCGGCCCGGACGTCGACGTCGCGCGCGCGCTGGTGGAGACCGGCCTCGTGGCGTCGCTCGGCGCGGCGCGGCGCGCGATCGCCGAGGGCGGTGTCTCGGTCAACAACGAGCGGGTCACCGATCCGGTGACGCTCCTGTCGTCCTCGGTGCTCGCTGGGGGCGTGGTCGTGCTCCGTCGCGGCAAGAAGACACTCGCCGGCGTGACCGTCACCGCCTGATCCGCGCGGCTGCGGGCATCGGGCCCACGACACGCCCGGGCTGCGCGCATGATTCGACCGGTCCGGGGCTGCCGCGTAGAGTTCTTACTCGTCACCCCAAAGGTGCGGCGGAGCGGCTGAGATGCAAGTCTCGGAGCACGTCGGCCTGAAGAGGGGACCATCCTCCACCGAAGTTCAGATCCGGCCTTGTGCTGGCTGGCTTCGACGCTTAGGATGTAAAGTCCACCGATCCTCTCCTCCGGGATGAGCCAGTGACCACGCCGATCGGCGTGGGCGATGCGAATCGGTGGCAACGAAGACACAGCCTCGGTGCTGAAGCCTGCGGGTGGATGGTCGAGTGCGTCTGGTCCTTGAGAACTCAACAGCGTGCACATTGTCAATGCCAATTTATTGACCTCGTGCGATGGGTGTTTC